>CALJLK010000435.1 GCA_937982655.1 uncultured Sandaracinus sp.
GACGGCTCGCGCTGTGCCTTCGCGTCGGCGGGGTCAGCCGCCGACGGCTCGCGCTCGTCCCGCTCGTCGCGCTTGTCGCGCTCACGGCGTGCGACGGCCAGCTCGCCACGCGCCCGATGAACGACGACGCCGCGATGCCTGCCGACGCTGCCATCGAAGAGGTCGCGACGTCCGAACAGACGCTCGCGGTCGCGCGCTTCGTCGCGCCCGTGCTCGTCGAGCGTGGGCTCACCGCCGACGAGGTCACCACGTTGACCACCAGCCCCTCGCGTTTCGCGGAGGTCGTGCGTGCGTGGGGCGAAGAGCCCGCGCTCGCCCGCAGCGCGCGTCGCCTGGTCGAACGTTCGCTCGCGGTCTCGGGCGGAGAGCGCGACGGCATCGACTACGGCCTGCCCGGCCGGATCGTCGAGCGCGTCGTCCGCGACGGCGAGCCCTGGGGCACCATCCTCACGCGCGAGCGCTGCGTCGGCCGCGACGGTGAGGACACCGACTGCGACTCCGGCGCGCCCTACGCGGCCGGCGTGCTCACCACGCGCGCGTTCCTCTCGGTGCGCTCGGGCCGCTTCAACCTCACGCGCGCCGGCACCATCACGCACGCGTTCCTCTGCAACGAGTACCCGCTGCCCGAGTCGATGGAGCCGCGCCTCCCGCGCGACACGCTGCTCCCGATGTTCCGCGCGCTCACCGCGGAGGAGCAGACCGATCCGGACGCCGCGATGAGCGGCATCGCCAACGGCTTCCACTGCTACGCGTGCCACGGACAGTTCGGCGCGCACGCGCAGCTCTTCGTGCGATTCGACGCGGCGGGTGTCTGGCGCGAGGACGCGACGGGTCTGCAGAACCCGGACGGAATGCCGGGCGAGTCGTTCGGCGGTCTGATGACCTCGCACCTCGTCGCGGAGCTCGCCGCGAACGAGTCCTCGCAGATGCTCGGCCGCCAGGTCGCGCACCTCGGCGAGGCCGCGCACGCGGTGGCCGAGCATCCGGAGTTCGTGCGCTGCGCGGTGGAGAAGCTCGTCGAGCACACGGTGCCCGCGACCGACGTCGATCACCGCTTCACGCGTGACGTGGTCGCGACCCTCGGCGAGGCGCCGACGTTCGTGGATCTCGTGGTGGCCACCGTCACCCATCCGCGCTTCGTGCGCTCGCTCGCGACCCAGCTCGGAGTGGGCGCCGATTCCGAAGGTTCCGACTCTGATTCCGGAGAAGAACGATGAAGCGACGTACGTTCCTCGGCGGTTTGAGCGGTGGACTCGGAACCCTCGGCCTGGGCGCGCTCGGCGCATCTGCCCTCGGCGCGAGCCTCCGCACCGGCGCCCTCCCCTCCGCGCTGCGCGCGTTCGGTCCCTCGAAGGCGGGAGCCCAGCCCCCCGACGACGGCGGCACGCTCTTCCTCGAGATCTGCCTGCGTGATCAATGGGATCAGATGCACGTTTTCGTGCCACCCGGCATCGCGAGCTTCGGTCGCGTGCACCGCGGCGAGACCGGCGACGGCCTCACGTTCTTCGCGCAGCCCGACGAGCTGCGCATGACGCCCACCTCCACCGGCAACGTCTTCCTCACCGCCGACTCGTACGAGCTCGCCCCCTTCGTCGACAGCGTCGCGCAGATCGACTTCGGCGAGCCGACCGCGGGCGACATCCACGGCCACGAGGCCGCCAACCCCATCCGCACCCCCGGTCGCCGCCGCGAGCGACTCCCCGGCTACATGTCGCTCTTCGAGAACGACCCTGCGTCGTCGTCGAGCGGCAACATGGAAGACTACGGCACCGTCCCCACCCCCGCGTGCGTCCACAATCATTGGTCGAAGTCGCTCGATCCGAGCCTCCGCAACGGCATCGCGTTCAAAGGCATCAGCCGCTCCAATCAAACCGTCTATCATTTCGCGGCGGGTCTACCCGGCGGCGAGCTCGATCGTGTCCGCAGCCGCGGCGAGCTCTTCGATCTCTTCCCGCCCTTCGTCGACGATCCGAGCCTCGTGCGCAGCGCGGGCGAGGCGAATGCGATTCAGCGCGCGCTCGGTCGTCTCGACGATCGTTTCCTCGCGCGTCGCCGCATCCAAGCCCGCGTGCGCGACGATCACCAGCGCCAGATCGACGAGCTCCGCCAGCAGCTCCACGTCGCCGAGCCGCGCGTGGTCAGCCTGCCGCTCACCGAGGAAGAGCGCGCCTACTGGGGCAGCGGTGTTCCCTCCCAGACCTGCACGCGCAACGACCTCGAGAGCTTCGAGTGCGGAGAAGGCCAAGTGAAGGCGCAGATCTGGGAGCAGGTCGCGTACGCCTACAAGCTCCTCTCCGCCGGCCTCACGCGCACCGTCGCGCTCGAGTTCGACTACATGGATCTGCACACCTACCGCCCGCAGTCGGCGGTGCGCACGCAGGCCCAACAGCTCGCCAAGCCCCTCGCGCGCCTCATCGCGCGCCTCCAGGAAGACGGCCTCTACGAGCGCACCGTCATCGCCGTCTACACCGCGGACGGAAGCCGCGCGCCGCACGCCAACAGCTACGGCCACGACGGCAAGAACACCCTCATCCTCGCCGGCGGTCGCATCCGCGGCGGCTACTACGGCGACATCCGCCTGACCGACGAAGGCAGCCGCAACGGCGTCACCTACCACCCGCCCGGCGAGGACGGCGCGCCCTTGAGCGAAGGCTTCCGCGGCACCAACGGCCGCCTCTCGAGCGCGCGCCTCTGGCGCACCGTGATCGAAGCCGCGCGCATCCCGAGCGACGTGGTCGAAGGCTTCGCCGAAGTGCAGAGCGCGACGCCGTACGGGTTCGTGCTGCGGTGAAGCGGATGGTGGGTGGCTGGGAGCCAACGACGCTGGGCGCAGCGAACGCGGTGACGACGCCCATCGGGGCTTCAGGAGTCGAGACACGATGAGACCGGACCTTCTCGGCCAGGTCGGCGGGGTCAGCCGCCGACTTCACGACGCGCTCACGCTCGGCGCCGTGCTCGACGCGCTGCACGACGGTGGCTACGAGCTCCTCGCGCACTGGACCCAAGGCGAGTTCCACCACGACGTCGTGCTCCGCTGTCACGACGCCGCGCTTCCGGGCCCCGTGCTCGTGGTCGCCACCAACTGCAACGGCGGCGTGAAGGAGCTCTGCTTCTTCGACGACGTCCCCGACCGCGACGCGCTCTGGCACGAGCGCTGCCCCGACGGCGAGTTCGCCCCGCACACGCTCCCGCCGCTCCGAGCGCGCCACCGAACCGTCCACTGGTTCGATCCCTGCGAGCTCCTCACCGACGACGCGCGCAGCGAGCTCCGCCCCGAGTGCCGAGTGAGGCAGCGCGGCGGTGGTTGGATGCCGTCGGGTTGAGCGCGCGCGCCGAGGGTCGAGCCGATCAGAGCGGGCCTTCGGTCAGCCCGTGCACGAACTGCTTCACGGCGGGCTCCTCGCTCGTGCGGGCTTCGTCGACCGTGCCGTCGAAGACGAGGCGGCCTTCGTGGAGCATGCCGACGCGATCGGCGATCGTGAGCACGCCCGCGACGTCGCTGGAGATGACCATCACCGTGGTGCCCATTGCGCGCTGCTCGTCGCGGATGAGGTCGTAGATCTTCTGGCTCGTGACGGGGTCGAGGCCGGCGACGGGCTCGTCGTAGAGGAGGATGGGCGGCTTGGCGATGGTGGCGCGCGCGATGCCGATACGTTTCTTCTGTCCGCCGGACATGCTCGACGGATCGCGCTCTTCGGTGCCGGGGAGCGCGACGCGCTGTAGACGCTCCGCGACGCGCTCCGCGATCTCGGCCTCGGAGATCGACGCGTCGAGGCGTCGGAGCGGGAACGCGATGTTCTCCTTCACGCTGCGATCGAAGAGCGCGTAGTTCTGGAAGAGCATCCCGATGCGCTTACGCAGCTCGGCGAGGCGAAGCTCGTCTTGGTTCGTGACCTCGTCGTCGCCGAGGAAGACGCGGCCACGCTCGGGCACCACGAGGCCGGCGACGATCTTGAGCAGCACGCTCTTGCCGCTCGCGCCGGGCCCGATGAGCGCGTAAATGCAGCCCTCCGGCACGTCGAGGCTCACGCCGCGCAGCACGGGGGTCTTGTAGGCCTTGTGGATGTCCTCGAGGCGAATCAACGCGGCGAGGATGGAGCACGCGCGCGAGCCGGCCAAGGACGACGCGATGCGAACGGCCTCGCGCGATGCGAACGACGGAAAAGTTTCGGGCCCGAAGCGTCTGCTTCGGGCCCGTTCGGTCGGGGCGACTGGATTTGAACCAGCGACCCCCACACCCCCAGTATGGTGCGCTACCAAGCTGCGCTACGCCCCGATCCGATTGCACTCCCCGCGTGCCGTGAGGCACCCGGGAGGTGCGAGGGACGCGAACCATGACGCCGCGATCGGGACCTCGCAAGGGTTTTACGACACGTTCTTTCCCTGCGTGTGTGCTCGGCGCGTGCTCCCGCACGTGCTCACGGCACATGCGCCGCTCGTGCTCGCGAGCGGGTGCGAGCGTGCTCTGCGCAACCGGTTGAGATCCGAGACGAATCGTGGTTCCCTTCGTCGTCGCCTAGAGGAGCGTGCCGTTCATGACGAAGGCCGAGATCATCGACGCCGTCTACGAGAAGGTCGGGGGATTCTCGAAGAAGGAAGCCGCGGAGATCGTGGAGGCCGTCTTCGACACCATGAAGGAAGTCCTGACCGAGGGGAGCAAGATCAAGATCTCCGGCTTCGGGAACTTCGTGGTGCGCGAGAAGAAGGAGCGCGTGGGCCGCAACCCGCAGACGGGCGCTCCGATCCCCATCAGCGCGCGGCGCGTGCTCACCTTCAAGCCGAGCCAGGTCCTCAAGACCGTGCTGAACCCGCACAAGGATCGGCTGCGCGGCGAAGGCGACGACGAGCTCGACGACGACGACGATCTCGACGAGGCGAGCGAGGACTGATCCGGACGCGAAGCCGCGATGGGGACGCGAGCGCTTCCGGAGAAGGAGTGGTTCCGCATCGGCGAGGTCGCCGAGCTGGTGGGCGTGCGCCCGCACGTGCTCCGCTATTGGGAGAACGAGTTCAGTCAGCTCCGACCGCGCAAGACGCGCGGCGCGCACCGGCAGTACCACCGGCGTGACGTGCAGCTCGCGCTCTTCCTGCGGGAGCTCTTGCACGAGCGCGGGCTCACGGTCGCCGGCGCGAAGAAGGTGCTGCGCGAGCGTGCGCGCCACGAAGAGGTCGCCGCGCGCGCGCCCGAGCTCGAGCTGCGCGCGGATCTCGTCGAGGTGCGGCGGCGGCTCGTGGATCTGCTCGGCGAGCTCGAGACGAACGACGAGCAGGATGCGGTCGTGCACGCCGCGGTGACCGTGGCCGCGCCCGCACGACGTCGGTGATCACCGCTCGTCGACGCACGTCGCTTCGATCGTGCGATGCGCGCGCTGATCGTGCGATGCGCGCGTCGATCGTGCGTCGACGAGCGCCGTCGTCAGCGAGCCGTCGCGCCGAGCTTCTTCGTCGCTTCGATCGCGGCCGCGTGGGCGGCGTCGACGCGCTTGTCGGTGAGCGTCTCGTTCCGATCGCGGTAGCGCACGCGGAACGCGAGGCTCTTGGTCCCTTCGGGGAGCCCCTGGCCGACGTAGACGTCGAAGAGCTGGACCTCCTCCGCGAGGCCGCCCGCGCCTTCGCGCAGACACGCCTCGAGCGCCGCCGCCTGCGTCGCGCTCGGCACGAGGAGCGCGACGTCCCGCGTGACGGCAGGGATGCGCGGAGGCTCGGTGGCCTTCGGCGCCGGCACGATCTGCGCGGCGGCGAAGAGCGCGCGTACGTCGAGCTCGGCGTACTGCGGACGGCGATCGCCGAGATCGAAGTGTGCCGCGACGTCCGGGTGCACCTCGCCGAGCACGCCGATCGGGTGCTCGCCGAGGAAGAGGCGCGCGCGCCGCGTCGGGTGGAGGAACGACGCGTCCACGTCGAGCGTGTCGTCCGGCGCGACGCGCGGGAGCAGACCGGTCAGCGCGCGCACGACGGCCTCCACGCGACCTCGCACGTCGTAGAAGTCGTAGTCGCCGCGCTCGCCGATCCACGCGGGTCGCTCGCCAACGAGCAGCAGACCGAGCGCGGGCTGCTCGCGCGGGAGCTTCTCGTCTTCGTCGCGCGTCTTGTACACGCGACCCCACGCGCCCTCGTCGCTCGCGCGGAACACCCGCCCGAGCTCGAAGAGCGCGGCGGACGTCGCTTGATGACGCAACGCGACCGACGCCGACTGCGCGAGGCCGGGCAGCAGCGCCGGGCGCATCACGTCGCGTCCGCCGAGCGGGTTCTGCAGCGTGACGAGCGCGCCCGAGAGACGCAGCGCCTCCGCGTCCGCGCGCGGGACGAAGCCGTAGCACACCGCCTCGTGCAGACCGACGCTCGCGGCCGTCTCGCGCACGCGGCGCTCGAAGCGAAGGCCCGGCGCGGTGCCACGCGGCGAGGGACGCACCGCGGGGATCGTGGTCGGCACGTGGTGGTAGCCGTGGATGCGACCGACCTCTTCGATGAGATCCGCCTCGCGACCGAGGTCCGGACGCCAGGTCGGCGCGAGCACGGTGATCGCGTCGCCGTCCTCCGAGACGACCTCGCAACCGAGCGTGCGCAGGATCTGCCCCGGCACCTCGGGCGGCACCTCGTAGCCGAGCAAGAGGTTCGCGCGCGCGCGCGTCATCGTGATCTTCGCGCGCTCGATCGGTACCGGGTAGACGTCGATCGCCTCGCGCACCGCGACGCCGCCGCCGAGCTCCGCCATCAAGGCGGCCGCGCGCGCGAGCACCCAGGGTACGTCGCTCGGATCGACGCCGCGCTCGAAGCGATGGCTCGCGTCGGTGTGCAGGCCGAGCCGCCGCGACGTGCGACGCACCGAGCGCGGATCGAAGTACGCGCACTCGATCGCGACGTGCTTCGTGTGCGCGTTCAGCTCGCTCTCGAGTCCGCCCATCACGCCCGCCACCGCGACCGGGCCCTCGCCGTCGCAGATGAGCAGGTCGTCGCTCGTGAACGTGCGCTCGACTCCGTCGAGCGTCTTCATGGTCTCGCCGGCGTGCGCGAGCCGCACCTCGATGCGGCCGCCGCGCAGACGCTCGAGATCGAAGCCGTGGATCGGATGGCCACTCTCGAGCATCACGAGGTTGGTCGCGTCGACCAGCGCCGAGATCGAGCGGTGCCCGAGCACGTGCAGGCGATGGCGCAGCCAGAACGGCGTGGGTCCGTCCTTCACGCCGAGCGCGAAGGCGGCGCCGTAGCGTGGGCAGCGCGCGGGGTCCGGCAGATCGATGCGGAAGCCCGAGAGATCGACGTCGACGTCGTGGGTCGGATCGCCGTGCCACTCGAGGTGCAGGCGCCCATGCCCTTCGCGCGTCACGACGTTCTTGGCGACGTGCTTCGCGTGGATGGCGGGCGGCGCGAAGGGCAGGCCCATCACGGCCGCGAGATCGCGCGCGACGCCGAGGTGACCGAGGCAGTCGGGGCGGTTCGGCGTGAGGCTGATCTCGAGCGCGACGTCGTCGGTCGGCAGCGCGTCCGCGAGCGAGGTGCCGGGCGCGGGAGCTGCCGGCGCGCCGCGCTCGCCGAAGACGAAGATGCCGTCGTGGTCGTCGCCGAGGCCGAGCTCGTCCTCCGCGCAGATCATGCCGGAGCTCACGACGCCGCCGAGCTTCCGCTCGCCGATCTCGAGGACACCGCCGTCCTTGCTCGGCAGGCGCGCGCCGACCTGCGCGAAGAGCACGTGACCGCCGGGCGCGGGAACGTTCGAGGC
>CALJLK010000436.1 GCA_937982655.1 uncultured Sandaracinus sp.
AACGATTCCACTTCGAACCGCTCACTCCGCTCGCTGCGCGCCGTCCGGCAGGGCGGCTTGCGGAAATCGGCCCAGCTTCTTTTCAGTGCGAGTCGGCGCTCGTGACTCGCACGACCTCGTCGATCGTCGTCACGCCCTCGACCACCTTGGAGAGGCCGCTCATGCGGAGCGACTTCACGCCCTCACGGATCATCTCTTCCTTCAGCTCCGCGGTGGAGCAGCCCTGGAGGACCATCTCCTTGAGGCGATCGGTGAAGGGCATGACCTCGTAGAGCGCGATGCGGCCCTTGTAGCCGCTGTCGTTGCAGGTGCGGCAGCCGGAGCCCTTGAAGGTCTTCACGTTCGGCAGCTCGCTCTGCTTGAAGCCGACGTCGAGGAGCGCCTGGGGCTCCATCTTCACCTCGACCTTGCAGTCGTTGCAGATCTTGCGCGCGAGGCGCTGCGCGAGGACGAGGTTGAGCGACGCGGTCACGAGGAAGGGCTCGACGCCCATGTTGAGCAGACGCGTGACGGTCGAGGGCGCGTCGTTGGTGTGGAGCGTCGAGAGCACCAAGTGGCCGGTGAGCGCGGCCTTGACGGCGATCTCGGCCGTCTCGAAGTCACGAATCTCACCGACCATGATGATGTCGGGGTCTTGGCGCAGGAACGAGCGCAGCGCGGCGGCGAAGTTCAGGCCGATGTCCTCGTGCATCTGCACCTGGTTGATGCCGGTGAGGTTGAACTCGACCGGATCCTCGGCGGTGGAGATGTTGGTCTCGCTGTCGTTGAGCTCCGAGAGCGCCGAGTAGAGCGTGGTCGTCTTTCCGGAGCCGGTGGGCCCCGTGACGAGCACCATGCCGTAGGGCTGGTGGATCTGCTTCTTGAAGTCCTTGAGGGCCTTCTCTTCGAAGCCGAGCTTCGTCATGTCGAGCTGCAGGTTCGACTTGTCGAGCAGACGAAGGACGATCTTCTCGCCCCAGAGGGTCGGTAGGCAGGAGACGCGGAAGTCCATCTCCTTGCCCTTGCCGAGCTTGAGCTTGATGCGGCCGTCCTGCGGCAGACGACGCTCGGCGATGTCGAGCGACGACATGATCTTCAGACGCGAGGCGAGCGCGTTCTTGAGCTTCATGGGCGGCGCCATCTCTTCGTGGAGCACGCCGTCGATGCGGTAGCGGACGCGGAGCGACTTCTCGTAGGGCTCGACGTGGATGTCGGAGGCGCCCTTCTTGATCGCGTTGAGCAGGATCGCGTTGCAGAGGCGCACGACCGGCGCGTCGCCCGAGGCGCGCTCGAGGTCGACCAGGTTCACGTCGTCTTCGTCGCCGGCGACCTCGATGTCGCCTTCGTCGAAGCCGTCCATGATCTCGTCGTAGTTGATCTCCGGCGCCGCGTAGTACCGCTCGATCGCGGTCTGGATCGCGGCCTCGGAGGCGACGACGGGCTCGACGTTGTAGCCGGTGAGGAACTTGATGTCGTCGATCGCGTGGAGGTTCGACGGATCGGCCATCGCGACGATGAGCGACGCGCCCGCGCGCGAGACCGGGATGATCTTGTGGCGCGAGCAGACCTCTTGCGTGATGAGCTTGAGGACGTCGGGATCGATCTCGTACTCGGAGAGATCGATCGCCTGCACGCGGTACTGCTGGCTGAGGAACTGGGTGATCTCCTGGTCGGAGATGAAGCCCATCTTGGCGAGGGCGTACCCGAGGCTGACCCCGTCCTTCTTCTGCGTGTCTTGCGCGGCTTTGAGCTGCTCGAGGCTGATGCGGCGGGACCGGACGAGGAGCTCTCCGAGACGGTTGGTCATTGCGGTCGGTGTTCCTTGGCGGCTGAGGCGCCCGTCGCGACCGGCTCTGCGGCCCGTCGTGCGAACGGCGCGACCGAGCATACACGAAGCGCGAGCGAGCTTCGTGGGCCAAGTCGGGGGATCGCCCACAACGACCGCGCGGCTCGACGCGCGCGACCCGCGTCGGAAGCGGATCTGCCGTTGCCCGGCGCGGGGGGCTCGAGAAGACCGAAAGTGTCGAAGGCAGAGACCTCGACTGGTAGATTCGCGCGCGTGAGCTGGCTGCGTCGCACCTTCTCGAGCGCGTATCGCCGGGCTCGCCGAGCCGAGGGGCGGGGCGAGTACCGCGAGGCGGCGGCGCTCTACGCCGAAGCCGACGCGTCGGAGGAGGCCGCGAACGCGCTCCTCTTCGCGGCCGCGCGCGCGACCGCGCTCGACGAACGGCTCGCGGCCTACCGCGACGCGCTGCGCTGGCTGCCCGAGGAGCACCCGCGGCGCGTGGAGATCGAGGGGCGCATCGGGCTCGCGATCCTCGACGAGGCGCAGCGTAAGGGCGTGCGGAACGCCGACGAGCGCGAGCGCCTCGCCGACGCGGCGGCGCGGCTCGAGCGGGCGGAGAAGTGGTCGGAGGCGGGCACGGCGTGGGAGCTCCTCGAGCGGACGGAGGACCTCGCGCGGTGTCTGCAGAAGGCGGGCGACATCGAGCGGCTCGAGGCGTTGCTCGACGCGAGCACCGAGAGCGCGCGGCGCGAACGAGCGCTCAAGCGGCTCGTCGACGAGCACCAGATGTCGCTCGCGGTCGGCGCGCGTGTCGAAGCCCGCGAGGCGCTGCGCAAGGCGCTCGCGCTCGATCCGAGCGACCGCGCGCTCGCGGAGATGCTGCGCCGGCTGGAGGCGCGTTTTCCGACGTCGAATCGCGTCGTTCTCCGCGTCGACGCGCGCGAGATGACCTTCGTCGCGGGCACCTCGGTCGCGCTCGGGCGTGACGCCGACGTGGTGGTGCGCGGGACGAGCGTCTCGCGACGTCACACCGAGCTGTCGTGGAGCGCGGAAGCCGTCGAGGTCCGCGATCTCGGCAGCCGCAACGGCACGCTCGTGAGAGGGCTCCCGATCGCGGGCTCGCTGCGCCTCGAAGGCTCGACGGAGATCGGGCTCGGCGACGACGTGACGGTGCGGGTCGAGGCGGAGCCGTGGGGGCTGAAGCTCGAGGTGCTCGCGGGGCTCGATCGCGATCACGTCGCGTGTGTCGGCGCGCTGCCGCTGCCGGTGCCCGGGCTTCGCGCCAAGGTGAGCTTCGTCGACGGACACCCGACGCTCACCGCGCAGCTCGGCTGCACGCTCGATGGGCAGCGAGTGGTCGCGCCGATCGCGCTCTTGCGGGGCGACGTGCTGGAGATCGACGGCCACCGCGTGGAGGTCGCGTGATCTGGAAGAAGATCCGTGGCTTCTTCGGCGAGACCGAAGACGCCCCCGTCGACGAGGCGCCGAGCGCGGAAGTGGAGCCGGAGCCCGAGCCTTCGCCGAGCACGCCGGACGCGAAGCTGCTCGCGCTCGCGGAAGGTCCGCTGCCCGATCCGGCGCTCGTGCTCGAGCTCGTCGACGCGATCGTGAACGCGGGGCGACCGGCGCGTGCGCTCGAAGGTCTGCGCGTGGTGCTCGATCGGTTCGCGGACAACGATCCCGCACGCACGCGGCTCGTGGTGCGGGCGGCAGAGCTGTTGTCGTCGCGCGGTGACGATGCGGCGGCGGACTCGCTGCTCGGGCCTCTGGTCGCGCGGCTCGACGCGCCGCTCGGCGCCACGATGCTCGCCGCGGAGATCGCGGAGCGCAGCGGCGACACCACGCGAGCGCTCGGGCTCTACGAGAAGGTGATCGCGCGCGACCTGGACTTCCCGCGAGCGCGCGAGCGGATCGGGCGGCTGCGGGAGCTCGCGAGCGGCGCGCGCGAGGGGCTCGCGGGCATGACGCTCGCGACCGAGGGCGAGAGCGAGCTCGGTCGCGGCGGCGCGGGCACGGTGTTCGCCGCGTTCGATCAGCGCCTCGATCGGCGCGTGGCGCTGAAGGTCTACCACGGCCGTGGTCCGGTCGAGCGCGAGCGCCTTCTCGTCGAGGGGAAGGTGCCGGCTGCGCTCGAGCACCCGGGCGTCGTGCGCATCCTCGATCTCGATCCGCCGCTCGGCGCGATCGCGATGGAGCTGTGCGGAGGTGGCAGCGTTCGTCGCGAGCTCGCGCGTGGGGTGCTCGGAGCCGCGCGCGCGCGCCAGTGGATGACGACCACGCTCGACGCAGTGGCGTTCGTGCACGACGCGGGCTTCGTGCATCGCGATCTCAAACCGTCGAACTTCCTTCTCCGCAGCGACGATCGCGTGGTGCTCACGGACTTCGGCCTCGCGCTGGAGCGCGGGCGCACGCAGAACGCGCGCGTCGGCGAGGGCACGCTGCAGTACATGCCACCGGAGCAGCGCGCGAACGCACCGGCCGAGCCGTCGATGGACGTGCATGCGCTCGGGGTGGTTCTGCGTGAGCTGATCGAGGCGCTGAGCGCGGACGCACCCGCGGAGTGGAGCGAGCTGTCGGCGGCGTGCCTTCGCCGCGAGCCTCGCGCGCGACCGACGATCGCGGAGCTGCGAGCTGCGATCTGATCGCTTCGGCCCGCAGCGCGCGCGATTCAGAGGCGGTAGACGTCGCCGCGGATCACGCCTTCGTCGTCGTCCGCGTCGGCTTCGACGTCGTCGTCGTCGTCCGACTCGAGGTCCTCGTCGTCCTCGGACCACGGCCACTCCGCGTCGGGGTCGAAGGAGAGCGGGACGAGCTCGTCACCCGGGACGCCCTTCTCGTTGCACGCGGCGGCGCGCGCGTTGCCGCGCTCCGCGCACGGATCGCCGCGGCGGTAGCGGATCTCTTCGAGCAAGAACTCGCAGTCGTCGACGTCCGCGAGGCACGCGATCTCACGGCGATGCAGCTTGTGGCAGCGGCGGCCCTCCTGCTTTCGCCACTCCATCCCGGCGAGGCAAATCCACATGCACTCCGCCTCGGACTGCGGCGAGCCGCACGCGAAGATGCGCTGGTCGCAGAGATCCTGACAGGCCTGCTCGGCGGGGGGCGCGCTGCAGGCGACGAGGGTGAGGGCGGCGGTCAGCGTGACGGCGAAGCAACGCACGCCGGAACGGTACGCGACGGGTCGGTGGGCGTCGAGGGCGCGTGCGAGCCGGGCCTCGTGGCGGCGGAAAGAATCTCGGCCGATTTGAAGCGGAATCGTGCGAGGCGAAGCGGACGCAGTCCGCGAAGCTGCACGATTC
>CALJLK010000437.1 GCA_937982655.1 uncultured Sandaracinus sp.
ACGCCCGACTTCCAAGACACCGACTCGGACGGCAACGGGATGCCCGACGTCACCGAGGGCACGAGCGACGCGGACGGCGACGGCATCCTCGACTACCGAGACCTCGACGACGACAACGACACCGTCCGCGACGCGCAGGAGATCGGCGATCCCGCGTCGCCGAACGACAACGACGGCGACGGGTTGCCGGACTTCCGCGACTTCGACTCCGACGACGACACCATCGGCGACGGTTGGGAGTTCCTCCCGCCCGCGGACACCGACAGCGACGGGATTCCGGATCGCTTCGATCTCGACAGCGACAACGACGGCTATCCCGACCTCGAAGAGGCGGGTCCTCCGTCGCGTGATCCGACGACTGCGCCGGTCGACACGGATGGCGACGGGATCCCGGACTTCCGCGATCCGGACTCGGACAACGACGGTCTTAGCGACGCGGACGAGCGCCGATTCGGCACCAACCGGACGAACGCGGATACCGACGGGGACGGCGTGACGGATCTCGTCGAGATCGGTGCGTGTCCCGAGGGGGATGCGACGTGCGCCGGAGACGCGACGAACCCCGACTCGAGCCCGCGTACGCGCGGCGACTTCGTCTTCTTCGAGCCGTACATGATGCCGCCGGATCCGCCGGAGGACACGCTCGTGTTCTCGACGAACCTGCAGGTCGCCGACGTGTACTTCTTGATGGACACGACGGCCTCGATGGGCTCGTCGATCACCAGCCTTCGAAGCAGCATCGCGACGTTCATTCCCCGGGTTCGCATGGAGATTCCGAACGTCTGGGTGGGCATCGGCGACTACCGCGACTACCCCGTCAGTCCATACGGGAGCTCGGGTGATTTCGCGTATCGGAACTATCAGAGCGTGACCAACGACGAGGCGGCGGCTGCGAGCGCGACGAGCCGATACTCGCCCGCGGGTGGCAACGACGGCGCGGAGAGTCTGGTCCCCGCGTTGTGGTCGATCGCGACCGGTACGCGGCTCGGTGGGACCAGCGGCATGCCGGCCACAGGCGCGGGTGAAGGCACGAACTGCCCGGCGGGAACCTTCGGATATCCGTGCTTTCGCAGCGGTGCCGTGCCGATCGTCGTCGCGATCACGGACATCTACACGCACAACGGCCCGGGCGGTGCGTTCGCCTACAACAACGGCTCCATCGGCGCGACGACGCCGACTTGGGACCAAACGATCGCTGAGCTCACCGCGCGGAACATCCGGGTGATCGGGGTGGGCCAAGGGACCGGGGGGCAGGCGAACCTGCAGGCGCTCGCGACCGCGACCGGGGCCGTGGATGGCGCGGGCGCCCCGCTCTACAGCACCGCGTCGGGCAGCATCGGCGACGTCGTGCTCAATCAGATCCGCACCCTCGCGAACTCCACGCCGCTCGACATCAGCGTGGTCTTCGAGGACGATCCGAGCGACGCGGTCGATTCGTTCGCGGCGTTCGTCGACCACCTGGTCGTCAACAACGACGGCGGCGACGTCATGGGGCGCACCTGCACGGTCTTCCCGGGCGATCGCCTGCGCGACACCAACGGAGACACCTACGCGGACGCGATCGACAACGTCACGCCCGGCAACCCGGTGTGTTTCGACATCGTGGTGAAGCAGAACGACACCGTGATGCCTACCAGCTCGCCGCAGGTCTTCCGCGGGACGATCCGCGTGATCGGCGACGGGTTCACGGAGCTCGATCGACGCGATGTGTTCTTCTTGGTTCCGCCGGTGATCGAGATCCCGGACGGTCCAGAATGAGCGTCTGAACGCGTCTTCGAATACGAAAAGAAACGAGCCGGCTCTTCGGAGTCGGCTCGTCTCGTTTCGCGCGTTTCGTGGATGAGCGTGAGAAGTCCTGGAACGTCTCTCGAGGCGCGGCTCCGATCACGATCGGATGGAACGGTCTCAATATCGGTAGAAGCCTTCGCCACTCTTCCGGCCGAGCTTGCCGGCGCGGACCATCTGGCGGAGCAGCGCGGGCGGGCGGAACTGCTCGCCGAGCTCGGCGAACAGGTGCTCCATGATGTGCAGCCGCACGTCGAGCCCCACGAGGTCGGTGAGCTCCAGCGGACCCATCGGGTGGCGGTATCCGAGCTTCATCGCTTTGTCGATGTCGGCCGGCGATGCGACGCCCTGCTCGACCATGCGGATGGCCTCGCAGCCGAGGATGATGCCGAGGCGCGAGGTCGCGAAGCCCGGCCAATCCTTCACGACGATCGGGTCCTTGCCGATGCGCCGCGCGAAGGCGAGGGCGGCGTCGACCGTCGCGTCGTCGGTGGAGAGTCCGCGCACGATCTCGAGCAGCTCCATCACGGGCACGGGGTTGAAGAAGTGCAGGCCCACGACGCGCTCGGAGCGCCCGGTGTCGGCGGCGATCTCCGTGACGGAGAGGCTCGAGGTGTTGGTGGCGAAGATCGCGTGCGGCGGCGCCTTCACGCTCGCGGTGCGGAAGAGCTCGAGCTTGAGCTCCATCTTCTCCGGCACCGCTTCGATCACGAGGTCGGCACCCTCGAGCACGCGATCCATCGCGCTCGAGACCGTGAGGCGGCCGAGGATGGTGGCGACGTCGGCGTCGAGCTTGCCCTTGCTGGCGAGCTTCTCGAGGCTGCCACGCACCTTCTCGACCGCCTTCGCGAGCTGGACGTCGCTGACGTCACCGAGCGCGACCTCGAAGCCGCTCTGCGCGCAGACCTGCGCGATGCCGTGTCCCATGGTGCCCGCGCCGAGCACCGCCACCTTGCGGATGTCCATGCGCGCGCAGGTACGACGAAGCGCTCGCGCGAGATAGGGGAGTCCTCACGCGAGCGCGGTACGAGCGCTCTCGCGCGGATGGGCGGAGCTCTCGCGAGCCGTGAGCGCGGAGCTCTCGCGAGCGGTGAGCACGCGGCCTCGGTGCACGCGGGGCCGTCGGCTCACCGAGCGTCGACCGTCAAGGCCTCAGCTCGGACACCGCGTCGAATCGATCGGGGATCGCCGCGATCTCTGCCGCGCGGTCTTGGCAGTGCAGCGTCTGCTCCAACACCGCGGTCGTGATCGCGCGCGTGATGATGCGCGCGTCCTCGGGATCGATGTGCGAGTCCTGGCAGTCGAAGAGGATGGACGCGAACATCGCGCCGCACACGCCGTGCTCTTGCGCGACGTCGACGAGATCTTGGCCTTCGCCGTTCTCGAGGTCGCAGAGATCGGAGGGCGCGAGGTGGCCGCTGCCCGCGATGCCGAGGAACCACTTCGGATCGGCGGATCGCTCGTAGGCCTCGACGGTCTGCGAGTAGCGCACCACCGCGTCTTCTTCGGCGCCGAGGAAGAGCGACGCGCGAAGGTTGGGCGACGCCGACGCGGGCTGGCTGGACGAGAGGCCGATGACGACCTGCGCGCGCGTGCTCTCTGCGAGGCCGGTCACCGCGCCGCCCGCGCTGTGTCCCGCGAGGCCGAGGCGCGCACGATCGATGTGGCCTTCGAGGAACGCGAGCTCTCCGCTCGGGGCGTCGAGCGCGTCGACGAGCAGCCGGACGTCGCCCGGCACGTTGCGAGGACCCGATGCGTCGTCGGGGCACGCGAGCGCGAGCTGATCGCCGAGGAAGAGGCCCGGGTGGTCGGCGGCGATCACGACGAAGCCGCGGCTCGCCCAATGCGTGAGGATCGAGAGCGACTGCGTGCGAAAGGCGGCGGTGCCGTGGGCGAAGACGACGACCGGGTACGGGCCGTGGGCTTCGTCGAGCGGGAGGTCGCGTCGGCAGTCGCAGTCCTGCCACGGGTTGTCGTCGTCGGGGATCGACTCGCGCTCCGAGGGCGGGAGCCATTGGCGCAGGTCGTAGCGGACGGCGTCGCCCGCGCCGCCGGGCGCGGCGGGGTACCAGACCTCGGCCGTGAGGCGCCCGACCGTCACCGTGCGTGCGCCGACGTCCCACGGACCGCGGGCTTCGGGGAGCGCGGGGAGGTCGCGAAGGGTCGCGCCTTCGCAGCCCGCGCCGGGAGCGTCACCTCCGTCGCGCGTCGGATCGCCCGCGTCCAGCGAGGGATTCTCGTCGTCTCCACCATCGATCGACGTCGCGTCGAGCGGCGTCGAGGCGTCGACCTCCGCACCTCCGTCGTCGTCACCACACCCCGTGCCGCCCGCGAGGGCGAGCACGATCAAGCCAAGCCATGAGCCACGCATCACACACCTCCACGGGTGTGATGCTAGAAGTTAGAAGCGTTACTTTCAACTGTGTGCGCTGGGCGTCTCTCAGGCGCGGCTCCAGTCGCGACCCCGCCAACGCGGGCCGGGGTCGACGCCGAAGAGGCCGAGCACGGTGCGGCCGACGTCGAAGATCGAGGCGTCGATCGTGCGCGACGTCGTGGAGGTGAAGGGGCCGCCGCTCATCACGACGATGCCGTTCCAGTCGTGGTTCGCGCCGTCGACGCCTGCAGGAAGCTCGGTGAGCTTCACCGCGCCGTGGCCGAGCGTGCCGACGCTGCGCCACGCGAGATCGCCGAACACCGCGAGCAGCTCGGGCGCGACGCCGCGCACCTCGCCGTAGAGCTCGGTCGGACGCCAGACGCTCGTACCGACCGGGCCTTCGGCGAGCAAGAGCGCGCGCACGTCGTCGATCGCGCGCTCGAGCCGCGCCTCGGGGAGCGCGCCTTCGGGCTCGCGGCCCTGCACGTTGAAGAAGACGCGCGCGTAGTAGCCGCCCTCCGCCCACGCGCGCGTGCGCTTCCAGTCGATCACGTCGCGCAGTGGGGTCGGCTTGCTCGGGGTGTCGGTGGTGGCGAGCCAACCTTCGCGCAGGAGGAGCTCGTTGATCGCGAACGCGCCCTCGCAGGCGCGCGCGCCGTGATCGCTCGCGACGATCACCACCGCGTCGGAGGCGACGTCGAGCAACGCGCCGAGCTCGCGATCGAGCGCCGCGTAGTAGTCGCGCGCGCGATCGAGCCACGGGTTGCCGGCGACGTGACGAGGGCTCGTCGGATCGAGGTGATCCCACGCCGCGTGGTGCAGGCGATCGGGGCCCATCTCGACCGTCGCGAGGAAGCTCGGTCGCTCTTCGGTCCAGACGTGGCGCGCGATCGCGAAGTGCTGCGTGGTCATCGCGTGCAGCTCGTCGAAGATGCGTGTGAGGTCGCCGGCGCGGAAGCTCGCGACGTCGGAGCGGTAGGCGCCGAAGCGGGACTCCCACTCCGTCGCGCGCGAAGGCGGGAAGGTCCACGCGGCGCCGGGGGGCGTGAGGAAACACGAGGCCATCGAGCCACGCAGCGGGCTCGGAGGATGACTCGGTGGGACGAAGAGCGCGGCGCAGGATCGTCCGCTCTCGCCGAGGCGATCCCAGACGCGTTTCGTGCTCACGTCGCGCGCGCTCGCCATCGAGAGCGCGTAGCCGTGATCGCGCGGGCGGTTGCGGAAGCCGTAGAGGCCGAGCTCGCCCGGATCGCGACCGCTGAGCATGCAGGTCCACGCGGGCACGGTGATGGGCGGCATCACGCTGCGCAGCGGACCGGAGAGCCCGTGGGCACGCAGCGCGGCCACGTTCGGCATCACGTCCGCGAACCGATCGAAGACCAGCGCAGGGGGCGCGCAGTCGAGGCCGACGAGCAGGACTCGCATGATCGGGGCTCGTGGAGAACGTCGGAGAACGTCGGAGAGTCGAGGAGACGCGTGACGCAGCGCCGGGCTTCAGAGCGGCGCGGTGTGTTTGACGATCTTCACGTCGACCACGCCGGGGAGCGCGCCGAGCGGACCGGCGAGCGCCTTCGCGGAGCCGACCGCGACGATCGCGGCGTCGCGCGGACGAACGCGCGCGGCGAAGGCTTCGTGCGCGGCGTCGCGCGTGATCTTGCGGATGGTCGGGCGGAAACGATCGACGTGCGCGCGATCGAGCGCGAAGAGCTCCGCGCCGAGGTGGAGATCGAGGCGACGCGCGGCAGTGTCCTCCTCGAAGCAGCGGCCGTTGGCGAGGAACCGTTTGGCGCGGCTCACCTCGCGTGCCGTGGGACCTTCGTCGACGAACTTCTCGATCAGATCGAGCTCGAGCGCGGCGCAGGCGGCGGCGTTGTCGGCGCTCGGGTGGGTCCACACGCGCCACGCGTCGCGCTGCTCGGCGACCGTGATCTGGCTGCTCGCGCCGTAGCTCCAGCCGCGTTTGCCGCGCACCTCGGCGACGAGGCGTGACGTGAAGGTCCCGCCGAACGCGGCGTCCGCGACGAGGAAAGGGAAGAAGAGAGGATCGTGCGCCTTGATGCCGAGCAGGCCGAGCCCGAGCTGGGTCTGGCTGCGATCCTTCTTGTCGACGATCAGCACGCGGCGGCCCTTGGGCACCGTCGGCGTCGGGACCTTGGTCGCGACCTTCTCACCGCGCGGCAGACCCGAGAAGTGGGTGTGGACGAGGCGCTCGAGGGTGCTCGCGTCGATCGCGCCCGCCGCGCCGAAGACGAGCGCGCCGCGGCGCACCATGCGGGCGTGGTGGGCGAGGACGTCGGTGCGTCGGATCGCGCGGAGGCTGGCGCCGGTGCCGCCGACGGGCTGGCCGTAGACGTGATCGCCGAAGAGGAAGGCGCGCAGGTGGCGATCGGCGAGGCCGTGATCGTCCTCGCGCAACATGCGCAGCTCGTCGAGGATGCGGCGCTTGGCGCGCGCGAGGTCGTCGTTGCGCATCGCGGGCTCGCGGACGAGGCGGGCAACGAGCGCGACGAAGGGCTCGAGGTTGCGCGCGAGGACGGTGCCGTGGAGACGCACCGAGGAGCGCGAGAGCGTCACGGAGAGCCGCGCGCCGAGGCGGGCGAGCTCTTCGTCGACTTGGTGCGAGAGGAGGTCCGCGGTGCCGCGGCGGAGCAGACGCGCGGTCATGCGCGTGAGACCGCCGCGGTCTTCGGGATCGAGGAGCGCGCCGCCGCGCAACGCGATCACGAAGTCGACGAGCGGGAGCGCGTGGCTCTCTTCGAGGAAGACCGGAGCACCTTCGTGCTCGAAACGGACGACGGGCGGGAGCGTCACGAGGGACCCTTCACGACGGCTTCACGTGCACGCGCACGCGACGGTTGGGATCGAGGAAGCGCCGCGCGGCGCGGAGCAGATCGTCCGGCGTGAGCGCGCGGTACTCGTCGAGGCGCGCGAAGGCGCCGCCGACCTTGCCGGTGACCTGCGCGTAGAAGCCGAGCTGATCGCCTTTGCCGTGCGCGGTCTCGAGTGACGAGAGCAGACCGAGCTCGAGGCGAGCCTTGGCGCGCTCGAGCTCGTCGTCGCTCACCGGTTCGCGACGCGCGCGCTCGAGGTGCACGTCGAGGCGTTCGAGCACGCGGGCGATGGAGCGACGCGGGCGGGTGGCGAGGCCGATCTCGTAGACGGAGGGCAACGCGAAGGGAGGGATCGATCCGGAGAGCTCGGTCGCGAGCTCTTCTTCGACCACGATCTCGCGGTAGACGCGGGCGCTGCGGCCGCCGAAGAGGATCTCGGAGAGCAGGTTGAGCGCGGCCCAATCCGGATCCGAGAACGCGGGGCCGTGCCAGCCGAGGAAGACCTTCTCGCCCGAGACGGGGAGCTTCAGCTCGACGTGTTTCTCTTTGCGCAGCGCGGGCTCGGGCTCGACGTGCTCGGCGGGGATCTGCGAGGGGGCGAGGCCGCCGTAGAGCGCGGACACCTGCTCGAGGAAGCTCGCCTCGTCGAGATCGCCGACCGCGACGAGCGTCACGTTGTTCGGCGCATACCACGTGCGGTGGAACGCGCGGCAGTCGTCGAGCGTGTAGCCGCGGATGTCCTTCTCCCAGCCGATCGTCGGATGCGAGTACGGGCTCTTGCGCAGCAGGGTCGACCAGAGCGCTTCGCTCGCTTGGCCTTCGATGTCGTCGTCGACGCGATCGCGGCGCTCGCTGAGCACGACCTCGCGCTCGGAGTCGAACTGCTCCTGCATCACGTCGAGGTTCGCGAGGCGATCGGCTTCGAGCTCGAGCGCGACGCCGAGCTCCGACGCGGGGAGGTTCTCGTAGTAACAGGTCCAGTCGGTCCAGGTCGCGGCGTTGCTCTCCGCGCCGACCTCTTCGAGGCGACGATCGATCTCGCCGACCGGGAAGCGCTTCGTGCCGAGGAACATCAGGTGCTCGAAGAAGTGCGCGAGGCCGGTCTTGCCCTTCGACTCGCGGCGCGAGCCGACGCCGAGCCAGGTCTGGAACGAGACGACGGGCGCGGAGCGATCGACGAGGGTCAGCGCGCGAAGTCCGTTGCCGAGGCGCCAGCGGCGCACGTGCAGATCGGGTCCGAACGCGTCCTCGCCTTCGAAGCTCACCTTGGCGCCGGGGCGGCGTGTGGTGCGCGAGAGACGACGCGCGAGATCGGAAGCGACGTTCGACATTCGGCGGGGGACCGTGGAGCGCGGGCGATCGTCCGTCAAGCGCGACCGAGCGGTGCGGCACTTCGTGCGTTCTTCGCGCGGCGACGTGCGTGAGACGCGATCAGGACGCGCAGCGCGCGGCGGTGAGCTCCCGCAGTCGCGCTTGTCGTGCCTCCACGAACGCGGGGTCGACCCGTGCGCTCGACTGCATGCGCGTTCCGTCGCCCGCCTCGTGGAAGACGCTCGGGTCGTCGAGCACGTCCCAGAGCTCCTCGCCCGCTTCGAGCAGCGCGCAGTTGCGGCGCGCGAGCTCCGCCATCATCGCGGGGAAGGCGTCGACCACCCAGGGCTTGGTGTCGTGCAGCACGACGATGCCGCCCGGCCCGCGCGGGTGACGCTCTCGCACGTCGAGGCTCTGCGCGAACGCGGCCGCGACCTCTTCGCCGGTTCGGCTCTCGACGTCGCGCGCGGTGACGTTCCAGAGCATCTGCGTGTAGCCGCGCTCCGCGAGCAGCGCGTCGACGCGGGCGTCGCGCGCACCGTAGGGTGGGCGGAAGAGCGAGGGACGCCCACCGAGCACGGCCTCGAAGGCGACCTCCTGCGCGTCGAGCTGCGCGCGCACGCCCGCGTCGTCGAGCCGTACGAGGTTCGAGTGATCGTAGGTGTGCGCGCCGATCACGTGGCCTCGCCGCGCGACCTCGCGCAGCAGATTCGCTTTCGCACGATCGCTCGCGCTCGTGCCGTCGAAGCCGCGGGCGACGACGAAGAAGGTCGCCTTCACACCGTAGCGGTCGAACTCGTCGAGGAGGCGCGGCGTGGTGTCGAGGCGCGGGCCGTCGTCGAAGGTGAAGTGGAGCATGCGGTGGCGGACGAAGCCGCGCGTGATGCGGCCTCCCGCGAGCGCGCGGGCGAGGGGATCGTGGGTGGGCTCCGGCTCGTCGGTCGGATCGGGAGCGACCGGTGGCCGCACCGCGCCGAGCAACGCGGGGGTCACGAGCTCGTGGGCGCGCGCGGTGGAGAGGAGGAGCGCGAGGGAGACGATTCCGGAGGCGAGGGCGAGGTGCATCGAGCGGCGCATGCCGAGACGCATCGCAGCCGGCGTGCCTCGTGCGGTTCGCCGAAGAAGCGCGCCGACTCGTGGGCGACGTCGTGTCTACGCGCCCGCGTCGTCGTGGACGCGCGGCCGCTCCACGGATCGATCGTTCGGACCTCGTTCGGGCCCCGTTCGAAGAGCGCCTCTTTCGGACGCCTCGTTCGGATCGAGCGGAGCGTTCCTGCCGTTGACCTCGGTCGGCCGGCCTCCGCACACCCGAGGGTTCGAGTGATCGTTCAGGCGACGTCGGCGACGCGGACCAGGATCACGCTGACGTTGTCCTTGCCGCCACGCTCGTTCGCTTCCGCGATGAGCCGCGCCACGTCGGCGTCGAGGTCGTCGGTCGAGGCGAGCATCGCTTGGATCTCCTCGTTCGGGACCATCTTCGACAGACCGTCGGAGCAGAGCAGGTAGAGGTCGCCGGCTTCGGGAGTGTCGACGAGCAGATCGACCTCGACGTCGGGGGCGATGCCGAGCGCACGCGTGAGCTGGGCGCCGCGACGGCCGGGCACCCCGAGGAGCGCGCCGAGGGTGTGGTCTTGCGTGAGCTGCTCGAGCAGGCCCGCGCGGTAACGGTAGATGCGGCTGTCGCCGACGTGCGCGAGGAATGCGCGTTGTTTTCGAGGACTGAAGAGCGCGGCGATGATGGTGGTCCCCATGCCGCGCTTGGCCTCGTCGCGCGAGGCTTCCTCGAAGATCGCGCGGTTCGCGCTCTTGATCGCGCGCACGAGCTGGTCGCCGAGCTTCGGCAGCTTCGGGTCGGGCGCGAAGTCGCCGTAGTGACCCGATTCCCAGCACGCGGTGAGGGTGTCGACCGCCATCTGGCTCGCGACCTCGCCGGCGGCGTAACCACCCATGCCGTCCGCGATCGCGAAGAGCTCGCCGTTCAAGATCAGGTACGCGTCTTCGTTGTGCTCGCGGCGACGCCCCTGGTCGGAGTTGCCCTGCGCGCTCAGGAGGATGCGCGCGACCGGGCCGGTCTCGTCCTCCGGCGGCTCTTCTGCGGCGGCGAGATCGATCTCGACCGACTCAAGGTTGGCTTCGGCTTCGAGCGCGGCTGCGAGATCGGCGGGGGG
>CALJLK010000438.1 GCA_937982655.1 uncultured Sandaracinus sp.
TCCTCGGGGAGGGGCTGGCGACAGACCCTCAGAGGAAGCCCACCAGAGGAAGCCCAACCGCACCGCGCCGAACTGCACGAGGCCGGCTACCGGAATCCAAGCGTCTGCTAACGTCGGCCGCGATGGACACGACACGCACGCTCCTCGTCACGGGCGCGACGGGAGGCATCGGCCAAGCGACGGTGCTCGCGCTTCTCGCGGAGGGCCACCGAGTCGTCGCGACCGGACGCGACGCGACGAGTCTCCTCGCGCTGCAGGGAAAGGCGCGCGACGCCGGGCACACCCTCGTCGTGATCGAGCTCGACGTGACGTCCGCTTCGAGCCTGGCCGAGGCGCGAGCAGACGTGCTCGCGCGCGTCGGAGTGCCGGACGTGATCGTGCACGCGGCGGGCATCGCGGAGCTCGGGCCGCTGATGATCACCACCGAGCCCGCGCTCGAGCGGCACTTCGCGACCAACGTGCTCGGTGCGATGGCGGTCACGCGCGCGTTCCTCGAGCCGATGCGCACACGCGGCAGCGGGCGCATCGTCCACGTCGGCGCGGTCGTCGATCGCCTGACCCTCGCGACCCACGGCGCGTACGGCGCCTCGATGTACGCGCTGCGGGCGCTCAACGACACCCTGCGTCAAGAGCTGCGCCCCTTCGGGATCGACGTCGTGCTCGTCGAGCCCGGCACGGTGCGCACGGGTTTCCTCGACGCCGCGTTCGACGGACTCGATGCCAAGCGAACCGAAGGCTCGCGCTGGAACGAGGTCATCGATCGGCTGCAGACGCTCAAGCGCGCGGTCTCGTGGATCGGCGTGGCGCCGGAGCGCGTCGCGAGCGTGCTCGTGAAGGCCTCGACCGTGCCTTCGCCGCGTCGGCGCTACGGCGTCACCGCGGCGGGCGCCACGGTGCAGCTCGGCGCCAAGCACTTGTTGCCGACGCGCGCGTTCGACGGAATCGTTCGCGCCACGCTCGGGCTCGCGAAGCGGGTCGGCGTCGCGAAGTCGCTCGGCACTCCGATCGCGCTCGTGACGGGTGCCGGTGGACGCCTCGGTGGACCCTCCGCGCTCGCGCTCGCGAAGGCGGGCTTCCGGGTCTTCGCGACGGATTCGGATCCCGCGACCCTCACGCACCTCGAAGGGCACGAGAACGTCGAGACCCTCACGCTCGACGTCACGGACCCACGCAGCGTGGGCAGCGCGCTGCGCGACGTCGATGCGCGCACCGGCGGCTACGGCGTCGATTTGCTGCTCAACTCCGCCGGCTACGTCGACCCGGCGCCGATGGATCTCGTCGACGAGCGCACGTGGCAGCGCACCTTCGCCGTCAACGCGGTGGGCGCGATGCGCGTCACGCGGCTCGTCGCGCAGCGCATGTGCGATCGCGGCAGCGGTCGCATCGTCAACGTCTCGAGCGTCGCGGGCGTGATGGCGTTCCCCTTCGTCGGCCCGTATCAGGCGAGCAAGTTCGCGCTCGAAGCGCTCTCGGACGCGCTGCGCCAGGAGCTGCATCCCTTCGGCGTCGACGTCGTGCTCATCGAGCCGAGCTTCATCGCGGACGGCTTCGCGGATCGCGTCGCCAAGAGCATCGAGTCGCGCGGCGAGGCGGCGGCGCATTGGCGTCCGATCCTCCCGCATCTGCCGGCGATCGAAGGCCGCCTCGGCGTGCTCGGCGGCGACGCGGAGGAGGTCGCGCAGGTGGTGGCCGAGGCAGCGACGATGCCGCGTCCCTCGCCGCGTTTCGCCGCGCCGTGGACCGCGTCGGTGGCGGTGCGCGCGGAGCCGTGGTTGCCCGCGGCGGTGACCGATCGGGTGTTCCACGAGCTCTTCGCGCTCGGCGACGTGGGGGCGCGACCACCGGGCTGAGCACGACGAGCTCCTCCTCGACGCCTGGGCATGACGCGCGCGATGACGCGGTGCGGCACGATGCGGGATTGATGCTAGAACGCGCTCCATGAGCGCTTTCCAGACCGCCTTCACACGTCACGCCGGTGTCGAAGTCCCGTTGATCTGCGGGGCCATGTACCCATGCTCGAACCCCGAGCTCGTCGCGGCGGTGAGCGCCGCGGGTGGCCTCGGGATCGTACAGCCGATCTCGATGCGCTTCGTGCACGGCCACGATCTGCGCGACGGCCTGCGCCTCATGCGGCAAATCACCGATCGCCCGTTCGGCTTCAACGCGATCGTGGAGAAGAGCTCCGACGTCTACATGGATCGCATGAAGCGCTGGGTGGACGTCGCGCTCGAAGAGGGCGTGCGCTTCTTCGTGACCGCGCTCGGCGATCCGCGCTGGGTCGTCGACGCGGTGCACGCGGTCGGCGGAGTCGTCTACCACGACGTGACGGAGCGGAAGTGGGCGCAGAAGGCGCTCGAAGGCGGTGTGGATGGGCTCATCTGCGTCAACGCGCGCGCGGGCGGGCACGCGGGGCAGAAGACCCCGGAGAAGCTCTTCGAGGAGCTCGGTGATCTCGGGGTGCCGCTCGTGTGCGCGGGCGGCGTGGGCGACGAGGCGACCTTCGCGCGCATGCTCGGCCTGGGCTACGCGGGCGTGCAGATGGGCACACGCTTCATCGCGACCACCGAGTGCAAGGCGCACGACGACTACAAGCAGGCGATCGTGCGGGCGCGCGCGGACGAGATCGTACTGACCGAGAAGATCAGCGGCGTGCCGGTGGCGGTGATCGAGACGCCCTACGTGAAGCAGGTCGGCACGAAGGCGGGCGTGGTGATGAAGCGTGTGCTTCGCCACCCGAAGCTCAAGCACTACGGCCGGATGTACTACTCGCTCAAGAGCGTGTGGCAGCTCAAGAAGGCCTCGCTCGAAGGCGGCACCTACAAGGACTACTTCCAGGCTGGCAAGAGCGTGGACGGCATCCACGCGATCGAGCCCGCGGGCGCGATCGTGAAGCGCTACGCCGACGCATGGCGCGCGAGCCACGCGAGCGTCGCGGCGGAGTGAGCGTCGTGATCGCGAGGCGTGAGCGCGGGGCGTGAACGCGAGGCGTGATCGCGAGGCGTGAGCGCGAGGCGTGATCGCGAGGCGTGATCGTGAGGCGTGTGGTCTGCGACGGCCGCTCACGACCGACCAATCGCTGGACACCGGGGTCGTTCGACCCGCGGACCCGCCACGGCAGTCGCCCGAATTCGTCGAGAAAGCGACAGGCTGTGTCGCGCACGGCCCTTGCTGAGCAGACGCTGCGATGCGTCCTGCCGTCCTCCTCGCGCTCACCTTTGGACTCACCCTCCACGTCGCTTCGGCGCGCGCCCAGCGCATCGTCCTCGACCCCGGTCACGGCGGCGCCGATCCGGGCGCGGTCGGCTGCGGCCTCCAAGAGGCGACGGTGGTGCTCGACATCGCGAACCGCACCGCGACGCTGCTCCGCAACTCCGGCTTCACGGTCGACATGACGCGCTCGGACAATCGCTCCGTGAGCCTCTCGGCGCGCACCAGCTTCGCGAACTCGCGCGGAGCCGATCGTTTCGTCTCCATCCACGCGAACGCCAACGCCGGCACGCCCGCGACCGGCACCGAGACCTTCGCGTACACCACGCCGGGAGCGACGTCTCTCAACCTTCGCGACCGCGTCCAAGAAGAGATGATCGCGGCGTGGGGCCTGCGAAACCGCGGCGGGAAGCTCGCGAACTTCCACGTGCTCCGCGAGACCTCGATGCCGGCCGCGCTCTCCGAGACCGCCTTCATCAACAACTGCACGACGGACGCGCGCTACCTCGGCGACGCCACGCGTCGCGGTCAGATGGCGGAGGCGCACTACCGCGCGATCGTGCGCCACTACGGCCGCACGCCGGGCAGCACCACGCCGGCTCCGCCGAGCGGCGGCACCCTGCGCGGCGTGACCTTCGAAGACACGGGCCGCGGCCTCGAAGACACCTCGGTGCGGATCGGCGGCGTCGCGGTCGCGCTCGACGGACGCGCGGAGCGGGCCACCAGCGAGTCGCCGTCGGGAGCGTGGTCGTTCGACGTGCCCGCCGGCTCGTACACCGTGGTCGCCACGCTCGCGGGCTACGGGGAAGCGCGCCGCACCTGCGACGTCGCGGCCGGCGGCGAGACCTGGTGCAGCGTGGGTCTGCGTCGCGATGCGCCCCCGCCCCCGCCCCCGCCGGTCGAGGACGCCGGCACCCCCGAAGTCGATGCGGGCTCCGAGCCGGTCGCGGTCGACGCGGCGATCGAGCGCGACGCCGGCACGCCCATTCCTTCGGTCGACGCGGGCGATCCGGGCCCCGATCTTCGCGAAGCGACCGCGGGTGGATGCTCGGTGGGCACGAACGACGCGTCGCCGTCGTGGCTCCTGGTCGTCGCGTTCGGGCTCGCGATGGGCCTGCGTCGTCGCGCGCTCGGCGTGCGTCGCGTGAAGGGCCGCGCGCTCAGGCTGCGTCGCACCTCGCTCGTGCTCGCCACTCTCGCGCTCTTCGCGTCCGCGTGCGGCGAGTCGGCGGTCGATTCCGCGGGCTCCTCGCTCGGTGCGGCGCTCGACGAGCGAGACGTCGAGACCCGGGTCGAGGTCGCCCGCGAGGTCGTGCCCTTCGCTGCGCTCCACGACGTGCGCGCGCTACACCCCGAGTCGCGCTTCGTCGGGGTCGAGATTTCGCCGACCGGCGATCGTTTCGCGGTCTCCGAGCCCGGCTTCGCGAGCCTTGCATGGACGGACGGAACGACGCTCCGTCCGATCGCGCAGGGCCCCGCGCGTGGCTTCGCGCCGGTGTGGCGCGCAGACGGGCTCGCCCTCGGCGTGCGGACGCCCGGTCAATCGGAGAGCGCGGTGCCGCACCTCGCGTACGACCTCGAAGGCCACGAGGTCTCGCCGATCGCGCCGACCGACCGCGCGCTCGCGTGGGTGGACGCCCAGGATCGCGTGGTCGTCGAGGTCGAGGGCGCACGGTACGAGATTCGGCTCCCGGGCGATCGACCCTTCGCGCCCGTGCTCTCGCCGGATCGTCGCCACGTGATCTTCCGCGGGCTCTCGACCGGCCTCTACGCCCGCGAGCTCGCGACCGGGCGCACGATCCATCTCGGCGAGGGCGGCGACCCGCGCTTCGACGCGAGCTCGCGCTACGTGGTGTTCGAGCGCGTGCTCGACGACGGCCACGAGATCACGAGCGCGACGCTTTGGATCGCGGATCTCGCGCGCGCCGAGCTGGCGCCGCTGACGTCGGGCCCCGCGCTCGCGACCTCACCCTCGCTCGCCGTGGACGGCACGATCGCGTGGCTCGAAGACGAGGTCTTGCAGGTCGCGCGGCTGACGATTCGCTGATCTCGCGATTCGTCGAGCTCGCGATTCGCCGAGAGTCGAAGCAGCCGCTGCGCGCAGCTGACGCGGAGCCGCTCTGGTATGCTCCCCCCTCGCTTCGCCGGCCTCGACTCCGAGGTCCGACGTCTCGGGGTCGCGGTGTGACCCCTGCCGATTCGACGCCCACGTGGGCCAGGGTCTCCGGGTGCGCCACAGCGACTACCTCGACGGGCTGACGCAGCTCCATCGACTCTCCGATCCGGCGGAGCGTCGCTCGGCGTGGCGCCAGAGCCTCGCCACCCTCGCGGCCGCGGTCGCCGACCACCGCCGCACGGTTCCGCTGGAAGGGCTCGACCCCGACGAGCTGCTCGCGTCGGTCGAGCACGCGATCGAGTCGCGCCTCGTCGACGACGTCGAGTGGCTCTCCGCGCCTGCCGCTTCGGCCGCGCTCTACGAGCTCGCCGCCGCGCTCCCGCAGAGCGACGCCAAGCGTGACCTCGGCCGACGCGTGCTCCGACGTCTGCGCGACGGCGATGCCGCGACCTTCGTGGCGCTCGCGACCCAGCTCGCGCTGAGCTCGCGGCGCGCCCTCTCCGGGGCCGCCATGCGCGCCCGCGTCGCGCTCTCCCTCGATCTCCCGCTCGGCAGCGGCGTCCACGCGGACGGCCTCGCGCTCGCGCTCATCTCGCGTCGCGACGTCTCGCGCGAGTGGCTCGCGGTGCCCAGCACGGGTGGCCTGCCCCAACGCCGCCTCGCGGCGCGCCTCCTCGAACGCGCGGCACGCGAAGCGGCCCAACGCTTCGCCGAGGGCGACGCGAGCGGCGTGCGGGTCTTCGAGACCGAGGTCGTGGCGAGCGCGTGGGAGCGCCTGCTGGGCGATCGCGAGAGCCTCGTGTGGCGCCACGTCGCGACCGCGCGCGGCTTGCTCGTCGAAGCGCGCCCGACCTTTCGTGAAGAGATCGAGCGCCACCTCGATCCCGCGCTCGGCATCACCGAGTGGCGCCGCGCCGCCGCGTCGCTCGCGGCGTCGATCGCGGTCGCGCCGAAAGAAGGGCTCGAGGCGTGTCGCGCGCTCTTCTCGACCCCGATGTTCAGCAAGGATCGGGGGCTCGGCGCCGCCATGGTGCTCGGTCTCCCGCGCGCCGCCGAGCGCGAGCCGGAGGCGGTCGAGCAGCTCCTCACACACCTCGTGCGCCACGGCGGCATCGACGTGACGGAGGCGCTGGTCGAGCTGCGCGCCGAACGTGGCGAAGGCTTCGGCGAGTGGGCGGCCAAACGCGCGCACGCGCAGCTCCGCGAGGCAGCGGCGCAGCTCAAGAGCAAGGACGACGGCCAGAGCGCGCTCACCGAAGCGCTGCTCGAAGAGCTCGATCCGAAGCCCGATCGTCCGACCCTGCGCGATCTCGTCGCGCGCGCGCTCCAGAGCTTCGTGTCGCACGGCGCGCGCGAGGCGAGCTTCGACGCCCAGGTCGCGCTCGAGCACGCCGAAGCTCGCGTGCGCGAGCTCGAAGCACACACCGACGATCAGGGCGAAGCCTCGCGACGTCGTGCGTTCCGCGCGCTGCGCGAGCTCGACCTCGCGCTCCTCGAGTCGGAGACGCTCGCGAACCTGCTCGCGCTCGGCTCGCGCGGCGACGAGCCCGGCGAAGAGGTTCGCCCGCTCGGCGATCTCTTCCAGCGCCTCACGAATTGGCTCGTCATCCAAGAGGGTGAGCCGCTCCGTGTCGACGGCGCCGTCCCTCACGCGACGCTGCGCATGCGCCGTCTGCGCGCGTTTCTCCACCTCGTCGACTCCGACGGGCGCCGCGTGGACGATCGCGCCGACTTGCTGCGGCAGCGTCGCCTGCTCGCGACGCAGGTCCTGCTGCGTCGTCTGCGCGACGACGTGAACGTGCCGCTCCGCCGCGCGCTCTGCGCCACCGCCGCCCGCGCGTGCGACGCCGTGGTGCGCGAGGAGATCGTGGAGGTCAGCGACGTGGTGCTCGTCGCGGGCTGCTCGGTCAACGCGCAGCGCGATCTCGTCACGATGGCCGAAGCGTCGATGGTCCCCGACCTCGAGAGCGCGCTCTTCGCGTACGCGCGCGTCGAAAAAGTCGTCGCCGACGGACCGACGGGCGGCCGCGGTGTCCGCGAGTCGATCGAAGCGCTCTCCAAGCTCGCGCACGATCTCCCCGTCGCCTGCTCACCGCGCGTCGAGGCGCTGCGGTCCGCGCTCCTCGAGCTCGGCCACGCCCTCGAGCCTTGTGGTCGCTCCGGCTCGCTGCGCGAGGTTGCCGAAGCCTCCACTGGCGACTCGCCCTTCAACGCGCTCGAGGTCGCCACCTCGACCCTCGCCAAGCTCTCGCTCGGCGCGCGCCGTCGTCTCGGCGAGACCCACGAGGCCGATCGTGCGGCCGTCGCGGCGGCGATTCGTTACCTCGACATCCACCTCGATCATGCGCTCCGCGGCGCGCCCGTCGATCTCGTCGAGGCCGTCGACAGCGTCGCCGACACCTTGCGCGACGAGCTCCCCCACGCGCTCGGTCGCAGCGTCGTGCTCGCCTTGCGGCGCGTCGCGGGCCTGCCCACCGACGCCCCGCGCGTCAGCCGCCCCAGCTACGTCGTCGCCGCGCCCCGCGAAGCCGCGCTCCCCGCCTGGATGCCACCGAGCCGCATCCTCGGCGGCTTCTACGTCACCCGCGCGATCGGCAACGGCGCCGTCGGATCCGTCTTCGTCGCGCGACGCGCGGAGTCACGCCACGAACCCAAAGCGGAGCTCTTCGCGCTCAAGGTCCCCGAGTACGCAGGCGGCGCCGCACGCACCCTCTCCGAGGGCGAGTTCTTCGCGCTCTTCCGCGATGAGGCGGGCGCGCTCCTCTCGCTCCCCGAGCACCCCCACATCGCGCGCTTCGTCACCTTCGACGCCGGCGCGCGCCCCAAGCCCATCCTCGTCATGGAGCTCGTCGAAGGCCCGAGCCTCGAACGTGTCATCGAGATCGGCGCCCTCGACATGCCCCGCGCGCTCAAGATCCTCGACGGGATCGCGGGCGGCCTCGAAGCCATGCACGCGCGCGGCATCGCCCACCTCGACGTCAAACCCTCGAACGTCATCTTGCGCGAAGGCGACGGCCTCGCCTCCGAGGTCCACACCCTCGACCAGCCCGTGCTCGTCGACTTCGGCCTGGCGGGCCGCAAGCTCCGCCCCGGCTGCGGTACCGCCAGCTACGGTGCGCCCGAGGTCTGGGGCCACGACGAGAGCAAGAAGGGCCGCGCCCAACCCGTCGACGTCTACGCCTTCGGCTGCCTCGCCTACGAGGTTCTCACGGGCGACACGCTCTTCCTCGAGCCCCACGACCTCGCGACGCTGACCTCGCACCTCCAACACGACGGCCTCCCCACCAAGGTCGGAGCGCTCACCCTCGATCCCCGCACGGCGGGCTTCGCCGAGATCGTCCGCCGCTGCATCCGCCGCAACGCCGACGACCGCCCGACGTTCGCCGAAGTCCGCGGCGCATTGCAGCGCGTGGCGAGTGACCTGCGCGGCTTGGAGTGGCCGGTGCGGGTGGCTTCGTCGGTCGGGTGAGCCGGCGGGTCTCGCCGCTCGGCGCCCCACGCTCGCTCGAGCGCGCCGCATGAGCTCGACGAGGTCGAGCGAAGGCGTCGAGAAACGAAGGTCGAGAAACGACGAAAGGCGACCCGAAGGCCGCCTCTCTTCGTGAGATCACGAAACGCGATGGTCCGTGATCACTCGGTGATGGTGGGAGCGGTCGGCAGGTAGATCACGATGCCGATCTGAACCATCTGGTTGAACTTGAAGAAACGATCGTCTTCGTCGATCTCCCCGTCCGGGAAGTCGCCGTCGTCGTCACCGCTCTCGTCCGTGCCCGAGGTGTTCCAGGAGAAGGGCATGCCGCGCCAGTCGAAGTTCAGACCGACGAAGTCGTTGAACATCATGGTGAGACCCGCGCCGAAGGTCGGCGCGATGGCGAGACGGCTGCTGCGCGCGGTCTGCGAGTTGAGCAGGCAGGCGGTGTCGTTGACGCTGCACGTGTTGGCGAGCGTCGTCCCGCTGCCCTGAAGGCCGATGTTCTCGCGCTCTTCGACACCGACCATCGCCGCACCGAGGAAGATGTGGAAGTCGGTGTCGACGAAGAGCTTCTGGAACATCGCGAGCTTGCCGCGCAGCGGGATGAACTCGAGCTGCAGGGCCGCGACCCACGTCATCCGACCGATCTGGTCCGAGAAGCTCTGGTTTCGGCTTGCGCACTCCGGGCCCCCGAACCGGTCGTTGCAGCGCCCGGCGGGGAGGCTGAGACGGTTGCGGTCCGTGGTGACGCCGCCCGTACGGATTTCGTCCGTGAGGCCCGTGTCGAGGCTCGCGACCGCGTAGCCGCCCCAAACGCCGACGCCGAGCCAGTCCGTGAAGTAGTAGCCGATGTGGGCGCCGGCGATGAGCGAACGCGCGAACTCGTCCTGCAGCGTGAACGAGAAGTTCGGCTCGATCAGGATGCGGCCCTCGCGGTAGAGGCGCATCCGACGCACGGCCGGGGCACCCGCGAGCGGACCGGTGATTTGAACCTCCTGCGCGCTCGCCTGCGAGGCGGGGAGGGCGGCGTCCATCGCGACGAGCGAGGCCACCAGGCCGAGGAATCCGAAGATCCGAAATCCGAAGAAACGCTTGGTCATCGTCCTCGCTCCACTCACTTCGGAAGGCGGTACTCGAACGTGAACGGGAAGAAGAGCGTGAAGCCCACCTGCACCGTCGCGTTGTTCGAGAAGGTCGTGCTGTTGCTGAACCAGCGGTCCGGGTTGTCACGATCGTCGACCGACACCTCGAGGTTCTCGAACTTCTCGAGGAACGCGTAATCGCGGAACTCGACGAAGATACCGGCGAACCGCGAGAGGAAGATGCGGATGCCGAGGCCGAGGTTGAACGCGACGCGGTTCTGGAAATCGAACTCGCGGATCTCGGGGTCGATGACCGGGATCGGGCGGGTGCGCATCAGGCCGACGCCGCCGACGACGTACGCGTCCCACTGGAAGATGAACTCGTTGAAGACCGCGAACTTGCCGTAGAAAGGCACGTACGTGAAGTTCAGGTAGGCGCCCACCTGCCACTCGTTGACGGGGATGCCGAGGCGCGTCGAGCGACGCACGAAGAAGTTCAGGTCCGACTCGCGCGCCTGCGGGTCGCCGAACTGGAACCACTGACCGCTCACGCCGACCGCGAGGACGTTCGTGAACCAGTAGTTGAGGGCGAGGCCGATCGCAGGGTGCGACGCGTACGGGTCGTTGAGCGTGAACGACGCCGACGGAGCGAGCTCCACGCGGTTCAAGCGAAGCGCGTAGATCTGCTGTACCGCGTAGACGTCTTCGACCGACTCCGTGCGGCGCGCGCGCTGCTCGGTTTCGCCTTCGAGACCCGAGTCGCCGCCGGCGAGATCGCCGATCACGTCGCCGCCCCCGCTGCCGTCGTCCGCGACGTCACCGCCAGCGTCCTCGGTCGGGTCCACGGCATCGACGGGCTCGGTGTCGGCCTCGTCGAGCGAGAAGTCCATCTGCGCCGACGCGGAGCCGAGCGGGCTCGAGAGGGCAAGCAGGAGCGCCAAGCAGACAAACCTGGGCGCTAGCAGCGTTCGATTCATGGGACCCTTCCACCTCTTGCCCGCTCGTCGGCGAGCCACCTCGAAGTGCCCGGCGTTCCTGCCTCGCTCTCTTCACCACCCGTCGACGCGTGTCGTTCGAGAGGTCGTCGTTCGAGACCGGAGTTGCCTTGTAACCAATCGGAATCGTTAGGGAAAACGCCCTTTGTGACGAGCGGGCCGGACTATACCACGCACGCTTTCGCGACTTCAACCTTCATCCGATGCGTGCACGTCGTTCGGGTCGCGCGTGAAGAGCGCTTCCACGAAGCCGTCCGCATCGAAGGGCTTCAGGTCCTCGACGCGCTCGCCGAGGCCGATGAATCGAACCGGCACCTGGTGCTGGTCGACGATCCCCAAGATCACGCCGCCCTTCGCGCTTCCGTCGAGCTTCGTGAGGGCGATGCCGCTGACGGGCAGCGCCTCCTTGAAGATCTGCGCCTGCTGGATGGCGTTCTGGCCGGTGGTCGCGTCGAGCACGAGGAGCACCTCGTCGGCGCTCCGACCGAGCGCCTTTTCCACCGAGCGCCCGACCTTTTCGAGCTCCTGCATCAGGGGCGTCTTCGTGTGGAGCCGTCCGGCGGTGTCGCAGATGATGACGTCCACGCCGCTCTCGACGCCCTTCTTCACCGCGTCGTAGATGACCGCGCTCGGATCCGCGCGATCCTTGCCCTTCACGACCTCGGCGCCGCTGCGCTTGCCCCACACGTCGAGCTGCAAGACGGCGGCGGCGCGGAAGGTGTCGCCCGCCGCGAGCAGCACGCGCTTTCCTTCTTCGCGGTAGGCGCTGGCGAGCTTGCCGATCGTGGTCGTCTTTCCGACGCCGTTCACGCCGACGACGAGGATGACGGTGGGCTTCTGACGGAGCGCGACCGGTCCTGCACCGTGACGTTTGAGGAGCTCCGCGGTCTGCGCACGCAGGTGCGACCACGCGGCGTCTCCGTCCGTCACTTGGCCCGCGTCGACGGCCGCGCGGAGGCTCGCGAGCAGCTTCTCCGCCGTGCCCACGCCGATGTCGGCGGTGAGGAGGATCTCCTCCATCTCCTCGAAGATCGTGGGGTCGAGCTCGGTCTTCTTACTGAAGAGCTTCGCGAGTCGCGAGAGGAACCCTCCGCGTGTACGCGTGAGGCCCGCCTTGTAGGCGGCCATGTCGACTGGTGCGGCCGGCGTCGGCGCGGACGGGCGCGCGGACGGGCGCGCGGGAGGCTTCGGAGCTTCGACCTCGGCGAGCGCCACGACCTGATCGACGCTGATCTCCTGCGTGCTCCCAGCTTCCTCGGTGGGCTTCGTGGGCTCGGCCTTCGCGGGCTCCGCCTTCGATTCGGCCACCTTCGCGGGCTCCGCCTTCGCAGGCTCGGCCTTCGCAGGCTCCGCCTTCGCTTCGGCCGCCTTGGCGGGCTCGGCCTTCGCAGACTTCGGAGGCTCGACCTTCGCGGGCTCGGGCTGGGCTTGCGGACGTGGCGTCGGAGCCGGCTCGCGTTCGGGAGGAAGAGCTTCGGGCTCCTTCTTCCGCAACGCCACCAAGGCGATCACGACGACCACGACCACGGCGACGACGATCAGGATCGCGGTGGTGCTCATGATGAAAGGCCTCCAGCCGAGGGCCAGAGCGCGCGCGACTATAGAGAGGCGCGGACGCGGGCGTCAACGCGCGCGGCTTCGTTCTCTCCGCGTCTCGGGCTTCACACGGTTTGACGTTTTTGGAGCCGGCCGACAGGCCGAGCGACCCGACGTCACGTGAGCGT
>CALJLK010000439.1 GCA_937982655.1 uncultured Sandaracinus sp.
GCGCACCGTCGGGAAGCGCACCGTCGGGAAGCGCACCGTCGGGAAGCGCACCGTCGGGAAGCGCACCGTCCGGAATGAACTGCGGTGCGTCTGGATCCATCACGTCGCGAGGCGCGCCGTCCGGGAGGTCGCCGTCGGGGCGCTCCGCGTCGAAGACGTCGCCGTCCAACACGCCGCCGTCGACGCGCCCCACGCACGCGCCCACGCGGCACTCGGCCCAGGCGGGGCACTCCACCCCGCAGCCGCCGCAGTTCAGCGCGTCGTTCTCCGCGTCGACGCAGACGCCGTCGCAGACGATCCACCCGTCGCGACACTCGGCTCCGACGATGGGGCTCGCACAGCCGAGCGCACCCAGCCCGAGCACGCCGAGAAACAGTTGGAACCAGCGGAGCTCAGTCGAGCGAGGCGTCGGTCTCATCTCTGATCTCCGTGCGGCGAACCTCGCCCGAATCCGTGCGGCGCGCGACGATCACGAACTCCACGCGCCGATTGCGTTGATGGGCTTGTTCGGTTCGGCGTTGATCGCGCGGTCGATCCGCGCCGAACCCGCGGAACTCGAGCCGATCGGCGGCGAGCCCTCGCTCGATCAACGCGCGCATCACGTTGCGCGCCCGTCGCTCGCTCAAGCGTCGATTGAAGTCGGCGTCGCCGCGCACGTCGGCATGGCCGTCGATGCGCATCAACGCCCACTCCGGGTGTTGGCGGACGAGCTCCACGATCGCATCGAGCACCGGGCGCGCCGCGCTCTTCACACGCGCACGCTCGAAGTCGAAGAGGACTCGTTCCTCGAGCACGATGCGGTCGTCCACGAGCTGGATGAGCCCTTCGTCTGGGCAGCCGTCGAGGTCGTCGACGCCGTTCACCACCTCGGCCTCGTTCGGGCACGCGTCGTCGGCGTCGAGGATGCCGTCACGGTCGTTGTCGACATCGGGGCAACCGTCGGTGTCCTCGAAGCCGTCGACGTCCTCCGGCTCGTTCGGGCACGCGTCGTCGGGATCGAGGATGCCGTCGCGATCGTTGTCGGTGTCGGGGCAGCCGTCGGTGTCCTCGAAGCCGTCGAAGTCCTCCGGTTCGTCGGGGCACGAGTCCACGGGATCGCGGATTCCGTCTCCGTCGCGATCGTCCGACGGCTCCGGGCGATCCGGGCTCGGTCGGTCGTCGGGCGCCGGCGGCGCGCTGCGTCGGTCGAGCAGGGTGAGCTCGAGACCCACGAGCAAGAGCACCGCGTCGCGATCGTCGAGCTGACCGCGCGAAGGTTGGAACACGTGGAGGTAGCGGACGACGGGCGCGAGGTCGACGGCGCCGACCTCGAAGCCGTAGCCGAGCCCCGCTTCGATCGTCCCGCGCGCGAGACCGCCCGTGAGCGCGAGCCCGCCGCCCACCTCGAAGAAGAAGCCGGTGCCGCGGCGCGGGTCGTCGGCCGGGCTCGGTCGCAACCGCGCGACCAGCCCGAGGGTGCCGAGCCCCCCCACGCCGGGGTCCTTCAGGCCGACGTCGCGCGGCGCGGGTCCGTTCGAGAGCCATCCGCCACGGAGGCGCGCGCCGAGCGCCACGCTCGGATGAAAGAAACGGAACACCGCCAGCGAGCCGGTGCCACCCGGTCGAAACCGGTTCCGCTGTGGCGCGCTGAGCGGAATCGCGCCGTCGACCTCGAGCGACAGGAGCCATGGCTCGTCGGCGGAGGCGCGCGAAGGCGACGTGAACCCGAGCAGAGCCAATACGACGAGCGCGAGAAGACAAAGGTGCGGCATGCCGAGCTCTCGGGAGGGGATTCGTCGGAGCCGCATCGCGCGTCAGTGTCGCTTTCCGATGAGCTTGCGCCAAGTCTTTCCGACAGGGCGTCGGGATCTACCGCGCAAACCCGCGGATCCGTGAGACGAACGAGCCAGGCGCGGCTTGCGCCCCGTGGTGACGATGCTTCACAGACTCGCGCGCGCGGCGCTCCGTGCGCCGCCCCTCACGATTCATCGGCTCCGCGCTCACGGGCGGCCCGATGGTTTCCGGGCTCGGGGACGTCGCGAGGCGTCGGATCGCTCGTGGAGCTCGTGACGGCCGCGGCGCGCGGGTCGACGGTTGCGCGAGAGTCGTCGTGCGCGCGCAGTGGTAGGTCGTGGAGCATGTCGAAGCGCGAGGACGGGATGGAACCGAACGCTGCATCGAATCGGCCCGTGGTCGGCCTCCGCCGAGCGCTCGGGACCACGGGGCTCGAGGCGAACGTGCTCGGGCTCGGGGCGGGTCCGCTCGGAGACCCGCGTCACGACGAGCGCGCGATGACACGTTTGATCCACGAAGCGATCGAGCTCGGGATCGAGCTCGTCGACACCGCGCCGTCGTACGGGCTCAGCGAAGAGCGCCTCGGGCGCGCGCTGATCGGGCGACGGGAGCGGGTGATCGTGTCGACCAAGGTCGGCTACGGCGTCCCAGGCGAGGCGGATTGGACGGGGCGCTGCATCGAACGTGGGATCGACCTCGCGCGCGAGCGGATGCGGGTCGACGTGATCGACGTCGTACACCTGCACTCGTGCGACGCCACGACGTTGCGGCGCGCCGACGTGCGCGACGCGCTCCTCGCGGCTCGCGCGGCGGGGAAGGTGTGCCACCTCGGCTACTCGGGCGACGGTGACGCGCTGGCGGAGGCCCGCGCGTGGAGCGAGGCGTCGGTGTTCCAGACGAGCTTCAACCTCGTCGATCAACGTGCACGCGAAGGCGCGGACGGTCGTGGTTGGCTCGGCAAACGCACGCTGATGAACGCCGCCTTCGCACGCCACGGCGAGCTCTCGCCGGACGTCGCGGAGTATCGCCGTCGCTGGCAGCAGGCCGACTGGCCCGACGAGGTGCGGCGCGATCCCGTGGGTACGGCCCTTCGGTTCGCGGGGTTTGGTGGGCCGGACGTCGTGCTGCTCGGCACGGCGCGGGTGGAGAATCTGCGAACTGCGGTGGCCGCGCTCGCGCAGGGGCCGCTCGAGCCCGCGCTGCACGGGGCGCTCGTCACGCTCGCTTCTCGCCACGCGTGGCCAGGTTTGATCTAGAGCCTGATCCACGATCGGCGTCGAGTGATTCGTGGTCTGGGTGCGTGCCCTGGGTCATCCGCTCGCCGAAGGAAATGCCGGGTATTTTCGAGCGCGAGTGGATGATCCAGGGTGCGTGCTCAGGGCGCGAAGCGCCGGCGCCGAACTTGGATCAGGCTCCAGCTGCGGCCTGATCGCGCGAGCGGGAGCGGGCCCGATCATCGTCGCGCAGTACGTCGCCCCCGCGCGTGCAGGTGCTCGACGAAGCGCCGCACTCGGTTGAGCGGATCATCCGACGACGGTGCGTGAATGGGCCCGATTCGCGAGAGGGCCTCACGTCCTGCAACGTCGGCCGACCGCGCGCCCAAACGCAAAAGGCCCACGCGGAGGTCGCGCGGGCCCGAGGCGGGAGAGAGCGAAGCTCAGCTCTTGGGGTGGATCGGGAAGGCGGGCGTGGTGCCCTTCTTCTCGAGCTTCTTCTTGCGGTCCTTGCCGGCAGCGCGCTTCTTCAGGTCGCGCCGCGTCTCCGTCTTGCTGGTGTCGCTCATGTCTTCCTCGCAGTTCCTCGAGGCTCCGTGCGCGCCGGTCGGCGGTTTGCTCGCGGAGACGGCTCGAGCCGAAAACGAAGGGCGCGGTCTAGCCCGAGGATCTCGGCCCGTCAACACGCGGCCCGTTCGCGTCGTCCCGCGAGCTCCCGAAGATCGGGGTGGAGCTGGGCACGACACCGTCCGAGTCGACTTCGAACCGCCCCGCGCCGGGGACATGTTTTCGCCGCTGTCAAGCGGACGGACGGCGATCGCCCTCTGTGCGTGGCGATCGCGATACGTGGGTGTCGATCGCGATCGCTTTTTTCGTCATCGGCGATCTCTCAACGATTCCAAGAGGATCACGAACGAAACGCAAAATGACGTGACCTTCTGTGACCCTACATCTCACGTCATCGATTGTCAGGTCACGCGATCCCTGGTAGATCGTCACCATGCGGATCAGCAACAGCTTCAGCGAGGGCGAAATCCAAGTCCTCGAGTTCATCCTCCAGACGCTCCTGCGCGGCGGTACGCCGAGCATGGCCACGCGCAACAAGGACTTCGCGTCGCTCTACCGGAAGGTCGTGACGATGAAGAAGCGCGTCGCGGTGAAGAAGGAGCGCGGGGTCGACGAGTCGTCGGTCGGCACGATCGACGCGATCGACGAGGACGACGACGAGCTGCAGCAGAAGGTCGGCTGACCGACTCGGTCGGCCGACTCCGCATCCGCCTCTCCACGTCTCGCGTTCCGCCCCCGCGTGTTTCGCCTCCGTGCACTTCAGCCCTCGTGCACGGAGGATCTCGCGCTTCCGCCGAGCTCGCCGCGGGCGACGGAGGCTTCTCGGTCGGTCACGGGCCGACGACGGGTCTCGGTCGCCGGGTGAGTCGCCGACGAAGCTTCTCGGTCGGCCGGGTCAGCGGCCGACGGGTCAGCTTCTTTGAGGGTCTGTCGCCAGACCCTCCCCCACGGGGCATGAAGCCCC
>CALJLK010000440.1 GCA_937982655.1 uncultured Sandaracinus sp.
TTTTTGGAGCCGGCCGCCAGGCCGAGCGACTCGACGTCACGTGAGCGTCGCCGTCAGGCGACCGAACCAAGCCAATAGCAGGCTTTGCGGGCGCGGCGAGACGCGGTGTGGCGTTCGTCTCCGAATGGAGGCGTACACGCGGCTTGCTGCCGAGGGCTCCACCGATGCGACGTGCGGGACGGTCGCACTCGCGACGCGGTGACGGCAGGTGTCGCTACGTGACGCCGGCGTGAGGACTCACGAGCGCGGCTTTGCGGGTGCTGTGGGTGGGTGTCATACCCCCGGCCGCGAAAGCCCGGTTCCCACAGCCTGTCGTTCACCTCCGGAAATCACGGATTCGTGACGGCGAGATCGGATAGGTTCGGCCCCGATGAACTTCAGCTCGTACCTCATGGGCGCGGAGTCCCTCCTCGTGCAGTGCGCGGAGATCCTCCTGCAGCGCGGTCACACGATCCGCGGCGTCATCAGCGACAACCGAGAGATCACCGCGTGGGCGCGTGGCCGCGGCATCCCGGTGCTCGAGCCCGGCAAGGGGCTGGCCGAGCGCATCAACGAGGAGTTCGACTGGTTCTTCTCGATCGCGAACCTGCGCATCGTGCCGGACGCGGTGCTCGCGAAGGCCAAGCACGGCGGGGTGAACTTCCACGACGGCCCGCTCCCGAAGTATGCCGGTCTGAACGCGCCGAACTGGGCGCTCTTGAACGGGGAGCCGCAGCACGGCGTGACGTGGCACCGCATCGAGGGCGGCGTCGACGAAGGCAACGTGCTCGCGCAGCGCTTCTTCGAGGTGCCGCCGCTCGCGACCGCACTCGAGCTCAACCAGCGTTGTTACGAGGCGGCGATCGAGTCGTTCTCGGACGTGCTCGAAGCGCTCGAGCAGGGTCGCGGGAGGGGTGAGCCGCAGGATCTCTCGCGCCGCACCTACTTCGCGAAGAACGATCGCCCGGAGGCGATGGCGCTCGTCGACTGGACGCAGGACGCCGACGCGATCGTGCGGCTCGTGCGCGCGCTCGACTACGGTCCGAAGTACCCGAACCCGCTCGCGTTCGCGAAGATCTGGGTCGGGGACGGCGACGTGGTGCTCGTGCGCGCAGCGGAGGTCGCCCACGGATCGGGCGCGCCGGGCGCGGTGCTCGAGGCGTCGCCCGAAGGCGCGATCGTCGCGTGCGGTACTGGCGCGGTGAAGCTGCTCGCGCTCAGCGACGAAGAAGGCAAGCCGCGCTGTCCGTCGACCCTCGCGGGCAAGACGCTGCGCCAAGCCTCGGCAGAGCTGCGCAAGTCGCTGACGGAGAAGAACACCGAAGCGGCCGCCGCGGAGGACTTCTGGGCCAAGCGCCTCGAGACGCTCGACCTGGTCGAGATCGCCGGGCTCTCCGCGAAGAGCGGCGCCGCGCAGCCCGCGAAGGTCGACCTCGATCCGGCCGGGCTCGAAGGCGCGGCGTGGGTGACGGGCGTCGGCGCGTTCCTCGGTCGCGTCGGCAACAAGACGCGTTTCCACGTCGGTTACCGCGCGGCGCGCTTGCCCGATCAAGTCGGCGACGCGGTCGACTTCTCCACTGAGTCGGCGGGGTCAGCCGCCGACTTCTTTGCGCCCTCGGTTCCGCTCGACGTCGACGTGAGCGGCACGGTGGGCAGCGCGCAGGCGCTCCTCGACAAGGAGCTCTCGCGTGTGCACGAGCGCTTCACCTTCCCGAAGGATCTCGTCGCGCGTCGCCCGCAGGCGACCACGGCGCGCTTCGACGTCGTGATCGCGCCGACCGCGACCGAGCTCGCGCCGGGCTCCGCGATCACCATCGCGCGTGGCGCGCTCTTCTACGACGCCGCGCGTTTCCCGACCGTCGACGCGGAGACCTTCGCGCGTCGACTCGGCGTGTTGCTCGCGGCCGCGGGCGAGGACGAGACGCTCGTCGCGAAGCTCCCGCTGCTCACCGATCAGGAGCGTCGTCGGATGCTCCACGAGTGGAACGCGACCGGCACGCCCTACCGCGCCGACGCGACGATGCACCAGCTCTTCGAGGAGCAGGTCGACGCCACGCCCGACGCGACCGCGATCGTCTTCGAGGGGCAGTCGCTCACCTACCGCGAGCTCGACGAGCGCGCGAACCGCGTGGCGCATGTGCTCGCGCAGCACGGTGTGAAGCCGGACTCGATCGTCGGCCTCTACTGCCAGCGCTCGCTGGAGCTCGTGGTCGGCGCGCTCGGCATCCTCAAGGCCGGCGGCGCGTACGTGCCGCTCGATCCGGAGTACCCGGCCGATCGCGTCGAGCTGATGCTCGAGGACAGCCGCGCGAAGGTCGTGGTCACGCACCACGAGGCGAAGGGCAAGCTGCACACCGACGCGACGGTGGTGGTGATCGACTCCGATCCGCACGTCGCGCGCGCGCCCGCGACGCGGCTCGGCGAGACCTCGCGCCCCGAGCACCTCGCGTACGTGATCTACACCTCGGGATCGACCGGTCGCCCGAAGGGCGTGATGGTCGAGCACCGCAACGCCTCGAACTTCTTCACCGGCATGGACGCAAGGATCCCGCGCCGAGAAGATGGTCAGCAGGACGTCTGGCTCGCGGTGACGAGCCTCTCGTTCGACATCTCGGTGCTCGAGCTCTTCTGGACGCTCGCGCGTGGCTTCAAGGTCGTCGTCCATCGCGACCGCGAGCGTGTGAAGGCGAGCGGGATCGACCCCGACGTCGCGGCGAAGCCGATGGGCTTCGGCGTCTTCTACTGGGGCAACGACGACGGACAAGGGCCGCGCAAGTACGAGGTGCTCCTCGAAGGCGCGAAGCTCGCGGATCGGCTCGGCTTCACGAGCATCTGGACGCCGGAGCGACACTTCCACGCGTTCGGTGGGCCGTACCCCAATCCGAGCGTCACCGGCGCCGCGGTCGCGGCGGTCTCGCAGAACCTCTCGATCCGCGCCGGCTCCTGCGTCGCGCCGCTGCACCACCCGATCCGCATCGCGGAGGAGTGGGCGGTCATCGACAACCTCTGCAACGGCAAGGTCGGTCTCGCGTTCGCGTCGGGCTGGCAGCCGGACGACTTCGTGCTGCGGCCGGAGAACTCCCCGCCGAACAACAAGCAGGCGATGCTCGACTACATCGACGTCGTCCGTCGGCTGTGGCGCGGCGAGACCGTGCAGTTCCCGACCGGCAAGGGTGACGCGACCTTCGGCGTGGTGTCGCAGCCGCGCCCCGTGAGCGACGAGCTGAACGTGTGGGTGACCACCGCGGGCAACCCGGACACCTACCGCGACGCCGCGCGCGCGGGCGCGCACGTGCTCACGCATCTGCTCGGGCAGTCCATCGAAGAGCTCGCTGGCAAGGTGAAGATCTACCGCGAGGAGCTGAAGGCGCTCGGCAAGGATCCGAACGCGTTCAAGGTCACGCTGATGCTCCACACGTACCTCGACGAGTCGCGCGATGCGGCCCGCGAGGTCGCGCGCGAGCCGATGAAGGGCTACCTGCGGAGCGCCGCCGCGCTGATCAAGCAGTACGCGTGGGCGTTCCCGGCGTTCAAGAAGCCGCAAGGCGCGTCGAGCGCGCTCGACATCGATCTGCGCACGCTCTCGGGCGACGAGCTCGAGGCGATCTTGGACTTCGCGTTCGTGCGCTACTTCGACGACAGCGGCTTCTTCGGCACGGTCGACGACGCCGTCGCGCGCGTGAACCAGCTCAAGGCGATCGGCATCGACGAGATCGCGTGCCTCGTGGACTACGGCATCCCGACGCCGAAGGTGCTCGAGAGCATCCGTCGCGTCGGCGAGGTCGTGCGTCAGACCGCGGAGCCGGTGCGCATCAGCCACCTGCCGAGCGAGGACTACAGCGTCGCGGCGCAGCTGCAGCGGCACGGCGTCACGCATCTGCAGTGCACGCCCTCGATGGCGCGCATGCTCACCCTCGACGATCGCGCGCGCGGCGCGATGCGCGATCTGAAGTGTTTCATGATCGGCGGCGAGGCCCTGCCCGGTGCGCTCGTGAAGGAGCTGCGCGCGCTGACGAATGCGCGCGTGGAGAACATGTACGGGCCGACCGAGACGACCATCTGGTCGTCGACGTTCACCGCGGAGCCGGGAGATGGCATCACGCCGATCGGCACGCCGATCGCGAACACGCAGCTCTACGTGCTCGACGCGAACCTCGAGCCGGTGCCGGTGGGCGTGCCGGGTGAGCTCTTCATCGGCGGTACCGGCGTCACGCGCGGCTACCTCTTCCGCGACGAGCTCACGAAGGAGCGCTTCCTCCCGAACCCCTTCGTGAAGGGTGGGCGGATGTACCGCACGGGCGATCTCGTGCGCTTCCGCGCGGACGGGGTGATCGACTTCATCGGGCGCGTCGATCACCAGGTGAAGATTCGTGGGTATCGCATCGAGCTCGGAGAGATCGAATCGCGATTGAACGAGCTCCCCGAGGTGCGCGAAGCGGTGGTGATGGCGCGCGAGGATTCGCCGGGCGACAAGCGCCTCGTCGCGTACCTCACGACCTACACGCAGGTGAAGGACGAGGCGCTCAAGAAGCACCTCGGGGCCTCGCTGCCGGACTACATGGTGCCGAGCCACTTCGTCATGCTCGACGCCTTCCCGCTCACGCCGAACGCCAAGGTCGACCGCAAGAAGCTCCCGCGGCCGGACGAGGTGAAGGTCGCGCGCCAGGTCGAGCACGTCGCGCCGGAGAGCGACGCGGAGCAGAAGATCGCCGACGTGTGGAAGAACGTGCTCGGCGTGTCCGCGGTGGGCAGCAAGGATCACTTCTTCGATCTGGGAGGTCATTCGCTGCTCGCGGTGCAGGCGCACCGAGAGCTCAAAGCGAAGTTCCCGAACGCGACGATCGCGATCACCGACATCTTCCGCTTCCCGGTGCTCGCGGATCTGGCGCGCCACCTCGAAGGGGAGGACGGCGGCGAGGAAGAGCTCGGGAAGGCGGCCGCGCGCGCGGCGGCGCGTCGCGAGCTGATGCGTCGGCGGCGCGGCTGAAATGACCGGGTTGGGCATGGGCTCCCCGCGAGTGGCGTGTCGTGCGCGCGGGGGAGCAGATCGAGTGTCGGGGGCATCCTCGTGACCGTCCGCGGCGTTCAGGTTCGCGGGATGCTCCTCAACGGCGTGCGGCGTCATGCGGCCTCGCGCTGGGGCGACGACGTGTTGCTCGGTGCGGTCACGGCGCACAGCCCCGGCGTGGCCAAGGCCCTGCGCGGCGTCGTCGACGGCGCGTGGTACCCGGTCGGTTGGCTCGGCTGGCTCGACCGCGCGATCGTCGACACCTCCGGGATGTCCGACGCCGTGCGCGAGTTCGCGCGCGAGACCTCGGAGGTCGCTTTCCGCCGATTCGCAGGCGGCGCGTCGATCGCGCCGCGCTTGCTGCGCCCACGCGAGGTGCTCGACCGCAGCGCGGGCCTGCTCGTCGAGACCTTCACGGGCATCGGCTCGCGTGCGGTCGACGACGGGGAGGGCGTGCAGCACCGTCGCTTCGACGCCGACGAGCCGTTGCCCGCGCTCGTTTGGGATCACTTCCGCGGCGGCCTCGCGGGCGTCGTGGAAGCGACCGGCGTGGGCTCGGTGCGCGTCGAGGACGTGATCGGTGGCGGCGACGAGCCCTTCCTCGAAGTGCGCGTGAGCTGGCGATGAGCGTGAGCGGGCGCGTGCGATGAGCGTCTTCGAGGGCCTCCTGCCGCCACACGTGGAGCTCGCCGAGGCGCATCCGGAGCAGGCTCACGTCGCGCTCGATGCGCTCTTCCCCGTGGAGGCCGAGCGCATGGCCAAGGCCGTGGAGAAACGTCAGCGCGAGTTCGCGCTCGGACGTCGGCTCGCGCGGGAAGGGCTCGCGCGGCTGGGCATCGCGCCGACCGCGATCCCGATGGGGGCGGACCGCGCGCCGGAGTGGCCGGCCGGCATCGTCGGCAGCATCACGCACACCAAGACCTGGTGTGCGGCGGCGGTGGCGCGCGCGGACGAGGTAGCCGGTCTCGGGCTCGACGTGGAGATGGCCGAGGAGCTCGCGCACAAGCTCTGGGACAGCATCTGCACGCCGCGCGATCTCGCGTGGCTCGACGCGAGACCGGAGACCGAGCGAGGTCGCCTCGCCAAGGCGATCTTCAGCGCGAAGGAGAGCGCGTACAAAGCGCAGTACCTCGTCACCCGGACGTACCTCGGCTTCATGGCGATGAGCGTGGAGCTCGACGTGGACGCGGGGACCTTCGTCGCGACCTTCGAGCAGCCGAGCGGAGCGGCGTTCGCACCGGGCGACATGCTGCGCGGGCGCGTGCGCTGGACGCGCGACGTGGTGGCGACCGCGGTGATGATCGATCGCGCGTGAGCGAGAGCGTGTGCGAACGGACGTGGTCGAACGGACGTGAACGCGAGCGTGTGTCATCGACCCTGCAGCAACGCGGGGTCTTCGAGATCGGTCGACACGCAGCTCTCCGGGGCCGTGCGTGGGTTGCAGCGCGAAGGGGTTCCGCCCGGCATCTCCACGTGCAGCGCGACGTCGTCCCGCGGCACCGGCACGTCGGTGCTGATGAAATGCGCGCCGCTCGCGAGCGCGCGATCGAGCTCGGCTTGGAGCTGCGTCGCGTCCATCTCGAACGCCGACGGAACGCTGATCGCGCGCGTGCGCACGAGGAAGCCAGCCTCGACCGCGAGCGGGATCTCGGGATCGTCGGGCGAGTTCAGGATGCGCACGGCGGCCCACGGATCGTCGGGTCGCGAGTCTGGGAACGCGGGGCGCGAGCGTAGATCGTCGTTCGCGTAGAGCTCGCACTCCGCGCGGCTGCAGTTGAGGAAGAAGAGCACGCGCCCTCGCGTCTGCCCGAGCGTCGGCCAACCGCGCGTCGTCACGGCGTCGCGCAGTGTCGCGTCGTCGCCTTGGACCATCGCGGGCGTCACGATCAGCTCCTCCGGAAACACCGTGCGGATCTCGTCGTCGAGCGCCGCGAGGCGCGCAGGGGTCTCGTCGTCGACCCCCGTCTTGGTCTCGATCTGCACGAAGATCGGATGGTGTCCGGGGTTCGCGTCCGACCAACGACGGATCGTCGCGAGGCAGTCGAGGAAACGACGACACGAGGTGCGCTCGTCGACGGTGAGCACGTGGTAGACGTGCCAGCGGCGCTCGAAACGATCCCAATACGTGTCGAGCTCGAACTTCCGCACGCCTTGCGACTCGAGTTGTTCGTCGAGCGGCGCGTGATCGTAGTTCCAATCGGGAAGATCCACGACCGGGCGCAGGTGATAGCTGTTGTGCGTGCCTTCGACCTGCAGGTGATTCACCCGCAGCACGTCGTCGGCGGGGTGTGTCACGTCCGCATCCGGGCGCTCGAAGCGCGCGTCGAAGACCCAACCCGCGTCGCGTGGACCCGAGTCACCCGACGCGTCGAACGGTGCGGCGTCGAAGCCCGCGTCCACGCCGCCATCGACGACCGATCCCGAATCGCCGCAGGCCGAAGCCACGACGAGGCCCCACGTCACGAAGACACGCACGCGCTCAGGCTGTCACGAACGACGCGCGATCGTCACGCGTCGACGGAACGACGCGTGGGATGGATCGATGTCGACCTCGACCACCGCCTCACCCGCGCGGCGCCCAGATCGCGGAGTGCCCTTCCGCCGCGGGCGATCCGTCGGCCACGTAGTAGTAGGCCGCGAGGCTCTGGCGCGCGACGCCCTCGGGGCACGCGAGCGGCTCGGGGTGTCCGTGCCAGAAGCGGTCGCCGTGCGCGAACACGACGAGGCGCCCCGGAGCGGGCGCGATGCGCGCTTCGCAACGCGTGAGCTCTTCGTTCCAGAGCTCGAGGTGACCACCCCACGCGTCCTCCCAGCGCTCGACCAAGAAGAGCACCACCGTCAGCCGACGCGCGAGCCCACGTGCACGATCGCGATCGAAGTCGGCGTGCAGCGCGAGGTGCCCACCTGGCAAGGTCAGGTGCAGGCCCGCGCCGGTGAAGAAGGGATCGGCGATCAGTCCTTTCACGCCGGAGACGCGCTCGAGCATCTCCAGGAACACCATCCCGTTCACTTCGTTGAGTAGGTGCCGCACGAAGGGATCGACGCCGGCGAACGCGCGCCGCTGGAGCTGCCCGTAGCGCGCGGATTGTTCGTCGTAGTCGCGTCGCTTGAACCCGGGATGATCGGCCTTCGGGAACGAACGCGCGGCCCGCTGCGCGACCTCGAGCGGCAAGACACCGTCGATCACCGCGTGAGGGAACGGTCGCGCCCCCGCGTAGTCCGCGCGCGCACGATCGACCACGGCGGCGAGCGGCGCGCGTTCGAAGAAGAAGAGCTCGTCGGACGAGGTCGACACCCGCGCATCATGCGCCACGCCACCGCGGCGCGCGCTCGAAGAAAGGAGCTCGACAAGCGAGGTCGACTCCCACCCATCGTGCGGCATCGTGCCGGGCCCACGTCGCCAAACGCGCCGTGCTTCGGCATGCTCCCCCGCATGGAACCGGTCGTCTTTCACGGCGAGCTCGTGCCGCCCGCCATGTCCATCACGCGACGCCCCTACCCGGTGCAGGGGCCCGGCACACTCGAGGTGCGCGCGGAAGGGCTGCGACTGACCGCCGCGGGTCGCCGCACCGGCTACGGCGCGCTCGGCTGCGTCGGGATGATCGTCGTGTTCATCGCCGCGGTCGCGCTCCTCACCGCGACGCGCGCGATGGAGCAAGGCATGAGCCCCGGCGCGCTCAACACGATCGTCGGTGTGCTCGTGATCGTGCCGTGGATCGCGATCTGGTTCGGCACGACCTCGCTCGCCCTCAAGGCCGGACCCGTCGGTTCCCCAACCCATCACGACATCCCGTGGTCTGCGGTGTCCGGCCTCGGTGCGTCGAGCGGCGTCGCGATCATCGGCGTCCGCGGCCCGGTCTCAGGCGACATCTTCTTCCGCTCCGCGGAGCTCCCGCGTCTCATTCAGCTCATCCGTCCGCACGTCCGGATGTGATGCGACGCGCGCGCACCGAGACGACGCCACGCTGCATGATGTCGCCGCGGTCGCGGTCGTGATCGTCGTTTGCGACCACGCACCGCCGCGCTCGCGACGACGACGATCAGCTCGCGTCGACGTGCGGCGTCGCGACCTCTGCGGATGAGGCATGCTCCACTCATGAGCGACCTCCCGACGCCTCTGGTCTCCGCGACTTGGCTCCGCGATCGCCTCGACGACGTGGTGCTGATCGACGCCCGTGCGACGCCCGGCGCGCACGCCGACTACCTCGCCGCACATCTGCCCGGCGCGCGTTTCGCCGACCTCGAGCGCGACCTCTCCACGCCTGGCGATCCTGCGCGCGGAGGACGCCATCCACTGCCTTCCATCGACGCGTGGTGTGCGACGCTCGGACGCCTCGGGGTCGCGCCGACCTCGAAGGTGGTCGTCTACGACGCCAGCGGCGGCATCCTCGCGGCGGCCCGCGCGTGGTGGATGACCCGCGCCGTCGGACACGCGGCGGTCGCGGTGCTCGACGGAGGTCTCGCGGCCGCCCGCGACGTCGGCATCGCGCTCACGGACGTGGTGCCGAGCGACGCCACCCTCCCTCCGTATCCCGCGACGCGATGGACGCTCCCCATCGTCGACGCCGACGAGGTGGAGCGCCGGCGGTCCGACCCTTCGTGGCGCGTGGTCGACGTGCGCGCGCCCGAGCGCTTCGAGGGGCGCAGCGAGTCTCTCGATCCGCTGGCGGGACACATCGCGGGCGCGATCAACCTGCCGTGCGCGTCGAACCTCGGCGACGGACGCTTCCTCGACGCGAGCACGCTCCGCGCGCGCTTCGAGGCCGCGCTGTTTTCCGCGTCGGCGGGGTCAGCCGCCGACGTGTCGGCGCCCGAGCAGACGATCGTCTCGTGCGGCTCGGGCGTCACGGCGTGCCACACCCTGCTCGCGCTCGAGCTCGCGGGCCTCTCGGGGGCGGCGCTCTACGTCGGTTCGTGGAGCGAGTGGTGCCGGAGCGATCGCGCCAAAGCGACCGGCGGTTGAGCCGTGCTCACTCGGCGGGCGCTTCTTCTTCGCGTCCGTCCGGATGCTTCGCGCGCCGACCCGCTTCGCGCGGGTGCACCGGTCCATCCTCGGGCCACGGCCAACCGCCGAACTTCGTGCGTTGGTAGTCCGCGAAGGTCTGCCGGATCTCCTGCTCGCTGTTCATCACGAAGGGTCCGTATTGCACGACCGGCTCTCCGATCGGGCGCCCTTGCAGCATCAGGATCTCGACCTCGGCGTCGCCCGCCTCGAGCTCCACCACACGATCCGGTCGCACCGCGATCGCCACGCCCACCGGTGCGCGCCCGCCCGCCACGATCAGCTCGTCGCCGCGGAAGAAGTAGAGCACGCGGTTGAGCCCCGGCGACGCCGCGGGGATCGCGAAGCGCGCGCCTGGCTCCATCTTCAGCGTCCAAATCGCGACCTCGCTCTCGGGCCGACGGGCCCACGAGTGCGGCGGCGGGCTCGGAGGCGTCACGTGCTCGAACGCGCCCGCGACGATCGTCAGCCACGTCTTTCGGCCTTCGTCGTCCTCGCGCACGAGCTTCGGGATCGTGGGCGCCCAGAGCATCGTGAACGACGGCTCGGCCATCTTGTCCGCGCTGGGAAGATTCAACCAAATCTGGAAGAGCTCGGCCGGGTTCGGCGCGTCGGTCTTCACGAGCGGGAACATCTCCGAGTGCACGATGCCGCGCCCCGCGGTGAGCCACTGCACGTCGCCTTCGCCGTAGCGCGCGGTCGCGCCGAGCGAGTCGGCGTGATCGACGAGCCCGCGCCGCACTACGGTCACCGTCTCGAAGCCGCGATGCGGGTGCTGCGGAAAGCCGGGCACCACGTCGCCGTGGTACATGCGCCAGCCGTCCTTGCCCTCGAAGTCCTGCCCGATGTGACGACCCGCGAGCGAGGCGGCCGGGCCCATCGACTCGTCGCCGGCCGGGTAGGCGTCGTCGTGGTGCACGCAGAAGAGGAAGGGGTCCGCGGTCACCCACGGAAAGCCGAGGCGCTGGGCGCCGAGGACGACGTCGGTCGCTGACCCGGCCGACTCGGAGGCGCTGTCGTCGTGCTTGTCTTGGTCGGTCACGATGGCTCCAATCCGTCGCGGTGAGCGACGTGAGACTCTGTGGGACCCGCGCGTGCGCCCGTCGACGCGTTCGACGAGCCGTTTCTCTCATGCAACGAGCGGCGGCGTCTCGTCGTGCAGTCGTGGCATGCTCGCGCCCGATGCGCGCGTTCGTCTTCGCTTGTTCTCTTCTGGTCGGCGTGTCCGGCGTGATCGTCGCGTCTCCCGCTGCAGCTCAGCGCAGCGTCGACGTCAACCGCATGCGGCCCGCGCTCGATCCCGACGGCTTCCTCGGGGTCCAAGGCACCGCGACGCCTGGCCACGGCCGCTGGAACCTCGGCCTCTGGCTCGACTACGCGAAACAACCGCTGCGCTTCACCACGATCGATCGAGGCGAGATCGACGCGATCCGACACCGCTTCGTCGCGGATCTCCAAGCGCAGGTCGGCCTCGGCACTCGCTTCGCGCTCGCGCTCGATCTGCCGGTGTTGCTGCATCAGTCGAGCGACGCGAGCGCCTTCTCCGACGGGCTCGCACCACCCGCGTCTCAAGCGCTCGGCGATCTTCGCGTGACCGCGCGCGCGCGCATCTACGGTCGCGGCGCGAGCCCGATGCGACGTCGCAACGAAGGCCCGGGCGTCGCGATCCTCGGCACCCTCACGCTGCCCACGGGCGACGACGACGCGTTCATGGGCGAGAGCGGCGTCACCTCCGACATCCAGCTCATCGGCGACTTCCACGTCTTCGGGCTCGGCGCGGGGCTCATGCTCGGCTGGCGTCATCGCTTCGACGATCGCTTCGTCGGCGCCACGCTCTTCCGCGATCAGCTCCTCTTCGGGCTTGGCGTGAAGGTGCCGGTCCCGTGGGTCGAAGGGCTCGGCGTGACGATCGAGACGCGCGGCGAGGTCGACGCGCGCCGACCCTTCGGCGGGGACGGTCGCACCGCGGTCGAGGGCGACCTCGGCTTCACCTACCGCGTCGGCGACTTGACCCTGATCGCGCTCGTGGGCACCGGCTTCACGGACGGAGTCGGCACGCCCTCGATCCGCGCGACCGCGGGCCTGCATTGGGTCCCACGCGCGCGCGACCTCGACGCGGACGGCATCCCCGACGACCTCGACGAGTGCCCCCACCTCCCCGAGGATCTCGACGGCTTCGAGGACGATGACGGCTGCCTCGATCCGGACAACGACAACGACTTCATCCCGGACGTCGACGATCGATGCCCGAACGAAGCGGCGGAAGAAGGCCGCGACGTCGACGAGGACGGCTGCACCGATCCCGCCTGACGTCGTCGAAGCACGGTGTCGTCCCGTCGTCGACGGCATGCGACGAAGAGCGCGCGTGGTCGTCCTCGCACCTCGGCGGTCCGGTGATCTCGCCGATCCCAGGAATCGATTCGTGCGAGTCGTGGGTGCGACGAGGTAGGCGCATGAAGTCGAACGTAGCGCTCGCACGACCACGGCGATCGCGGATCGCCCGCGCCACGCGAGGGATCCGTGACCGCGCGAGTCGATGAATCGTCACGCGCGATCTGCGTCCGAAGCGCCTCACGTGGTTGACGACGACCGGTCGGCGCGCCGTATCCTAGAGGTCCACCGCGGGCGACCGCGGCGGCGCGAGCGGGTGTGGATGTCGCCGTGGATGTCGGTGTGGACGCCGAGATGGAAGTCGACGTGGATCTCCGGGGGAAGCGCGTGAGAGCTCGGCGAACCCTGTGGGCGCGCGCCGCGGTGGCGCTCGCGTGCGTCACCGTGCTGCTCGCGGTGGGGCCGGGCGTCGCGCAGGATCGCGCGGCGTTGATCCGCGCGCTCTCCGAGGCGAGCGACTTCCGTGTGCGCGTACAAGCCGCGTTCGGCATGGGCAACACGCGCGACGCCGCGTACCGACCCCACCTCGAGCGCTCGCTCCGCGACGCGAACCCTGCGGTGCGCGCGGCGTCGGCCACCGCGCTCGGTCGGCTCGGCGACGCGCGCGCGATCGCGTCGCTGCGACGGGCACAGCGCGACGACTCCGCCGCCGTGCGCATGCAGGCGCAGCGCGCGATCGAGCGCCTCGAGCAAGGAGACGGACCGCCGACCTCGACCGGGACGGCGACTGCGGCGGCGACGCCCCCTCCAGCCGCCGGCTTCATGCCTTCGGTGACGTTCGTTCCCGAAGCGCGCCGCGTCTCGTGGCCGACGATTCGCTACGCCGTGGTGCTCGGCAACATGGACCACCGCACGCGCCATCCAGGGGCCGAGCGCCTCGTGAACAAGATGCGCGACGAGGTGATGAGCTCGCTCGTGGTGTTGCGCGGCGTCGCGGTCTTCTCGAGCGCCGAGGCGATCCAAGACGAGGCGACGCGCGAGATGCGGCGGCGCCGGATCCCGAAGCTGACGCTCGATGGGAACCTCGTGCGCGTCGACGCGCAGCGCGGTCGCAGCGAGCTCTCGGTGCGCTGCGAGGTGAACCTCACGCTGGTCGAAGAGGGCAACCTGCGCGGGATGCTCTCGGGCGCGGCGACGGGCAGCGAGCCTCCGCGGCGCGAGAACCGGGACCAGCAGCAGCGCCTCGCGGAGCAGGCGCTCTCCGCTGCGGTGCGGAGCGCGATGAGCGACGCGCCGACCGCCCTCGCACGCGCCTCGCGTCGCTGAGCGTGTGCCTCGAGTCGCGGAGCGGTCTTGCGGGGCTGAGCGACGCGTGAGCGGACGCTACGGCGTCGCAGTACGCGCGCGAACACCCGCCACCACTGCGACCTCGCGTAGGCCCTCCAAACGCGAACGACGCGCGGACTCTCGTCGGCGCGTCGTTCGGCGTTTGGTGCGGCACTCGGCCGCGCGGGGTGAGCCGCTCAGTCGTCGTTCCCGTCCTTGAGGTCGGTGGTGACCAGCTCGAGGAGGGTGCTCGTGAAGCCCACGATGTCGGAGCGCGAGTGGCCGTTGGCCTTCAGCTCCCGGTACACGCTCTTGGCGAGGATGCGAAGCGAACGATCGGCTTCGGGGGGCGTGCTCGGGCGGCGGTCGGAAGTGGTTTCCTGCATGGGGATGCGGACCCCTCAGCAGGTCGCGTGCCACGGTGTGTGTGGCGAAATTCATCAAGGGTTTCGAGAGCGCGTCTGCGATCTGCGTAGCGCTTTACGCACTCTCGGCGGGGCGCACTGAGAAGACCTCTTCGCGGTGTGTCGTGCTCGATTCCGCGAGGAAACTTCACGGAAACGAAGGGTCCCGATCGAGGGACGCACGCCGACCTCGCCTCGCGGATCGACACCGCGGTCGATCCTCGAGCCGTCCAGCTCGGCACACTGGCTGTGGATCGGACCGCGCGAGCGCGACCGCGTCGAGCTCGGCAGACGAGCTCGACACGCGGCTTCATCAGGGCGTCGGCGCAGGCGCGGTCGGCGAAGGCGCGGTTGGCGCCACCGTTCGCTCCGCCTTGTGCGATCCGTCCGGGGGATCGCCCGCGGCTTCCTCCGGCGCGTCGGTCGTCGGCGCTTCACCGGGCGCATCGCCTTGCTCCTCCGCCGTCATCCGCGCCTCCACGAAGAGCCGCATGTTCCGCATGCCCTTGTCGAAGGCGAGCTCGGCGTCGTGGCAGCGCCCGAGGAAGTAGAAGATCTCCGCGTGTCGGAGGACGTACTCCTCCTCCGAACGCACGAGATCCTCGAGCAGCTCGATCGCCTCGCGGTACCGCGACTGGTAGGTCGGCGCGGTCTTGTAGAGCAGGTACGCGTGCAGGAGCTTCAAGCTCGGGCCGCTGTGAAGCCGCAGCGGCGCGGGGATCTCCTCCATCGCGGAGAGCGCGACCCCGAACGAGCCTTGATCGACCGCCTCACGCACGCGCAGGAATCCCTCCGAGAGTGTGCGTGCCTCGCGCGCTGCGAGCTGCGGACCGGGGACCGGCGTCTCGAGGAAGATGGTCGGCTCGTTCTCGCCGCTCATCAGCCGCGTGATCACCTCGGCCGCGATGCGCGTCTCGCGCACCCCGCCCGCTTCCTGCGAGCGCGCGATGAACGCGGCCGCTTCGGGCTTCTTGCCGTGCGCGATCAGCGCGAGCGCGAGCTCGGCATATTGGCGCGCGGCTTCTTCGCCTTCTCCGAAGCCGCGGATGTGATCGGTCAAACGCCCGTACGGCCACTCCGGCGAGTAGATGTTCGCCAGGTAACCTTCGAAGCGCTGGTAGCCGATCAAATCGCGAGGCGCCGCGAACTCGATGTGCACGTTGTCGTCGGTGTTGAGCACCACCGGCTCGCGTCGGCAGCTCTCCGGCGGGCACGAACGATCCGCCGGGTTCGACGAGTCGGGGTACGCGACCCACTCACCGCCGCGCAGGCGATGCTCGATCTGCGTGAACTGGTTCACCTCCTCCTTCGAGCCGAGGATGAGGCGCGCGAAGACGTCGTAGGGCGAGTGGATGTACGCGCGCTCGAGCTCCTCGGTCACGTTCGGGAGCGCGAAGGCCGCGCGCAGGCGCTGCACGTCGAGCTCGAGCGGCGAGTCGCTGCCGAGCAGCACGGTGTCGCTCGAGAGGTCCTCCGCCGCGAAGACGAGCACGTGCTCGAACTGCGACGCGAAGGTCCGGTAGATCGTCTTGATGTTCTCCGGGCTCAGCTCGTAGAGCTGCACCCACTGGCAGTAGATCCCGCCGGGACGCAGGCGCTGCTTCGTGATGCGCCAGTGATCGGTGGTGAAGAGGTCCGAGACACCCGTGATCCAGGGGTTCGAGGGCTCGCTCACGATCACGTCGTACTGACGATCGGTGGACGCGAGGTAGTTGCGGCCGTCGTCGTTGATGACGGTGAGCCGATCCATCTGCACGTACGGGAAGTCCGAGAGCACGTAGTCGAGCCCGTTGACGTCCTGGAAGTACTTGGACGCGTCCGGGATCGCGCGCTCGAGCTCCATCACGTCGACGCTCTTCACGGGGAAGCGGAGCGCGGTGCCGACCGACACGCCGGAGCCGAAGCCGACGACGGCGACGTCGAGATCCTCGGGTCCGTTCGGGTGCATCAGCAGCGGGTAGGCCGCGACCATGATCTGCGTCGGCATGTCGTCGCCGTTGCTGGCGTCGACCTTGCCGTTGTTCTTCATCGCGTAGTGTCGACCCCAACGCTCGACCGACACCGTGGTGGAGAGGCCGTCGTGGTAGTAGACGAGATCGGGCTCGCCCCACGCGTCGCTGCACGCGTCGCGCGCGAGCGAAACGCGGAAGACGCCGAGCGTCATCTGCGATTGATTCCAGCGCAGACCGGACAGGAAGTCGGGCGGTCGCCAGCCGAGGAGCGCGAGGATCACGACCATCGGCGGGATCAGCGGCGCGAGCAGGTAGACGGTCAGCGCGTACCAGGTGGGCGGGCCGCTGGGCTCCGCATCGAGATCGTCGGCCTCGTCGTCGGCTGGCTTCTTTGCGGTTGCGGCCTTCTCGTCCTTGTTCTCGGTGGCCGACGCGATCAGCAGGAGCAGCGCGACGCCGAGGTAGACGAACATGCCGATGACGATCGTCTGCTCCATGCCGAGCGTCTGCATCAGCACGAAGCCCGGGAGCCACGCGCCGAGGATCGAGCCGAGCGTGTTGCCGGAGTAGACGTTGCCGACGTCGCGGCCGACGTCGCCGCCGCCGCGCGTCCAGATGCGCAGGACGAGCGGGAACATCGCGCCCATGCCGACGGTGGCGGGCAAGAGGCAGAGCGCGGCGGTGAGCCACATGAACGCGCGCACGAGGCCCACGTGGTCGTAGAGCTGCTCGATGGGCGCCACGAGCGACGCGAACGCGCAGGGGATCTCGTCCTGGTACGCGTAGTTCACGAAGGCCGCGAGCGCGATGAAGAGGGTCATTGAGGCGAGCTGGAGCACCGGGTAGCGACGCAGCGCGATCGTGATCGCGAGGAAGGCGCAGACGGTGAGCGTGACGGCGGCGACGATGGCGGAGAGGCGACCGTCGAACGAGAGCGCGTTGACGAGCGCGGCGCACGCGGGGCTCAGCAGCATGAGCAGCGCAGGCACGACCGGCACCGAGGTCGAGAAGGTGCTGCGTCGTCGCGCGGCGACCGCGCTCCAGATGACGGCGATGGGGATCGTGAAGACGCCGCAGAGCAGCAGCCACGTCATCCAATCGTTCTCGGTGCCCCAGCTCGCGTTCGCGAGGAGCACGAGCGCGAAGGAGCTGATCGCGGCGGTGGGCAGCAGGCGCTTGCCTTGAATCGCGCCCGAGGCGACCGCGGAGCCGCCGGCGATCCCGATGAGGAAGGTCATCAGGATCAGCGAGAACGATTGGTAGCTCGACCCGATCGTCATCGCGAGCGCGCGGGTCCAGACGACCTCGTAACAGAGCGACGCGAGACCGGACGCGGCGAAGGCGAAGAAGGCGGCCTTGCGCGCGAAGGCGGTGATGGGGATCGCGATCGCGTCTTCGGCGTCGGTGGTGACGGCGGAGTCGGGCTTCTTCTCGCCCAGCTTCTCCGAGAGCTTCTCCGCCAGCTTCTCGCGGTCGCCGACCTTCGTCTCGAGATCCGCCTTCCCGCTCTTCTTCGTCGCCTTCTTCTTCGTGGGCTCGTCCTTCGCGTCGGCGTCGAGCTTGGTCTCCGCGGCCTTCTCGTCCTTCGTGTCCTTCGCGGCGATCGGCGCGTCGGCGCCCGCGGCTTCGAGCTGGCGACGGAACGCGAAGATGAGCGCGAAGAGCGCGAAGTTCATCGACGCAGCCACCACGTTGGTCGTCGAGACGCCGAGGTTCGGGAGCAACACGAACGACGCGAGCGCGACACCCGCGACGGCGCCGAAGGTGTTCACGGAGTAGAGCGCGCCGACCCACGCGCCGACCTTGCCGGCGTCGCTCGCGCGCGCGACGAAGTGCCGCGAGAGGAGCGGGAGGCTCGAGCCCATCAGCGTCGTGGGCACGAGAAGAATCGGCGCGACCACGAGGAAGCGGAGCAGCAGGCGCGCCCACCAGAGGTCGACGTCGTTGCGGAGCCACGCGTTGACCCCCGCGAGCCAGCCTTCGGGATCGACGAGGAAGGGCACGAGCAGCGCCCACACGCCGACGATGCCTTCCACGATGCCGTACGCGAGGAGCGGCTTCTTGATCTTGTCGGCGTAGCGGCCGGCGAGGAACGCGCCGAGACCGAGGCCGGCCATGAACATCGTGACCGTCGTGCTGATCGCGATGTGGCTGGCGCCGAAGACGCGACCGAGCATGCGCGACCAGATGGACTGGAAGATCAGGCTGGAGGCGCCGGAGAGGAAGAACGCGAGGAAAGCTGCGGTGCGCATGGTGTCCGGGCGCGAGAGGGCGCGGGTTCGGAGCCCCGCGGGAGGCTCCCGACGCGCCCGCGATTCCCGACCGCGCACGCGGGGGACGACGCCCCGTGCGGGGGCTACACTGGCGCGCTTCCGGACGCAACCGTGTCGGCGCGCCCATGACCCCCACTGCTCGGTCTCCTATCCGCTCGTGGATCCTCGCGATCTCGTGGGTCGTGGTCGGCGTGACCTCGGTCTCGTCGCCCTCGGACGCGTTCGCGCAGGGCCCGATGTCGCGCAGCGCGCGGGCGGCGCGGCTGGTGGAGCGGGCGACGCGCCTCGAAGCCGCTGGCCACGTGCCGGGCGCGGTCGGCACGTTCCGCGAGGCGGTGCAGGTCGATCCGAGCTTCGCGCCTGCGTACGTGGGCCTCGTGCGTCTCCATTTGGCGCGCGGTGAGATCGGCGCGGCCCTCGAAGCGGCGCGGGTCGGACGCCGACGGCGGCCGGACGACGTGGCGCTCGGGCTCGCGGAGATCGACGCGCTGGTGGCGGCGGGACGCGACGAGGAGGCCCTCGCGAGCTCCCTCGCGCTCACACGGTTCGCGCCGCGGAGCGTCGAGGTCTGGTGGTCGGAGGGCTCCCTCGCCCGCGAGCGCGGCCGCTTCGTGCGCGCGCTCTCGGCGTACCGACGGATGGTGCGGCTCGGGGAGGAAGGCGTCGCGATCGAGCCAGCGCGGGTCGACGAAGCACGTCAGCTCGCGTCGGCTCTCGCGATGTTGGTCGGCGACCTCGATCTGGCGCGCATCCACTGCGACGCCTCGGAGGTTCGCGCCGCGCTCTGCGAGTGAACCGGCGTGACGGCCGCCGACCGAAGGAGGAGAGGCGCGACGACGAAAGCGTCGGCCGTGCTCGCGATCGCCGATGCGCCTCTCGTCGCCAAGGGCAGGCGCGCGCCCACGTGCCGCCCGCCGCTCCGCGCTCTACCCTCCGCCGCCGTGCGAACGATTCTCCTCCTCGCCCTCTCCGCCCTCTTCGGGTGCACCCCTCAAGGCGATCCTGCGATCGGCGCGGAGGGCTTCCGCGACGACTTCGAGCGCGAGCAGCTCGGCGACCTCTACAACAACACCGGCGGCCCCTACGAGATCCGCGACGGTTGGCTCCACGTGCGCGGCGCCCGCAACCGCCCGCTCTGGCTGCGCCGCGTGCTGCCGCGCGACGTGCGCATCGAGGTCGACGTGAAGAGCCTCTCGCCCGAAGGCGACATCAAGCTCGAGGTCTTCGGCGACGGATCGAGCCGCGCGGAGACCGACAGCTACACCGCGACGAGCTACGTCCTGAACTTCGGCGGCTGGGGCAACTCGAAGAACCAGATCGCGCGCATGGACGAGCACGGCGCCGACGCTGCGGTGGGCCCGCGCTACCCGGTCGAGCAAGGCCGCGTGTACCGGCTGAAGATCGAGCGCCGCGGCAACGTGATCACGGCCTGGGCCGACGATCGCGAGCTCGCGAGCCTGAACGATCCCGAGCCGCTCGAAGGACGCGGCCACGATCACTTCGCCTTCAACAACTGGCAGAGCGATCTCTACTTCGACAACCTGGTGATCACCCCGCTGTGATCGGCTTCCCCGCGGGGCTGTAGCCCAACCGACCGCGAGGCTCGCGACTCGCCGCACTCCGAGTTGGGATCAAGCGCGCTCGAAGCCGACACCAGGGTTCCAAGGGGCGGAGCCCCTTGGCCCGCGGAGCGTCCGAGCGCCGGCCCGAAGCGAAGCGTAGGGACGGTGCGAGGAGGGGGTCGCGGGGATCTCCCCGCGCTCCGTGAGCGGAGGCCGAAGGCCG
>CALJLK010000441.1 GCA_937982655.1 uncultured Sandaracinus sp.
CTGCTCGTCACCGCGTACCCGTGAAGAACAGGTTCACCGCCACCGCGTGGACGTGGCGGTCGCGGGCGCGGTCGAGGTGGACGTGGAGGTAGCCGGGCTCGACGCGGAGCCAGGGCGCGACGCGGAAGACGGGGCCGACGAAGAAGCGGTTCTGGTCGTAGCGGGGCTCGGCTCCCCAGTCGGCGCCGCGGATGCCGACGAAGAGCTCGTCCCAGACGACGACGCCGATTGGGAGAGTCGCGTGCATCCAGCCGAGGCGGACGAACTCGCGGAAGCGGTGGGCGACTTGGTCGCTGTTCTCGCCGAAGCGGTGCTCGAAGCGGGTGCGGGATTGAAACGCGAAGCCGGCGCCGAAGGCGTGGCTGACGATGACTTGCTCCCACGCGCGGTGCTCGTCGATGCGGGAGGGGTCGTCGGAGTGGGGGAAGCTCGGGGTCCACGCGTAGCCGGCCCAGACGGAGAGCCACGGGAAGATGCGGAGGCCGACGGCGGGGCGGACGAGGACGTTGGTGGCCGCCTCTTCGTGGCGCATGTGGAGGTCGAGCCAGAGGGACGGACCGAAGGTGCCAGGCGTGAGGTCTTGGGTGGCGATGGCGCCGACCCAGGTGGCGTTGCCCCTGGTGGGCTGGGCTTCTGCGGGTGACGCGAGGAGCGCGAGCGTGAGGGCGACGGCGAGGGTGACGACGCGTGGGAGATGGTGTGGGGTCGAGCGAGTCATGGTGAGCTCCGAAAGGTGCGGCTCGGCTCGCGGCGAGCGAGTCGACGTGGCGAGACTCGGTGTGCAGGTGATGCGTGGGTGAGCGAGTCGTCGGTGGTCGTGTGAGCGATTCGTGTGAGCGAGTCGTGCGAGTGCGAGTCGTGCGAGTCGTGTGAGCGAGTCGTGTGAGCGAGTCGTGCGAGTCGTGTGAGCGAGTCGTGTGAGCGAGTCGTGTGAGCGAGTCGTGTGAGCGAGTCGTGCGAGCGAGTCGGGGGCAGTCGTGTGGACGTGTGTGCGGACCCGTCGCGCGGTGAGTGACGCATGCGACGTGCGGTGCGACGGAGTTCGTTTCGTGATGTTGCGACGAGCGGGTTGCGCTCGTGGTTCGCGGCGTACCGAGCAGGAAGCGTGCGCGGTCCGCGGATCGGTTGGGGCTGCGGATCTGCTACCACGCGAGGCATGCGTGCTCCGGTCTCCTTCGCGACTTCGGTTTCGTTCGCGACGTCGGTCTTCTTCGCGACGTCGATCTCATTCGCGACGTTCGGGCTGCTCGTGTGCGTCGGTGGGTGCGGTGGGTCGGACGAAGACTCGCAGCAAGCGACGGCCGAGACGCCGACGCCTTCGACGCCGGGGGCGCGCGCGGACGAGGCTCGGCTTCGGATGGTGGACGCGATCGCGCGACCGCCGCACCTGGACGCGCAAGGCGTGGCGACGATCGAGGACGAGCTGCGCGCGCGGGTGGATCTCTCGCGCATCCCCGAGACGCCGACGGTGGGTACGCCGGGCGCGTTGGTGGCGATGCCGAGCGAGGGGCCGTTCATCGGGCGGGTGCCTCCCGATCCGGCGATCCCGGTGTCGACGCCGCAGCCGTTCTTGGTGCGGGAGCCGCACGTGCGCGTGGACGCCGACGGAGTCGCGTGGGTGCACGTGGAGACGTCGCGACCGGTGCCGTTCGGGAACGTGTCGTACGGGGCGGTGATGGCGGACGCGCCGCTGTCGGCGCCGCGCTTTCGGCATCGTGCGGCGGGGCTCGTGACGGCGGAGGGCGCGCCACCCGGCGTGTACGCGTACGCGGCGCGCATGGACCTGCGCGCGATGCTGGGTCCAGTGGTGGATGTGTCGCAGATCGCGCGCACGGGACGCGGCGCGGTGGCGTGGCGGCTGGAGCTCGCGGACGTGTCGGACGCGGGGGTCGCGGTGTTCGACGGGGAGCAGCCGTTTCGTCTCGTGCGTGATGGCGAGGGCGCGCGCTTCGAGGCGCGGCCGAAGCTGACGCACGGGCCGGAGCTCGACGCGCTCTCGCCGCAGAGCGTGACGATCACGTTCGAGACGGATGCCGCGACGGCGGCGTTCGTGGCGCTCTTTCCGGAAGGTCGCGCGGCGCGGCTCTTCGAGAGCACGGACCTCGGCACGCGGCACGAGATCACGCTCGACGGGCTGGAGGTGGCGACGCGCTATCGGTATCAGCCGGTGGTGATCGAGCGTGGCGGGCGCGTGCACGTGCACCGCGGCGGCACGTTCGAGACGCACCCGGAGGCGCTGACGAAATTCTCGTTCGTGGTGCTCGGCGACAGCCGCTCGGGGCACGGGAGCGCCGACGAGCGCTACGGCGGGACGAACGCGCGGGTGCTACGCGCGCTCTTCGAGCGCAGGACGATCCGCGCTTCGTGGTGTTCGCGGGTGATCTGATCGACGGCTACACGACGCACCCGGGGCTCTTCGAGCACGAGCTCGCGCAGTGGCGGCGCGTGGTGCAGCCGTTCGCGGCGCACCTGCCGATCTACGAGACGATGGGGAACCACGAGGCGCTGATCGATCTCTGGTCGGACGGCACGGCGGCGTATCGGATCGAGCCGAGCGCGGAGGCGATCTTCGCGCGGGTGTTCGTGAACCCGGAGAACGCGCCCGCGCCGCGCGCGCCGACGAACGACGTGCCGTGGCCGACGTATTCGGAGAACGTGTTTTCGTTCGACGTGGGCGAGGTGCACGTGGCGTCGGTGAACAGCAACTACGCGGTGGGCATGGCGCGCGGGTCGACGTTTCGACGTGGGCAGCGCGAGGGCACGCTCGACGACGTGCAGCTCGAGTGGCTCGACGCGGATCTGCGCGCGGCGCGCGAGCGGGGCGCGAAGCACCTGGTGGTGGTGACGCACGAGCCGGCGTTCCCGAACGGTGGGCACGCGAAGGACGCGATGTGGTGGGACGGGCAGATCCCGGAGATGGTCGCGATGCGCGATCGTTTCGCGCGGCTGCTCGGCGCGCACGGGGTGCTCGCGTTGGTCTGCGCGGACGAGCACAACTACTCGCGGCTTCGGGTGGACGACGGAGTGGTGGAAGGCGTGGAGCGGCCGTTCTGGCAGCTCGTGAGCGGCGGCGCGGGCGCGCCGTACTACGCGCAAGAGCGCGACGTGCCGTGGGCGGATCGGGTCGCGTTCTTCGATCCGCGGCAGCACTACCTGCGCTTCGACGTGGACGGCGCGAAGGTGGAGCTGGTGGTGATCGGGGTGGTGGGTGAAGAGATCGAGCGCGTGACGCTGACGCGTTGAGCTGGGATCGACCGCTCTGCTCGGTGCGTGCTCGGCGTGCGCGCTCGGTGTGCGCGCTCGGTGTGCGTGCTCGGTGTGTGTGCTCGGTGCGCCGGCTCGGTGCGGGACGACGTGCGTCACGCGGTGACGACGTGCGGCTTGACGGTTCTTGGTCGTTCGTTCAAGAACAGAGCATGCTCGCGCTCGTGCTCACGCTGGTCGTCGCCGCGCTCCACGTCGGCTTCATGGTTCTGGAGACGTTCGCTTGGACGACACCGAAGGTGCGGCGGTCGTTCGGGATGAGCGCGGAGGACGCGGAGACGACGAGGGTGCTCGCGGCGAACCAAGGGGTCTACAACGGCGCGCTCGCGGCGGCGCTGGCGTATGCCGCGCTGCGGGGGGAGTGGAACGCGGTGGTGATCCTGCTCGCGTTCGTGATCGTCGTGGGGCTCTACGGGGCGTACTCCGCGAAGTGGACGATCTTGGTCGTGCAGGCGCTGCCGGCGGGCGCGGCGTTGGCCGCGGTGCTGCTCGGGTGAGATGTGCTCGTTCGCGCGAGCCGGTCGTGATCTTCTGCGTGTGAACCGAGTGTGGTCTGTGCGTGAGGTGCGTGTGATCTTCCGCGTGTAATCTTCGTGTGATCTTCTGCGTTGACGTGGGCGTCGCCGACGTCGCCGTTCACGACCACGACCACGTTCACGACTACGTTCACGACCGCGCTCGGTCGCGGTGACGCAGCAGCGTTCAGAAGCCCGGGTCGGTGTAGATGCCGCGCATCGTGGTCGCGCGCATCGTGCTGCGCTGCGGCGTCGTGGTCGTCGTGCTCGGGCGCTCGGTGCCGCGGCGGGGCGTGCGCGCGGTGGCCGGCGCGATCGGGGCGATTGGCGCGGAGAGAGGCATCACCGGTTGGAGCTCGGCGTTCGCTTCGAAGCGGCGCTCGACGCGCCAGGTGTCGTGGCCGGGAGCGCGGACCTCGAGGGCGTGGGAGGCGTCGGTGGAGACCTCGAGGGAGCCGCTCGGCTGGAGGCGTCCGTCGAGCCAGACCTCGGCGCCTTCGGGGAGCGGGCGGAGCTCGACGCGGACGGTGGCGGGCAAGGTGTTTGGCGCGACGGGCTCGGTCGGCTCGGTCGGGGCGGCGCTCGCGGCCTCGGCGCTCGCGTCCGGCGGCTCCGTTTGTCCGAGCATCACGAAGGTGCCTGCGCCCACGAGCGCGACGATGCCGACGAGCGAGAGCAGGAGCACCGCGCGGCGCTTGCCGCCGCCGACGCTCATCTCGGCGGAGATGGTGCCTTCGAGGGTGCGGGTCGGTTGATCCTCGCGGGCGCCGCGCGTCGCGGGGAGCTTCATGACGACGGAGTCGCCGGGCTCGTAGCTCGCGCCGAGCGCGGCGCGGAGCGCGTGGGCCGACTCGTAGGCCGCAGGGCCACGCGACTCGAGCTCTTGGGCGGACTCCGCGACCGCCTGCACCAGCGCGCGCCGCATCGCGCGGGCGTTCGCGTAGCGCTCGGCGGCGGACTTGCGCAGTGCGCGGTGGAGGAAACGCGCGAGCGGCTCGGGGACGTCGGGGCGCACTTCCGAGATCGGCTTCTCGGTCTCGGTCGCGACGGCGATGAACACGTCCGCCGCGGTCTCACCGCGGAAGGGCACGTCGCTCGTGAGCATCTCGTAGAGCATCACGCCGATCGACCAGACGTCGCTGCGGTGATCGACGCGGGTCTTCGCGCGCACCTGCTCGGGCGACATGTACTCGGGCGTGCCGACGAGGACGTTCTCTTGGGTGGGAACGACGGAGACGAGCGCGGGCCCGGAGTCGCGCAGGCGGTTCTCCGCAGGGCGCTCGGACTCGCGCATGTGCACGCGCGAGATCCCGAAGTCGACGATCTTCGGGAAGTAGCCGTCCGCGTCGCTCACCAGCAGGACGTTCTCGGGCTTGAGATCGCGGTGGACGATGCCCGCCTCGTGGACCGCGGTGAGGCCGCCGAGGATCGCGGCGGTGAGGCGCACCGCCTCCGGGACGCTCATCGGTCCCTTCGCGAGATGCTCGGCGAGGGAGTCTCCTTCGAGGAGCTCCATCACCATGTAGACGTGGTCGTCCTCTTCGCCGACGTCGAGGATCTCGACGACGTTGCGGTGGCGGATGGCGGCCGCGACCTGGGCCTCGCGGAGGAATCGCGCGCGGCGCTCCTGGTCGTCGGGCTCGCGCAGGAACTTCACCGCGACGTGGTGGCCGAGGCGCTGATGGCGCGCGCGCCAGACGAGCGCGTGCCCGCCCTCGCCGATCGCGCTCTCGAGGACGTAGCGACCGTCGATCACGCGGCCGGCGCGAGGCTGAAAACGGTTGCTCACTTCTCGAAGCTTCAGGCCCAACCTCGAATCTCCGCTCCGGCGACGGTTTGCCGGAGTCGCGGTCTGCCGGGGGCCGGCTGCCTACGGTGCCGGGCTCAGCCCTCGGCGTCGTGGGTGACCGCCCAATACGATAGCAGCTCCATGTCGTCGATGATGCGACTGTGGAAATGACCCCAGACGTCGCTGATCATGACCACCGCGCCCTCTTCGAGCTTGGGCGTGAGGAAGAGCGCGCGGTAGGTCGCGCCGCTGCCGTCCTCGACCGCGCCGAGCGCGGGGAGCGGTTCCTTGCTGACGGGGCAGAAGATCTCGCACTTGGTGCCGGGCGCGATGTCGACGAAGCCGCTCTTGCGCGGATCGCCGTGGATGGGGCTCAGGTGCACGAGGCCTTCGCGACCGTCGGGGGTACGCACGCCGAGGGAGACGGCGGGGTAGCCGTCGAACTTCACGTCGGAGACGCCGACGAGGTTGTCGCCCTTCGGACCGAAGGCCTGCGTGACCACGATGATGACGCCGTCGCCCGAGTCGTCGATCGCGACGTTCGGGGCGGGGATCTCGGAATGGCGACCGGTGACCTTCAGGTCGCTGCGTTCCTTGCTCATGCTCTCTCCTGCTCGGGCCGGAGGCCGCTCGCCGCGCCGCGCTTCGTGATCGACCCAGGGTCGTCGCGAGCTCGGTGTGCGCCGAGGCCGACCTCGAAGGGAGGTCATAACAGTCGAAGGCGCGGGGAGGGAAGGGGTGCGCGCGATCGTTCGCGACGGCGTGTGTGCGACGGCGTGTGTGCGACGGCGTGTGTGCGACGGCGCGGGGTGGCGTGCCTGGTCGAGGCGCGCGTGGCAGGACGCGCGCGATGAACGATCGCGATCGCATCCTCGCGCTCGACCGCGCGCACGTCTGGCGTCCCTTCACCTCGCTCGAGCGCCACGCGACGGGCGACGACCTCGTGATCACGGGCGCAGAAGGCGCGTTCGTGATCGACGCGGACGGTCGTCGCTACTTCGACGCGACCGGCGCGTGGTGGTGTCAGGTGCTCGGCTACGCGCACCCGCGGCTCGTGGCGGCGCTGCGCGCGCAGGCCGAGGTGCTGCCGCACGTCGCGCTCGCGGCGGCGACGCACGCGCCGGCGGCGGAGCTCGCGGCGAAGCTGGTGGAGGTCGCGCCGAAGGGCGATCGGCGGCTCTCGCGCGTCTTCTACTCGGACGATGGGAGCACCGCGGTCGAGGTCGCGCTGAAGATCGCGTACCAGCACGCGCAGCAGAACGCGCCGTCGAAGGGTGGTGCGAAGCGGCAGCGGTTTCTCGCGTTTCCGGGCGCCTACCACGGCGACACCGTGGGCGCGATGAGCGTCGGCGCGGTGGACGACTTCACGTCGGTGTTTCGCCCGCTGCTCTTTCGCGATCGCGTGCGGGGCGCGGACGGAACGGCGCCGCGAACGGAGGCGGAGTGGGAGACGCTCTGTGCGCGACTCGAGGCGCACCTCGCGACCGAAGGCGACACCGTGTGCGCGCTCGTGGTGGAGCCGCTCGTGCAAGGCGCCAACGGGATGCGCTTCTTCGGTGCCGCGCTGCTGCGGCGGCTTCGTGACGCGTGCGATCGCGCGGGCGTGCTGCTGATCGCGGACGAAGTGTTCACCGGCTTCGGGCGCACGGGGACGATGTGGGCGTGCGAGCGCGCGGGCGTGGTGCCCGATCTGCTCTGCACCGCGAAGGGGCTCTCGGGCGGCTTGTTGCCGTTCGCGGCGACGCTCGCGACCGACGCGGTCTACGAAGGTTTTCGTGGCGGCATGGGGCGCGCGTTCCTGCACGGGCACACGTTCACCGGCAATCCGCTCGGCTGCGCGGTCGCGCTCGAGGTGCTGCGCATCTTCGAAGAGGAGCGTGTGCTCGAAGGCGTCGCGCGTCGCGCGGAGGTGCTGCGCGCGGGCTTCGAGCGGCTGTCGCGGCATGCGGGGGTGTCGAACGCGCGTGGGCTCGGCATGGTGGCGGCGATCGATCTCGGGCGCGGGAGCTACCTGGAGGACGATCGTGGGTGGAAGGTGCACGAGGCGGCGAAGGCGCGCGGCGTGTTGCTGCGACCGCTGGGCGACGTGATCTACGCGGTGCCGCCGCTGAACGTCGACGAGGGCGAGCTCGCGTGGTTCTTGGATGCGCTCGACGCGTCGATCGCGGACGTGAGCTGAGGCGCGCGGATCGGCGCGGATCGGAAGGACGCGAGGTGCGTCAGTCGTCGTCCTCGAAGAAGCGCTTCACCGCGCGGGGGCCGACCGTCACGTCGCCCGTGGTGAGGATCGGCGAAGCGTCGACCTCGGTGGCGGACATCATCTCGACCACGCGGCGCAGCGCCTCGTCGATCGCGGCTTGTTGATTCTTGGGGAGCGCGGCGAGGCGCGCGCGGAAGACCTCGGAGAGCGGGGAGGGGGCGTCGCCGATGAGGGTGCGGCCGGCGTCGGTGACCTCGAGGTGCACGACGCGTTTGTCGACGGTGGAGCGCGCGCGCCGCACGAGGCCGCGGCGCTCGAGGCGATCGAGGATGCCGGTGACGGTGGCTTGGCTGAGCGAGACGGAGGCTGCGAGGGCCTTCGGGGTCATGCGCTCGTGGCTCTGGATGTGGCGCAGGCAGACGAGCTGCGGGCCGGTGAGGTCGTGGACCTTCGCGAGCTGGCGGCTCTGCAAATCGATGGCGCGCGACATGCGACGCAGGGACAGGAGGATCGACTCTTCGAAGGCGCTCGGCACGACGGCGCCCGTGTAGCAAGGACGACGGGCCGCGTCACCGTCACGCGGGGTCGTGCGGGGGTGGAGCGCGGCGTCGCGATCGCCGTCGCGTGCGTCGTCGCGATCGCCGTCGTGATCGTCGGCGGGAGCTCGAACGTGGGTGCGCGCGTGGCTCGAACGGGTCATCCGGCGCCCCCCAGGCCGCTCGCGATCACGTTCTCGATCCCGCGGCGGAGCATCGAGACCGCGAGGGCGGCGAGGACGAGGCCCATCACCTTGCCCGTGGCGCGCACGACCGCGCGGCCGAAGACGCGGCGTACGAAGCCGGCGTGGGTGAGGAGCACCGCGTTGATCGCGAAGTTCGCGAGGAAGGCCAGCAGCGTCGGCAGCAGACCGCGCGTCTGACCGAAGACGAGGAGCGCGGTCATGCCCGCGGGGCCGAGCAAGATCGGCACGCCGAGCGGGACGACCGCCAGGTCGTGCTCTTCGTGGCCTTCGCTCGCGCGGGTGGCGGGGGTGTCCGGATCCGTGCGCACGAGCTCGTCCTCGATCGCGGCGTCGAGCTCCTTGGCGCGGCTCTTCCGTTCGAGGCGCGAGAAGAGCAGGTCGTGGATCGCGAAGACGAGGAGCACCACGCCGCCCGCGATGCGCAGGTCGTCGGTCGTGAGGCCCCACCAGCGCAGCATCGCGCCGCCGCCGACGGCGATGAGCGTGCCGACGGAGAGTACGGTGAGGAGCGCGCGGCGCGTGACGATTGGGCGCTCGCGCGTGGGGACGCCTTCGAGGATCGAGAGCGTGACCGGGAGCACCGGGAGCACGTTCGTGATCGCGAAGAGCGGGACGAAGGTTCCGACGAAGTCCGCGAAGCTCACGTCGCGGCCTCCGCGCGCGCGGGGCGCCAGAGGAGCGGCGACAGGCCGTACGCCGCGAACGCCGCGGTCATGCCGGGGAGGAGCTCGTAGATCGCGCCCGAGAGATCGAGGGCGCGCCAACCGAAGACCGTGACGACGCCTGCGCTCATCATGAAGAGCGCGGTGGGCCGCGAGACGGGACGACCGGCGAGGCGGAGCACGAGGAGCGGACCGAGGCTCGCGCCGAGCGCGGACCAGGCCATCAGCACGAGCGAGAAGACACCTTCGTCGGCGTTCAATGCGAGCACGAGCGCGAGCGCGCCGACGGAGAGCGTGGCGAGCTTGCCCGCGCGGTAGTCGTCTTTCCACCGCGGCGCGAGGTCTTGGGTGATCGCGGCGGAGCACGCGAGCAGCTGCGAGTCCGCGGTGCTGATGGTGGCGGCGAAGAGGCCCGCGAGCGCGAGCCCGACGAGGGCGTCGGGCAAGAGCGACTTCGCGAGGGCGGGCATCGCGAGCTCGCCGATCGGCACGGTCGTTCCTTCGGTCACGAGCTCGAGGGGCAGCACGCGCGCGTAGAGGCCGACGAGCACCGCCGCGACGCTGAAGGGCACGAACCACGCGAAGTAGATCGCGCGCGCTTTGGGGATGGAGCGCGGATCGTCGAGGCTCATCGTGCGCACGAGGATGTGCGGTTGACCGAGCACGCCGAGGCCGCCGAAGACGAAGCCGAGCAGGTAGAGCGGGAAGCCGAAGGCGAGCTCGCTGGGCATCCATCGGACGAGCGACGGGTCCTCCGTGTGCAGCGCGGAAAAGAGCTCGCTCGGAGGGAGCGCGAGCGCGCACGCGACGAGGAGCGCGATCATCGCGAAGAGCATCACGAAGGACTGCGCGGCGTCGGTCCAGATGGAGGCGCGCAGGCCGCCCGCGAACGAGTAGAGGACGACGACGACCGCGCCGAGGATGGCGCCGACGCGGGCGTCCCAGCCGAAGAGCGCATGCAGGGCGGTGCTGCCGGCCTGGAGCTGCGCGGCCGCGTAGCCGGCGAGGAAGAAGAACGTGAGCAGCGCGGCGGCGCCGGCGACCACGCGATCGGTGCGGCCGCGTTCGTCCGTCGCGACGAGGGCAGGGACGCCGTTCGCTTCGAGGTCGCCGCTTCGTTCGCGCACGCGGCGATGGAAGCGCACCCAGCAGAGCGCGTCGCCGACGACCCAGCCGAGCTGGAGCCAGACCGCTTGGACGCCGTACGCGTACGTGAAGCCGATGAGGCCCACGAACATGAAGCCGCTGTTGTTGGTGGCGACGGCGGAGAGCGCGGCGAGCCACGCCGGCACGCGGCGATCGGCGACGAGGTAGTCGCGCGCGGTGTCGCGGCGGGCGCGGGCGGAGGCGACGCCGATCAGGGTGAACGCGACGAGGGTCGCGAGGAAGACGGCGACGGCCACGGCTCAGCTCGGACGCCACGCGCGATCGGTCGAGGGGGGTGTCGATCGCGGCGTCGATCGCGGCGACGCATCGGCCGTGTGCGACGAGGGATCCGTGCGATCGAGCGACGTGTCGGCGCTCGGGCGCAGCGCGCGTGGCTCGCGGGTCGCGACGTGGGTCGGGCGTGGGCGGCGTCCGCTCGGGGGATCGACGACGCGGTTCTCCAGCGCGGAGTAGACGAAGAAGAGGTGGTGCCGCGGATCGGGCGTGACGTTGCCGTTGCTCGCGTGCAGGAGGTTGCAGTCGAAGAGCACGACGGTGCCCGCGGGGCCGGTGGGGCCGACGAGGCCGTGCTTCTGCGACAGCGCGCGGATGGCGTCGCGGCTCGGGACGCCGATCGTCTGTCGGCGGAGCGAGGTCTGGTGGTTCTCGTCCGGCGTCTCGCCGACGCAGCCCACGAAGGTGCGGTGCGAACCCGGCAGGAAGAGCACCGGGCCGTTGTGGGGCGTGACGTCGGAGAGCGCGATCACGCAGGAGAAGCAGCGCATCGTCGGCATGCCGTCTTCGTGGTGCCAGGTCTCGAAGTCGGAGTGCCACCAGAACTCTTTGCCGTCGAAGCCGGGCTTCAGGTTCAGACGGGTTTGGTGGAGGTAGACGTCGTCGTCGAGGATCTGGCGCGCGATCGCGATCAAACGTGGATCGCGGGAGAGCGATTCGAAGCGCGCGCTCGTCTGGTGGACCGCGAAGATCGAGCGGAGGGCGTCTGCGTCGGGCTCGCGGACGAGGCGCGGATCGTCGGGGTGCGAGGCCGCCCACGCGAGCTGCGCGTCGAGCTCGATCTGGAGCGCGCGCACTTCGTCGGCGTCGAAGAAAGAGGGGAGCGACACGAAGCCGTGCTGGTCGAAGTGGGCGAGCGCGGCGGGGTCGAGCGCGCCGTCGTCGCGGGTGTCGTCGGACCACACGACCGGCACGTCGCGCGGAAGGAAGAGCTCCACCGAACCGGTGGGCAGCCGCGAGGGATAGCGCGTCGGCGTCGCGATCGTGTCGGGGACACCAGCCTTGCCTCGCACGCGCTGGCGTCGGTGCGTTCGTGTGGGCTCGCTCGTCTCGCTCGTCTCGCTCGCGCTGACGCCGTCGCTCGCGTCACTCGCGGTGACCTCGTCGCTCGCGTCGCTTGCGGTGCTGCGTTCGTCTCCGCTCACGGGGCCTCCGCGAGCGCGGAGAGCGCCTCCGGATCGCTCGGGGGATACGCGCCGTCGTCGCCGTGCACCTCGCGGCCCGTCACGGGCGGGTTGAACACGCAGATCATGCGCATCTCGGTGGTGGCGCGGAGGACGTGCCGCTCGTGACCGATCAGCGCGTACATCGTGCCCGGGGTGATCGTGTGCGTGGTGCCGGTCTCGAGATCTTCGAGGGTGCCTTCGCCTTCGACGCAGTAGACCGCTTCGAGGTGGTGCTTGTAGTGCATCCGCGTCTCGGTCCCGGCGTGGATGAGGGTGTCGTGGAGCGAGAAGCCCATGCCTTCGTGCGCGAGCAGGAGACGGCGGCTGGTCCAGGTCTCTCCGCTGACGTCGCGTGGGCTGCCCACGATCTCGAGCAGGCGACGCACGATCATCGGAGCACCTCGGCGTCGCGGCGCGCACCGGCGTGCACCACGGGCTCGGCGTGTTTCGACGTCGTGCTCGACGATCGTGTCGCGATCGTCGTGGTCGCGTCGTCGTCGCGGCGTCGCTTCGCGCGCGCCACCTGCGCGAAGCTCTCCGCGAGCAGGTCGAGCCCGCGCGTGAGCTCCGCCTCGTCGATCGTCAGCGGCGGGAGCAGCTTCACGACCTCGTCGTTCGGGCCCGCGGTCTCGATCACAAGGCCACGCTCGTAGGCGGCCTTCGAGACCTCGTTCGCGCGCGCGGCGGGCGTGCACTCGAGGCCTTGGATCATGCCGAGCCCGCGCACGCCGCGGACGAAGGGCGTGACCTCCGCGATCGCGCGCAGGCGCTCGGTCACGAGGGCGGCCTTTCGCTCCGTCGCGCGCGCGAAGGTGTCGTCGCGCCAGAAGGTCTCGAGGGCGGCGGTTGCGGTGACCATCGCGAGGTTGAAGCCGCGGAAGGTGCCGTTGTGCTCACCGGGGCTCCAGACGTCGAGGTCGCGTCGGAACATCGTCAGCGCGAAGGGCAGACCGAAGCCGGAGAGAGACTTCGAGAGCGTGACGATGTCGGGCTCGATGCCCGCGCGCTCGAACGAGAAGAAGGGTCCGGTGCGACCGCAGCCGACTTGGATGTCGTCGACCACGAGGAGCACGCCGTGCTCGGCGGTGATCTTCCGCAGGCGACGGAGCCACTCGGGGCTCGCGACGTTCACGCCGCCTTCGGCCTGCACGGTCTCGAGGATCACCGCGGCCGGGAGATCGAGGCCGCTCGAGCCGTCGCGCAGCATGTGCTCGAAGAGGTCGAGGGTGTCGACGGAGTCGCCGAGGTATCCGTCGTAGGGCAGCGCCTGCGCGTGGCCGAGCGGAACGCCCGCGCCGGCGCGTTTGCCCGCGTTGCCGGTGACGGCGAGCGCGCCGAGCGTCATGCCGTGGAAGCCGTTGGTGAAGCTCACGACCTCGGTGCGCCCGGTGACCTTGCGTGCGAGCTTGAGCGCGGCTTCGACGGCGTTGGTGCCGGTCGGTCCGGGGAACATGACCTTCCAGTCGAGCTTCCGCGGGCGCAGCACGAGCTGCTCGAAGGTCTCGAGGAAACGGGCCTTCGCGGCGGTGTGGAGATCGAGGGTGTGAACGACGCCGCCGCTCTGCAGGTAGGCGATCAGAGCGTCGCGCATCACGGGATGGGAATGTCCGTAGTTCAGCGCGCCCGCGCCGGCGAAGAAGTCGAGGTAGGTGCGACCCTTCGCGTCGCGGAGGGTGGCGCCCTCGGCGTGCGTGAAGACGGTGGGGAAGGAGCGGCAGTAACCGCGGACCTCGGACTCGAGGCGCTCGAAGACGGGGGGAATCATCGCGGGATCCTTTCGGGATCGAGAGGAGACGGAGACGGAGAGGCGAAAGGGCCGATGCGCAGGAGCGGCTCGGCCTCGTGGGGCGGGCGATCGCGGTCGGGCGCGTGTGGGAAGAGCTCTGCGCCGTAGCCGGCGTGCGTCGCGAGCGTCGCTTCGCGTCGCCGCGCGAAGGAACGAAAGAGGGCGAGCGAGGCGTCGTTCGAAGGCGAGACGGTCGCTTCGAGGAAAGACACCACGGGGTGTCGTGCGAGCACGTGATCGATCAGGCGGCTCGCGAGCTTCTCGCCGCGCGCGCGCGGGTCCACGCCGATCTGCCAGACGAAGTAGGTGCTCGGATCGCGCGGCGGGACGAAGCCGGTGAGCATCGCGACGAGGCGCCCGTCTCGTTCCGCGACCGCGCAGGTGTCGGCGAAGCGATCCGCGAGGAGCAGGTAGAGGTAGGCGCTGTTCGGATCGAGCGTGCCGACCTCGTGGACGAGCGTCCACATCGCGGCGCCGTCCTCCACGCGAGGCGCGCGGATCGTGAGATCGAGGCGCGTCGAGGCGCGCTTCGACGAAGGTTTCGAGGGCGACGACGTCGCTTCAGGCACGAGCGCCCTCCGGCGCGTGTGCCACCGCGCGTCCTTCGACGAGCGCTTGATGGAGCGCGCAGAGCGCCGCGATCGCGTCGCGCGGGCTCAGTACGCACGTCGCCGAGGTCGCGTCGATCCATCGCTCGCGGCAGGCGATTCCGGCGCCTTCGAGCGCGGCGTCGATCGCGCTCTGCAGCTGCGGCGCCCGCGCGCCCACGACCGAGACCGTCGCGAAGGGACCGTCGACCACGACGCCTTCGAGACCGTCGGGGGTCGCGCCTTCGCAGAGCACCACCAGCGCCTCGTGCCGCGTGGTTCCTCTCGATGGCGCAGGCGGGGCGTCGTGAGGTCCGCGATCGAACTGCGTCTCCGCGAGCGGCGCGCGCTGCGCGACCTCGCGGCGCTGCACGCCGTGGTGCACGCGACAGATCGCGTCGACGGCGTCGCTCGATCCGGCGATCCGGTACGTCTCGCGGCGCATCGCGACGCCCACGATCGACGCGCGTGGGACGTCGGTCGTCACGAGCGTGCCTTCGGCATCGGCGAAGGTCGCGCGCGCATGCAGCGGCACGCCGAGCTCCCGCGCGGTGGCGACCGCGTCCTCGTTGAGCACCTTCGCGCCGCGCTCGGCGTACGCGAGCATCTCGTCGTAGCGCAGGCAAGGCACGAGGCGCGCGCCCTGCACGTGGCGGGGGTCGGCGCTGAAGACGCCGGGGACGTCGGAGTAGATCTCGCAGGGCACACCGAGGGCGGCCGCGATCGCGACCGCGGTGGTGTCGGAGCCGCCGCGGCCGAGGGTGGTCACGTCGCCGTCCGCGTCGAGGCCTTGGAAGCCGCAGACGACGGGCACGCGACCGGCTTCGAGCTCGGCGTGCAGGCGCGCGGTGTCGATCGAGGCGATGCGCGCGTGCCCGTGCGGGCCCTCGGTGCGGATGCCGGCCTGCCAGCCGCGCAGCGAGACGGCGGGCACACCGAGCTCTTCGAGTGCCATCGCGAGCAACGCGGTCGAGGCGCTCTCGCCGGTCGCGAGGAGCGCGTCGAGCTCGCGCGGCGGAGGCGTGTCGCTGAGCGCGCTCGCGAGCTGAACGAGCGCGTCGGTGCGGCCTCCCATGGCAGAGGCGACGACTACGAGCGGGCGACCCTTCGCGCGCTCGGCCGCGATGCGGGCCGCGACACGCGCGATCTTCTCCGGCGACGCGAGCGAAGAGCCGCCGAACTTCTGGACCACGAGCTCGGCGGATCGTGAGCGTCCGATCGGCAGGCCTTCGGGAAGCGTCGCGGGATGCGAGTCGCGCGGTGCGGCGCGCGAGGTGGAGGACGAACGGCGAGATCCAGGTCCCGCCGCGGCTGTACTTGGGCGGTTCGTCGTCACGGGGCCCGGTTGTAAAGTAATTTGAACACAAATCAAGTGTGTCCTAATCATTTCTGCACCGCGTCCGACATCTCCAGCCCGACGCTGCGCGTCAGCCCGACGTCCTCCCGACGTGGTGCTCTCGACGTCGCGTCATCACGACGAAACGCCCTCGCGTCATCGGGATCGCGATGCCTGTCATCACGGTTCGTCGCGGCCGAGGCAGCGGGCACGTCAGGCTGCGTGAACGGCGCTGCGCGCGATCGCGCGCTCGAAGTCGGCCACGAGGTCGTCGGTGTCCTCGACGCCGACCGACACTCGGATCATCGCGTCGTCGATGCCGAGGGCGTCGCGCACGCGCGCGTCGAGACCGGCGTGGGTGGTGGTGGCGGGACGCGTCACGAGCGTCTCCACACCGCCGAGGCTCGGCGCCTCGATGGCGAGCTCGAGCTCCCGCACGAGCCGTCGCGCGCGCCGCGCACCCTCGTCTCGATCTCCGCGCAGACGAAACGACAACATCGTCCCGAAGCCGTCGAAGAGTCGCTTCGCGCGCTCGTGCGAGGCGTCGCCGGGTCGCGCGAGCCCGGGATACCAGACGCGCGCGATCTCGGGGTGCGCGTCGAGTCGTCGCGCCAACGCGAGCGCGCTCTGCGACTGCGCGGCGATGCGGAGCGGCAAGGTCTTGAGACCTCGCGCGAGCAACGCGCACGCCTCCGGATCCGGGCAGACGCCGAGTCGATTCGCGAGCACTCGGATCGCCCGCACGCGCTCGGGATCGCCGACGACCGCGCCCGCGACCACGTCGCTGTGACCGTTGAGGTGTTTGCTCGCGCTGTGCACGACGAGGTCGAAGCCGAGCTCGAGCGGGCGCGCGAGCACCGGTGTCGCGAGCGTGTGATCGACGACGCTCGTGATCGCGTGCGCGCGGCAGAAGCGCGCGACCTCGTCGAGCGGCGCGACGCTCATCCACGGGTTCGCGATCGACTCGACGAAGAACGCGCGCGTGTCGGGCTGGAGCGCGCTCGCCCAGGTCTCGGGCCGCTCGAGATCGACCCAGCTCATCCGGAGGCCTTCGCGCTCGGCGAGCAGATCGAGGATCTTCTGGGTGCCGCCGTAGATGCGCAGCGGTGCGAGGACGTGTGCGCGGGGGCCGACCGCGTGCGCGAGCGCGAGCCACACCGCGGCCGTGCCCGACGGAGTCACCAACGCCTCGCCGCCTTCGAGCGCGCCGATCTTCCGTTCGACGGCCTGCTGTGTGGGCGTGTTGTTGAGCCGGATGTAGCGGATGTCGTCGAACGATTCGGGCTCGCCGAGCGCGTAGGTGGAGCTCCGAAAGATCGGCGCGGCGACGGAGCCTTCGAGTCGGGCTTCTCCCGCGTGAACGACACGGGTCCGCAAGCCTCGACGTGCGATGTCCATCGTCGAAGCCTGATCGTATATCGTTTGCATCGCAAACGTTTCGATTCTAAGTACATGCGATGCGACGCTGGGCGATCCCCGTCGGCGGCGCGCTCGCGGTTGGCCTCGCGCTGACCACCGCCGCCGTGCTCCCCGATGTCCTCGCTCGGGAGGCGGTCGCGGTGCGCTCGGCGGGCGCCATGGTGTCGACCGAGGGGAGCGCGGAGCACGAGGATTCCGATCGTCGGCATGGCGACGGAGCGCCGCGCGACGAGCACGAACGACTTCGCGCGCCGCGGGTCCCGACCGAGGTCACGCCGCTCGTCTACTCCGAGCCCGACACCGAGCTCGTCGCGACGGCCTACCACCTCGACGCACCGATCTACGCGCGCCGAGATCGCGAGCCGGAAGTGCTCGGACACCTTCGCCGCGGTCGCGCGTTGCCGGTCACGGAGCGAACGTACGGCCCCGGCTGCGAGGGCGGTGCCTGGTATCGCGTCGGCCTCGGCGTGATCTGCACGAAGCACGGCTTCTCGGTCGGTCCGACGGTGGTCGCACGTGCTCAGCGGCACGTCGCCGCGAGCTCCGTGCTGCCCTATCGCTACGCGTCGGTCGTGCGTGGTCGTGGCGCGCTGAGGTTGCACCGCGAGCCGCGCGAGCACGAGCGCGCATCGCTCGAACGAGTCCGCGCCGATGCGACCGCCAGCAAGCCGGAGGTCGTCGATCTGCGCATGGAAGGCGACTACTTCGTGGCCCTCGACGCGGATCCCGACGCCCCGCTCGAAGGCTGGGTGCGCACGGTGCGCGGTCGCGTGGTGCACGCATCGGACCTCGTGGCGACCCCGACGTCGCGCCTGGTCGGCTCGCGCCTCGAGGGCGAGCTCCGACTGCCGCTCGCGTTCGTCTACGGAGAGCCGAGGCCGGTACTCCGCTTGGGCGACGCGACGGAGGCGAACGACGCCGCGGTGGTCGGCGAAGCGGAGGTGTACGCGCGCTTCTCCGTGCGAGACCAGACGCGGCTGGGCGACGCGCGCTTCGTGATCGACGCGGAGGGGCGAGCCTTGCGCCGCGAGCACGTGCGCATCGCGCGGAGGATCGAGCGACCCGAGCGCGTGCCCGAGGGCGTGCGATGGATCCACGTCGACCTGAGTGAGCAGACGTTGGTCGCGTACGAGTCGGATCGCCCGATCTACGCGACGCTCGTGTCGACCGGGCGCGAAGGCTACGAGACGCCGCGCGGCACGTTCCGAGTCCGCGAGAAGTACGTCGGCACGACGATGCGCGGCGAGGATCCGGTCGACGGTCCCTACGAGGTCGAGGAGGTGCCGTGGACGCAGTACTACTGGCGGTCCTACGCGATTCACGGCGCGTATTGGCACGACGCGTTCGGTGAGGTGCGAAGCCACGGCTGCACGAACCTCGCGCCCGCGGACGCACGCTTCCTCTTCCAGTGGACCTCGCCTCGCGTGCCGGATGGCTGGCATGCACGTCGGCTTCGCGCGGGGACGCGGCTGCACTTCTCGCCGTGAGCCTGCGACACGAGCGTGGATGGACCCGCGCTCGTCACCGCGAGCGCGTCGTTTCGACGTGGCTCGTTCGCTCGCGCGACGCGCGCACCCAGAGAGAGCACGCGACGCGCGGGCGGTCCGACGTGTACTCTCCCGCGCGGAGGGACCGCGGGAGATGAACGAAGAGCGACCCGAGCTGCGCCTCGTCCCGGTGCGTGCGCTGACGACCGCCGGCTGGATCACCGGCACGCTGCACGTGCCGCGCGCGATGCCGCTGCTCGACTTCCTCGAAGAGGATCGGACCTTCGTGTCGCTCAGCGAGGCGCGCTTGCCGACCGGGAACGACGTGCCGTTCTTCGCGCTCGCGAAGAGCGCGATCGTGCTCTTGCAGCCGAAGCCGGAGGAGCTCGTGGAGGCGGTGACGCGCACGAGCGGGCGGAGCCGGCTGCGCCAGGTGAGCTGCTTCTTCGACGGCGGGCTCGTGATGGGCACGCTCGCGCTGCCCGGCGATCATCGGGTGAGCGACGAGCTGCTCGCGTCGAAGGGCTTCGTGGTGCTGGGGCACTGCACGATCGGGGTCGATGCGCCGACGAAGTCGCCGGTGATGGAGGCGGGCATCCACGTGATCGTGCACGCGCCGCGGCTCATCGGGGTCACCGAGGTGAAGTGAGCGCAGCCGAGGGGATCATTCCTTCGGCCACTTCGCGTCCCACGCGCGCTCGGTGACGGCGACGCAGCGGGTCGCGCTCGGGAAGCGCAGCGCTTGGAGGACGATCGCGGCGCCCACGAACACGATCGCGACCGGCATCGGCAAGAAGCCCGCGACGTGTCCCGCGAGGCCGAAGATCGCGACGGCCTCCGAGAGCGCGACGGAGAGGATGAACGCGGTGAAGAAGCGGCCCGCGAAGATCGCCCGGGCTTCGGATGGGTTCGCGATCGAGCGCACGCGCGGCGCGGCGTCGCGGAAGAGGGTCGTGGCGTCGGTGTCGGCGCGCTCCTCGATCGTCACGCTCGGGGCGGCGTTGGCCAGCGCTTGGCGGAGCAACGACGCGGGGAGCAAGAAGCTCGTCACGGTGACCCCGAACGCCGCGATCGCGAACACGAGCGCCATCGTCGGGTCGAGGACGATGGGCTCGTCGCGTCCTTGGGTGAGCATGCCCGATGCGATCAGCCCGCCGTAGATCACACACGACATCATCAGCGCGGCCCAGAGGATCCGCGGCACGCGCAGCGTGTCGTTCCAGGTCGCGAAGCTCGTGGGGCGCCCGCTCGCCTGTCCGCTCTGCCCGCTCATCGCCCACTCCTCACGCGCCGTAGCGCTTCTCGAGCAGCCGATAGAACGCGCGCAGCGCCATCGCCTCGCCACCCTTCGGGCGACCCGGCCGCGAGTCGTTGTTCCACGACATCAGATCGACGTGCGCCCACGGGGTGCCGCCGCTGACGAAGCGTTGGAGGAAGAGCGCGGCCGTGATCGCACCCCCGAAGCTGGAGCTGCCGGTGTTCGAGAGATCCGCGACCTTGCTGTCGAGGAAGCGGTCGTAGTCGCGCCAGAGCGGCAGACGCCAGAGGTGGTCGCGGGCCTCGGCGCCGGCGTCGAGGATCTGCTGCGCGAGCGTCTCGTCGTTGCAGAAGAGCGCGGGCAGCTCGGTGCCGAGGGCCACGCGCGCCGCGCCGGTGAGGGTCGCGAAGTCGATCAGCAGCTCGGGCATCTCGTCGCAGGCGTCAGCGAGGGCGTCGCAGAGGATCAAACGACCTTCCGCGTCGGTGTTCCCGACCTCGATGGTCAGACCCTTGCGCGACGAGAGCACGTCGAGCGGGCGGAAGGCGTCGCCGGAGACGCTGTTCTCGACCGCGGCGATCAACACGCGCAGACGCACCGGGAGCTTCGCGTCCATCACGGCGTGCGCGAGCGCGATCGTGTGTGCAGCGCCGCCCATGTCCTTCTTCATCAGGAGCATGTTCGACGAGGGCTTCAGATCGAGGCCGCCGCTGTCGAAACAAACGCCCTTTCCGACGAGGGTCACCTTCGGATGTTTCGGGTCTCCCCACGTGATGTCGACCAGACGCGGGGCGCGGACGGACGCGCGACCGACCGCGTGGATCGCGGGGTAGTTCTCCTTCAGGAGCTCGTCGCCGCGCACCACGCGCACCTTCGCGCCGTGCGCGCCCGCGACGCTCACGCACGCCGTCTCGAGCTCCGCCGGGCCGAGGTCGTTCGCGGGCAGGTTCACGAGGTCGCGCACGAGGAAGGTCGCCTCGACGAGCCGCTTCACGCGCCCGGCGTCGACGCCCTCGGGCCACGCGAGCTTCTTCGTGGGCGGGCTGGGCTTTCGCTTGTAGCGATCGAAGCGGTAGAGCGCGAGCGCCCAGCCGAGCGCGGCGGGCTCCGCGTGATCGGCGAGATCGCCTTCGAGGTGGTAGCGGCCCTTCGGCAGCTCGCCGGGCAGACGCGACCACTCGAAGGGATCGGCGAGCTCGGGGCGCACGAAGAGCACGCCCTGCAGGCCGCCGTCACGCTTGGGGAGCAGGAGCGTCTTGGCGTAGCGAGGCTCGAAGCCGATCGACTTCGCCCAGCCCTTCACGCTCGCGTTCTGGGCGGCGAGCCACTTCTTCACGTCGTCCTTCGCGACCACGTGCACGGGCACGCTGGTCTTGCCGGGGCGACCGCCGAGGATCGCGGTGACGTCGTCGAAGGACTGGAGAAACGCGCTGGACAAAGCTCACCTCCGGGTCGAGCGCGCCGTCGGTCGAGGGCCGTGCTCGATGCGGCGCGAGGCTACTCGACGTCGCGGATCTGCGCGAGCAACGCGACGCGCTCACGCTCGGCGTCGGCTTGGCGCGTGATCGCTTGGGTCACGAGGCGCGACCCGTCCGCCGCCATCATGTCGAGGTGCTCCTTGCCGGTCGCGTCGTAGAGCCACCAACCCATCTGCTCGACGTGGGCCGGGAAGGATGGCGGCGCGCGGGTGGGATCCTCCGCGTAGGCGAGGAGCTCGGTCGTGCGCTCGTCGAGCTCGCTCACGGAGCGCGCGCGATCGAAGAAGACGCCGCGCGGGAGAGCGAGCAGGGCGGTGCGCATCATGCGGTGGTCGAAGAGGAAGCCGCGTCGGAGCGTGCGCGTCTCGAAGGGCTCGGCGAGCGCGGCGCGAAGGCGTGGTAGCGGCGCGCCGACGCGGCTGGCGCCTACGACGGTCGGGGCCGCTGCGCCGACGCTGCGCGTGAGCAACACGATGCCGACCATCGTGCCCACGAGCGAGTACGAGCTCGCGTGGAAGTCGCGTGCGCGCTCCACCGCGCGCGCGAGGCGAGCGTCCGCGCGGGCCCACGCTTCGGGATCGAACCTGGGCGCTGCTTCGGGGGCGTCGTCGTCGATGTTCGCGGCGACGTCGTCGTCCGATGGATCGCCGTTCGTCGGAGCGCCGTTCGTCGGATCGCTCGCGGCGTCGTCGTTCGTCGGCGCGGGATCGACGTCGTAGGGCGGGAGCTCCGCGACCTCGGCGAGCGCGAGCAGGCCCGCGAGCTCCATCGTACGCACCGCGGGCAGGAGCTCGCAGAACCCATCGACCGAAGGACGGCAGTCCTCGACGAAGCGGGGGCGCGCGTCGACCTCGTCCATCGTCGCGCGGTGAGGCGCCACGTGGTCGCGCAGCCCGAGCAGACGCTCGGTGGCTTCGTTCCACGCGCGCTCCGCGTCCGCGCCTCCTTCCACCCACGCCTCGAACGGCTCGTCGCTCGCGCGAGGCAACGAGCGCGCGAGCACGAGCCCGTTCTCTTCGGCGCGCGCGGCAGGCGCAAACGCTTCGCTCTCCCACGGATCGGGCGGCACGGGGCGCAACTGATGCGCGCCGAGCCACGCGCCGACGCAAGCGACGGCGACCACGATCCCCACGATTCCCCATCGAAAGGGGCGCGCGCCTCCCGGCATCTCTCGTGCTTGTTCGCGGCTGCTCATGGCGCGGTAGGGCTCGCTCGAACGGCTTCGATCGAGAGTGTCGATCGAGCTGCGTGTCTTCCGGGGAACCGCGTCATTCTGGAGACTCTCCCCCCGTGGCGTCTACCTTCGTCCGACCCAGGAGGTCCTCATGCGATCGCTTCGTTCTTCTTCCCTTCGCCCGTGGTGGCGCCGCGCCGCGCTCGTCGCGAGCCTCGTCGCCATCGCGTTCCCGATCCTCGCGTGCAGCTCCGAAGGCGGAGAGCGCGCGCGCGACGACGGCGGTTGTCCGATGGGAGAGACGTGCTCGCCCCTGACGCCCGCGGGCATGCGCTTCTCGGCGACACCGCTCTCGGACACCGTGGGGGACATCCCGCGTCTCGCGGCGCCCGGACGCACCACGATTGGCTTCACGCCGATCGGCTCCTACGAGCTCCCCGACTTCGCGGTCGAGGTCGGATCGGGTCTCGAAGCGAGGTCGGCGCAGCGCGTCGACGCCGACACGGGTACGGTCGAGATCCTCGCGCGCGCGGTCACCGAAGGCAGCCTGGTGCGTGTGCTCGCGGCGGACGAGAGTGGTCTGCTCGATCGGGTGGAGCTCGTCGCGCACGAGGTCGATCGACGCGGCCTGCGCCCGTACGTGGGGCTCTTCCAGAGCCTCGGCGGTCCGTTCGAGGGTGGCATCTGGCGCTACTGGCACGAGCTGCCGAGCCTGACGGTGCTCGCGACGCTGCACGACGACGAGGGTGCGCGCTTGGTCGACGAGAGTCTGCCGATGAGCGCGAGCGTGGGCGAGCCCGCCGCGGTCGAAGACGACGCGCGCACGTGGGACACCCTCTCGCTCGACGTCGACGGAACGACCTCGGTCGACGTGACGGTGGGGACGACGGTGTTCACGCTGCAGAGCGTCGACGTGGTCGACTCGATCGTGCAGCTCCCGCAAGCCGACGAGGGCTCGCTCCTGCGTGACGCGTTCGTCTGCTTCGTAGCGCGCAGCGGCGCAGTGCCGGTGGTCGGCGCGCCGCTCACGTATCAGTGGGAGAGCGAGGACGCGAGCTTCCCCCTCGGGCGCGCGCTCGAGACCTTCCCCTTCGTCGAGTCGCCGTGCGTCGCGATCCCGGAGGGCACCGGCACGCGATCGATCACGATCACCGGGCCGAACGGGCTCTCGGCGAGCTTCGACGTGACGCTCCGCGAGCGATCGGGCGAGCTGCGCTCGGCGATGCCGAGCGCGGGCCGCGACGGGCAGCGCGCGGGCGGTTGAACGCGGGCGGCTTCTCGAGGTGCGCGTTCGATCGAGTGCGCGTCCGATCGAGCGTGTGTGCGATCAGCGAACCACGAGCTCGGTGAGCCCGCCGCCTGGACCGCGATGCGAGCGCACCTCGAAGCGGATCGTCGTCACGCGCGGCGTCGCGAGCGAGAGCGTCCGCCGCTCGCCTGGCGCGAGCGTGTCCTCGACCTCGTGCCGCACGCTCTCTTCGTCGAGCACTTCGAGGCGGAAGCGTTCGGTCGAGCGGGGTGAGCCGTCGAGCGTGGAGGCGTTCAGCAGCTCGACCTCGGTGATCGCGCGCGGAGGCACGAGGCTCACTTCGAGGTAGCCACGCGGCTCGTGCTCGAGCCATTGGGTGGTCTCGAGTCCGTCGATGGCGCGCTCGGCGCCGAACGTCGGGTCGCCGCCCAAGAAGGTCGAAGCGCGCGCGACGACGCGTGGGCGCGGCCAGAGCATCGACCCCGCGAGCGCCACGACACACGCCGCCGCCACCGCCGTCGCGACGTGACGCGTCCGACGATCCGCAGAAGCGACACCCGTCGACACGATCGCCCGCGCACGGTCCGACAGCGAACGCGCGCGCTCTTCGAGCACCGCGGGCTCCTCGTCGCCCCACGCGATCTGCGCGTCCAGCGCGTCGGCCTCCGCGCGGAGGGCGGCCGGGATCCGGTCGTGGGATCCGAGCCTCGAGCGCAGGCGAGCGAGCGCGCGGGCCGGCCGCGTACGAACGAGCGCGAGGCCGAGGAGCACCAGGAGCACGACGAGCGACACCGCGGAGATCGCGCGCGCCGTGCGCTGCAAGGTCGTGGGCTTCCAACCGACGACGACGCGGTGCTCGCCCGTCGGCACGTGCACGACCATGCGACCGTTCGCGTCGTTCGCGAGCTCGAGCGGGGCGTCGTCGAGCGTCGCTTCCCAGCCGAGCCATCGGAACTGCGCGAGCGTGATCGTGCACGTCTGCGCCGCGCGCACTTGCAGGGAGTACGTGAGCTCCTCGAAGCGCGCCTCGAGGAGCGTGCAGCCGCGCGACGCCGTCTGCGGCTCGCGCGCTCGGAGAGGGACGTCCACCACGTGCTTCGGGTAGTACTCGCCGTAGTCGAAGAGGATCGTCTCGTTCGCCGCGCGCGCCGCGAAGTCGGCGTGTCCTTCTGGGAAGTCCACCGGGTTGGTGAGCTGCAGGTGCGGTTGCGCGAGCGCGATCACGATCGCGGCGAGCGCGAGCCCCACGAGCTCGCGTCGCGCCCGCCCGACCAGCAGCGGAACCGCGCGCGCGGCGACGAGCGTGCCGAAGAACGTGGCGAGGCCGAGGAATCGGTACGGAAAGAGGATCTGACCGACGAGCGGTACCGTCGCGTACACGGGCTCGGCCGCGCGCGTCGTCATGAAGAGCGCGAACGCGCACGCGAACGCCAGCCCGAAGGTCAGCGCACGGCGTGGCAGCTCGCGGCGCCGACGCACCACGACGAGGCTCGCGAGCGCGAGCAGCGGGACGACCGCTCCGAGCGTGAGCCGGCGCGGAGCGGCGATGCGTCCTTCGGGTGTCGGGTCGAGCAGATCGCCGGGCGAGAGCGCGGACGCCATGAGCTTGTCGAGCGAGAAGAACTCGTCGATGCGGACGGTGTGTTTCTCGCCGAGCGCGGGCAGCCAGTAGATCGCCGCGAGCGCGACGCCGAGCGTGGAGGCCGCGAAGACCCACACGTCTCCGCGGCAGAAGTGCCCATGACGTCGGCGAAACGAGAGCGCGCGCGCCACGAAGAAGGCCGCGAAGGCGAGGGCGAAGAGCAGCGCGGAGAACGCGTGCGCGGGCACGAGCGCGGCCCACGCGAGCGCGAGGGCCACGAACGAGCCGAGGCGGGGTCGATCGTGCAGGGCTCCCTCGCGGAGCGCGAGGTCGTGGTAGAGGACCACCGGGAAGAGCAGGTTCGCCCAGCCCTCGGCGAAGTCGCCGCGATGGTAGAAGTTCGCGACGGTGTAGGGCGCGACGAGCAGGAGCGCCCCTGCGACGACGCCCGCGCCGGGGCCCCAGAGTCGACGTCCGAGCGCGGCGGCGTGGCTCACGCCGAGCACGAGCATCACGACGAGCGCGAGCTTGGTCGCGGTGAAGGGATCGAGCCCCGCCGCGCGAAACGGCAGCGCCACGAACATCGAGCCCGCGTTGAAGAAGTTGAAGAGCGGGTAGCCGTGTCCTCCCGCGAGCTCCGGGATCCAGCGCGGGAGCGGGTCGGTCCACGTGGCGTGGGCGTGGAGGAGGTCGAGGCGTCCGGGGTATCGATCGACCTCGTCGTTGCCGTACCAGTCGCTGAGGAAGAACGGACGCACGAACGCGGCGATGCCGATCGCGAGCGTCAGACCCGCGAGCGCACGCGCGACGAGCGGCGTCAGCAGCGGGCTCGGGCGGTCGAACGGATCGCGCATCGTCGTTCAGCTTCTCCGAGGGTCTGTCGCCAGACCCTCCCCCAGGAAGCCCCGAACCCCTCGCACGAGCCTGGGTCGGCTCCGTGCTCGCGCACGGTCCGACACTCTCGTGGAATCGTTCGGCTCCGTGGACTTCGTCCACTGCGCTTCAAACGATTCCACTTCGAACCGCTCCCTTCGGTCGCTGCGCGCCGTCCGGTAGGGCGGCTTGCGGTAGTCGGCCATCAGCTTCTCTTCAGAACGCGCGCTGGGCGTCGGCCTCGCCGACCGACGCGGGATCCACGGTCAGACCCACGAGGATCGGTCGTCCGTCGCGCTCCTCGATGCGCCACGCCACCGGCACGTGGGTCGCGGGCGCATCGCTGAACCAGAGCCACACGCGCGCGTCGACCCACGCCTCACCGGTGAACACGTTGCCGCCGGGGATCGCGGCGGCGACGCGCCAGCGCTCGAGCGTCCCGCGCTCCTGCTGACGCGCGCTCCAGTCTTCGCGGAGGCGTTCGACGGTCGGGCGCGCCGGTGCGTCGTCGGCCCAATGATCGAGCGCGAGGCCGTAGTCCCCGGCTTGCACGCGCCGCAGGTACGGGTCGATCACCGCGGAGGCGTCGATCTCGCCGCGGTTGCGCGCGCGGACGGTGATCACGATCACGACCGCGGCGACGGCGAGCACGAGCGCGGCCAAGGCGAGGGTGCGCATCTTCATGCGAGGCGAGACGTGGCACGGTGTGGGGCTCCGCGCACGACGATCGCGTGAGGGGGTCGCGGTGGCGCGCGCGAGGCCGCTTCGGTGTGCTCGGTCACTCGGCCGCTCGGCCCGCTCGGCCCGCTCAGCCGCTCAGCCGCTCGGGAGCTGCGGGGCGCCCCGCCCCGCGAGCCGCTTCGGCGGATGGAAGCCTGGGAGCATCAGGCGCACCGTGGCCTCCGGATCGCGGATGCGCTCGGCCGCGAAGAACGCGAGCGCTTCCCGGCGCACGTCCTCGCCCGACAACCCGAGCTCCACGAGCCGGAAACGCGCGCACGCCGCGATGAGCAGCAGGCCGTGCAGCTCGGCGCGGACCGCGCACTCTTCGAGCGACGCGCGACAGCCCGCGAGATCGCCTTCGTGCAGCCGCACGCCCGCGCGCAACGCTTCGCCCCAGATCCGCGCGAACGGGAGCTTCCGACGCAGCAGGCGCTTGCTCATCTTCCGCGCGCTCCGGAGCCCGCGCGGATCGCCGGCGTCCGCGCGCGCGAGCCCGAGCCGACCGAGCAGCCAACGCAGCTCCGAGCCCCACGTGAGCACGAGCCCGTAGGGCGTGAACAAGAAGCGCTCCAGCACGCTCGTCCACCGCATCAGCTCCGTGACGTCCGCGCCGACGTAGAGCGCCTCTTCCGCTTGCGTGCGGCGTAGGTACCACTCGTTGGCCTGCGTGCGCACGAGCGGGGTCGTCAGGTCCAGACGCGCGAGATCGCGCCGTGACGCCTCGACGCCGCTCTGGAGCAAGATCGGCAATTGAAATGCGAGGGTGCCGAGGGTCCAGAGGTAGCGGTTGCCGCGCCACTCCGCTTCGCGGCGCGAGCGCTCGAGCTCACCGCGAAGCTCCGTCAGTCGCCCGAGATAACGGAGCGATCCCATGATGAAGACCGCCATCTGGCTGATGTTCATCACGTTGGCGTCCGACTCCGCGGACCAGATCTCGAGGCTGCGCCGAAAGTGCGAGAGACACCGATCGAACTGCCCTAGGAAATAGTGGAAGAGCCCCTCGCCGGCCGAGAGCCATGCGCGGTGGTTCGGGTGCGTGCTCTGCGCGAAGACTTGTTTCGCGAGCTCGAGCGCGCGGGTGGCGTGGTCGGCCTGGCGTTCGTTGAAGGTGAGCGAGACGCCGGCCTCGCGACACAGGCAGAGGCCGAGCGTCTCGAGCTCGCCGTCGCGCAACGCGTCGGTGAGCGAGCGTGCGTGCAGCTCGTTGGCGAGGAGCGGGTCGAGGATCGGCAGGTGCACGAACGCCGCGAGGTAGAGCCGATACACCGGCGACTCGGCGGCGTCGGAGCCGGTGTGCACCGGGAGCGTCTCGGGGAGGCCACGGAAGCGGAGCTGCAGTCGACGCCGCACGAGCGAGACCAGCGCGCCGAAGCGACTGCGCGCGAGCCCGACTCCGACCTCGTCGCACAGCTTCACGAGCAGCTCCATCGCCTGCTCGGTGTGTCCGCTCATCGCGAGCTGCTCGAGCGCGCGGGTCCGCAGCGAGAGCGCGAGCTCCGGATCCTTCTGGGCATCCGCGGCGGCGAGGAACCCTTGTGCGGCCTCGATCGCGCCTCGCCCGGCGTTCGCGAGCGCATCCGAGAGCGCGAGTCGAAGCGCGATCTCTTTCTCCGGCTCGTGGCGCCCGAGGTGCAGCGTCATCCGATAGAGCTCGGCCGCGCGATCGAACGCGAGCGCTTCGGTCGCCTTCTGCGCCGCGAGCTCCGCGGCGGCCGCGGCCTGCTCGCGTTGTCCTGCCTCGGCGAGGTGCCAGACGCGATCGCGATCGGCGTCGCGGCGATCACGAGTCGCGGCTTCGAGCGCGGCGGCGATGGCTGCGTGATGACGCGATCGATGCTCGGGCGCGAGCGTCTCGAGCAGCGCCTCGCGGATGCGGTCGTGGTAGGGCGCGAAACGCACGATGTCGCCTGGGATCGATCGCAGGAGCTGCTCGCTCTCGAGGAGCGACTGCATCTCTTGGCAGGTCGCGGCGTCGAGGCCGGTCGCGCGCGACGCCACGCTGCGCTCGAGCGGCACGGTGGAGATGCACGCGATCTCGAGCAGACGTCGCGCCTTCGGCTCCAGCCGATCGACGCGTTGACGCAGCATCTCGTCGAGCCGGGGCGCGCTCTCGCCCGCCTTGCGCGCGTGGCGCAGGAGCTGCTGCAGGAACATCGGATGGCCGCCGCTCTCGGCCGCGAAGCCTTCGAGATCGAGCGTGGTCTCGTCCGAGAGCAGCTCGCGCGCGAGGGCGACCGCGTCGCGGCTCGGCAGCGGCTCGAGCGCGAGCGTGCGGGCCTCGACCGCGAGCTCGAGCTCGCTCGGTCGCTCGGTGGTCACGAGCAGGAGCGGCGGCGCGTCCGAGCCGGAGAGCACGTCCTCCAGCAGCACGCGGCTGTCGCGGTCGGCCCAGTGGAAGTCGTCGATCCAGAGCACCACGGGGCCTTCGCGGCCCATGTTCCGCAGCAGCTCGCGCAGCGCGTCGAAGGCGAGCCGGCGCAGGCGATCCGGGTTGTTCGTGGGGACGCGCGGGGTCGCGAGCTCCGCGATCGACGGAACGCGCCTCAGCACCGGAAAGACCTGCGCGAGCGCGTGTACGTCCTTGGGAAGGAGCCACGCCGCCTGCGCCGCGCTCACCTGTCCTTCGATCTTGCGGAGCCAGCGGCTGATCGCGTCGACCACTCCGTCCCACGCGCGGTAGGGCACGAGCTCTTGCGCGTAGCAGCGGCCGTCGAGGAGCACGATCGACGGCTCGGTCTCTTGCAGCGCGTCGAGGAAATGACGCACCAGCGCGCTCTTGCCGACGCCCGACTCGCCGACCACGCGCACCATCACGGGCTGACCGCGGCGACCGTCGTCGAACGCTTGCCGCAGCGCCACCAGCTCCCGGCTCCGACCCACGAAGGGACTGCGCTCCGTGGGCAGCGTCTGCGAGCCCGAGCGTGGCTCCGGCGCGTCGAGCAACGAACGGAGCTGTTCGGGCCCCGCGCGTCGCTCGGGATCGCGCTCGAGCAGGGCGAGGCAGATGCGATCGAGATCCTCCGGCACGCCGAGGGTGAACGTCGAAGGCGAGGGCGGCGCGGTCTTCACCTTCTGCGCGAGCACCTCGAGCGGTGCGCCTTCGAAGGGCAGGCGACCGGTGAGCGCCTCGAAGAGCATCACGCCGAGCGCGTACCAATCGGACGCGGGGGTCGCGAGCGCGCCTTGCGCTTGTTCGGGCGACATGTAGCCCGCGGTGCCTTCGATGGTGCGACCCGAGTCGGTCGAGTGAAGCTCGGTGCCGCGCGCGAGACCGAAGTCGAGCAACACCGCGCGGCCCGAGTCGGCTTCGATCACGACGTTCGAGGGCTTCACGTCGCGATGCACGCGGCTCGCGCGGTGGAGCGCTTCGAGACCCACCACGACCTGCGTGAGCACCGCGCGCAGACGCGCCTCGTGGAAGCGCGGAGGCTGCGCGACGCGACGCGGCCCGGTGGCTTCGGTCTCGTCTCCTTCCGGCGACGTGTGCCGCGAGGTGTCGTGCACGCGCCCGCTGCGCGACGAGCCGCGCACCCAATGCAGGAAGTCGAGCCCTTCGACGAGCTCCATCGAGAAGAACCAGTCGTCGTCGCCTCCGAAGAGCTCCCCGAGCCGCACGAGGTTTCGGTGGCGTAGATCGGCGAGCGCGCGGAACTCGGCCTTCAGGCGGTAGAATGCTTGGGGGCTCGCGACGCGCACCGACTTGAGCGCCACCTCGACGCCGAGCTCGCGATCGAACGCGCGAAAGACGTTGCCCATCCCGCCACGTCCGAGGAGGCCGCGGATCTCGAAGCGTTCTCGCAACACCGCGCCCGTGGCGAGACTCATCGCGACGAAGGATACCGAACGTGGCTTCCGGGCGCGTGGGGGAGTCCCCCGACGTGGGATGGAGCGCTCATCGTCCGGCGCGGACGTCGCGATGCTCGGCGTCAGACTTCCACGCGGATTCCGACCCGCGCGAGGCGTCCGGTCGCCCACACCACGAACGCCGTCATCGCGAGCGCGCCGAGCACGGCGACCCACGCGGGCGTGCTCGGATCCTCGTACGCCTGCAGCAGCCCGAGCCCCGGTACGAGCGCGAGCGCGCCGCGCACGAGCGGGTGCAGCAAATACGCGGTCAGGGGGCTGGCACCGGCGGGGGCGATCCACGCGGCGAGGCGCTCCGCGCGGCCGCGTGCGAGCGCGAGATGGACGACCGCCCACGTCAGCGCGGTGAGGCTACCGCTGTAGAGCGCCCAGCTCGGCGTCGATGCGTGCTTGTTCAGCCCGAAGAGCGGCTGCAGCGCGAGGCCCGCGAGCGCGAGGGCGACGCTGGCGATGAAGGCGACCCGTGGCACGTCGGCGTCGGAGCCGCGCACGATGGTGGAGCCGAGCGACGCGCCCACGAGCGCGAGGGCGAGCTTCGGGCCGAGCACGTGGGCGAAGCTCACGTGGGCGTCGACCGCGAGGATCGCGTCGCCGAGGAGCCCGAGGACGGCGAGGGCGTCGGAGCGCACGGCCGACGCGCCGAGGTAGCCCGCGTGCTCGAGCACGTAGAGGCCGAGCGCGAGAGGCACACCGAGCGCCAGGCGTCGTGGGGATGGGCCGGTGAGGAGAAAGACGAGCGAGGTCGCTAGGTAGACCCAACCGATCGTGCCGAGGATCTCCCACCAGCCGTGGTGGAGCCACTCGGAGGAGCTCGGTTCGAGGAGCGGGCCGAGCACGAGCACTCCGAGAACGCGTGCGGTCTGGAACGCGCGCCGACGCCAGGTCGGTGCATCCGGGACCACGCACCACGTCGCGAAGAACGCGAGGTACATCAGCCCCGTCCACAGGTTCGGGCGCCAGCCCACGTGGTCCGCGCGACCGGTCATGAACACGCCCATCGCGAGCAAGCCAAAGGTGCGCGTGAGGACGTCGCGGAGGATCGCAGCGGTCGAGCGGCCGCTCTGCCGAGCCCGCGTGAGCGCGAGCGGCGCCGAGAGCCCGACCACGAAGAGGAACGCAGGAAACACGACGTCCGCGAGCGTCATCCCTTGGACGCCGGGCTCCACGTGCCGCAGCCAAGCGGGGGCGCTCGCGGTCTTCTCCGCGTCGTTCACGAGCACCATCGCCGTGATGGCGAGGCCCCGCAGCACGTCGATCGAACGCACCCGCACGATGGGACGAGGTGCGTCGTCGCGCGTCGATTCCACGGGGCGAACGTAGCAGGTGTCTCACGTGGCGCTGCTCGTCCGCGACGCAGACGCCGCGTCGCCGACTCCTCACCGCCATGTGGGATCCGGCGGCGGTTGGACGCCGCCCCCGGAGCCGGGGAGACTCGGTGAGCCGTTCTTCGCGGCTCGTGCGCCCCACCCCCACATGCCCTCGGCTCATCGACGTCCGCGCCCCTCCCGCGACCCCGTGGTCGTCGTCGCGCCGTCGGGTCCGAGCGACGGGGAGCTGGTGCGGCGCGCGCGCGAAGGCGACCGATGGGCGCAGGAGGCGATCTTCCGCCGCTACGCGAGCCGCGTGCAGGCCCTCGCGGAGCGGCTGCTGCGCCGACGTCACGAGGCGGACGACGTCGTGCAGGAGACGTTCGCGGACGCGCTGCTCGCCCTCGACGGGCTGCGTGAGCCCGAAGCGCTCCGGAGCTGGCTCTTCGGGATCGCGGTGCGTCGCGTGCGCCGCCGCCAGCGCAAGCTCGGGCTCCTGCGCACCTTCGGGCTCGACCGGGGCCTCGACGACGCCACGCTCGCCGGGCTCGCGGCGCCGGGGATCTCGCCCGAGGTGGCCTCCGAGCTCGCGCGCGTCGACGCGATCCTCGCGCGCCTTCATCCGGACGATCGCAACGCGTGGATGCTGCGGCACGTCGAGGGCGAGAAGCTCGAGGACGTGGCCGCGATCACCGGCTGCTCGCTCGCGACCGCGAAGCGAAGGATCCAGGCCGCCCAGGTCCACGTGGACGCGGCGCTCGCGCGAGGTGCGTCGTGAGCCGGCTCCCCGATCCGATCGGCTCGGTGCTCGAGCGCGACGAGGACGAGCACCGGCTCCACCGGAACTGGGAGGGCACACGCGCTCGCATGGCCGCCCGCGACCGTCGTCCGCGGGCTCGCGCGACCGCGATCGGTCTCGCGTTCGCGACCGCCGCGCTCGTCGCCTTTGTCACGTGGCCTCGCGCCGTCGAGGGCCCGCTGCTCACCGATGCGGGCGGGTTGCCCGTCGCGGCCGAGTCGGTCGCGCGTCCGCGCACGCTCCGATTCGACGACGGGTCGGCGATCGAGCTCGCGTCGGGCGCGCGCGTGGTCCCGCGCGTGAACGACGCCCGGCGCTTCGAGCTCGTGCTGGAGCGCGGCCGCACGCGGGTCGAGGTCACGCCAGGAGGGGCGCGCGAATGGACGATCGACGCCGGGATCGCGACGGTGCACGTAGTCGGGACGGCGTTCGTGGTCGAGCGCGACGAGCGCACGGTGCGCGTGGAGGTCGAGCGAGGTCGCGTGCGAGTCGAGGGCGATTCGGTCCCGAGCGGAGCGCTCGAGCTCGGCGCGGGTGAGCGCATCGAGGTGCACGCCGAGCGAACGTCGCGCACGGGCGGGGAGGATGCCGAGGACGCAGCGAGCCGAGGTTCCACGTCGGAGCTCGCATCGGGATCCGAGTCGGAGTCGGCGGAGAACGAGGCCGAGTCTGCGACGGGATCCGCGTTTGAGTCGGACGGTGATTCGGCGACTTCCGAGGGTGACACGGGAGATTCGAGGCTCGCGTGCGACGACCGGACTGCGCGACGCCGCGTGGCAGACGCTCGCGGAGCGAGGCGAGCATCGCGCCGCCTACGACGCGCTCTCGCCGAGCGGCCTCGAGCGCCGCGCGCGAGCGGCGAGCGCGCGCGAGCTCTTGTTGCTCGCGGACGTCGCGCGCCTCTCGGGACATCCGGCGGATGCGGTCGTGCCCTTGCGACGATTCCTCGACGCGCATGCGTCGCACCCGGAGGCGCCGCTCGCCGCGATCACGCTCGCGCGCGTCGAGCTCGTGCTCGGTCGGCCCGCCGCAGCGGCGAGCGCGTTCGAGCGCGCCGAGGCGTTGGGTGTTCCCTCGTCGTTCGATGCCGAGGTCTGCGCGGGGCTCGCGCTCGCGCTCGCGCGCAGCGGCTCCCTCGCTCCGGCGCGCGAGGCCGCCCGTCGGTGCCTCGCTCGCCACGCGCGCCCTCCGCATCACGAGGCGCTCCGGCGTCTGGCGGAGGATGCCGTCGACGAGAGCGCGAACGATCCGGTGCGTGAGGTCGAGGGTGCAGCGACCGCGGTCGACCGACCTGCGCGCACGGAGGCCACGAGCGGCGCCACCGACGTCGCCGTCGAGCGGTGAGCGTTGCGGACATGAGACCCGATCGTGCGATCGACGCTCCGCGTGTCTGCGCGCGGGTTGGCTTGGTTCGGTCGCCTGACGGCGACGCTCACGTGACGTCGGGTCGCTCGGC
>CALJLK010000442.1 GCA_937982655.1 uncultured Sandaracinus sp.
GGACGAGACACGAAAGCGCGGTCCGAAGCCGAGCCCGTAGCGGGCGCGCGCGCGGGTGTACGTGGTGGACGTCTTTCCGTGACTGACGACGTGGATGTCGATCGTCACCGAGGCGTGCGCGTGCGGCACGACGATCGAGGCAGGCCGGCGAAACAGCCAGCTCCCGGTGGCGGGTACGAAGAACCCACCGCGCGCCTCCGCGAACTCGCGCCAGAGCATCTCGCGGCCCGCCTCGCGTCGTCGCACGACTTCCGTCGCGAAGTATCCAATCCCGACGACGAAGAGCGTGCATCCGACGAACGCGAGCAGGACGACGATCAAGGCCTGCATCGTTCCGCTCCGCGGGGCCGTGGGGAGGTCACGCTCCGTCGCGTGGCCGTTGGTTCGACGGGGAGCTCGAGAGAGCGTGCTTCGGACGCGCGCGCGGCCGCGATCATCGGCACAGACTACCAGAGCCCATCTCAGGACCTCCCGCGGCCGCCTCGCGTCTCGAGCGAGAGGTCGAGCGAGCGCAGCGAGCCAAGGACTTCGCGGTCGTGTTTGACCGCGACGCGTGCGCGGGGGACGATCACCTCACGCGCCGTTTGGGTACGCGCGGGGGTGGTGCACCATGGGCAACTGGCGTTGGATCAGCGAGGGGCAGCCGGCACATTGGGACGCCGACAAGAAGCGCATCGTCGGGTCGGAGGCGCCCGGCGTCTTCGACTCGCGCTACGCCGAGCGTCGTGAGGGCGACGTCGTTCCCGGCCGGTGGTGGCGCTGCGAAGAGGACGGCAAGGTCGTCGGCTACGGCTGGATGGACGTCGTCTGGGGCGACGCGGAGGTGTTGCTCGCGGTGTCGCGCGACGCGCGCGGACGCGGAGTCGGCAGCTTCGTGATGGAGCAGCTCGAACGGGAAGCCTTCGAGCACGGCATGCAGTACGTCACGAACGTCGTGCGACCCACACATCCGGAGAAGACGCGCATCGTCGCGTGGCTCGAGAAGCGCGGCTTCCACAGCGGCGAGGACGGGCGTCATTTCCGCAGCGTGCCGACGCGTCGCGCGTCCGTGCCGCCGAGCGCCTGATCGTCGACGCGTGAACGCGCTCTGACCGCATGACCTCCGAGCTCGACGCGACGATCGATGCGGCGCTCGCCACCCTCGCTGCGGCGGGCTTCGACGCGAGCGGCGACCTCGCGACCCTGGCGCAGCTCACGATCACGCCGCCGGTCTCGCTGCGACCCGGTCTGATCGAGCCGCTGAAGACGGGCGAACGCCTTCGCCTCGGTCGCACGCTCGGCGAAGGCGGCATGGGCCTCGTGCGGCTCGCGGAGCAGCGCGTGCTCCACCGCGAGGTCGCGGTGAAGACGCTCAAGGAGCACCACGAGCTCTCGATCCGGAAGCTGCTCCAAGAGGCGTGGATCACTGGCGCGCTCGAGCACCCGAACGTGGTGCCGGTACACGACCTCGGCGTCGACGAGGACGGCGTGCCCTTCCTCGTGATGAAGAAGATCGAAGGCGAGGTCTGGTCCGAGCTGCTCCTCGCGCCCGAGCGCGTGCGCGATCGTTTCGCCGCGGACGACGTGCTCGAGTGGCACCTGCGCGTGCTGCTGCAGGTGTGTCGCGCGCTCGCGTACGCCCACGCCCGCGGCGTCGTGCACCGCGACCTGAAGCCCGACAACGTGATGGTCGGCTCCTTCGGCGAGGTCTACGTGCTCGACTGGGGCATCGCGGTCGCGCTCGCGGATGACGGCTCCGGCCGGCTGCCCCTGGCCGCACACGCGACCTCGGTGGCGGGCACGCCGGCGTACATGGCGCCCGAGCAGCTCGGCGGCGAGGATCCGCGCATCACGCCGCGCACGGACATCTATTTGCTCGGCGGCATGCTCTTCGAGCTGCTCACCGGTCGCCCGCCGCACTCGGGCGATTCGCTTCGCGCGATCTTGGCCGCGCTCTTCGCGCCGCCCGATTTACCGGACGACGCGCCGGAGGAGCTCGCGCGCATCGTGCGGCGCGCGATGGACTCCGATCCGGAAGGTCGCTTCGAGAACGTCGACCAGCTCCGGCTCGCGATCGAAGGCTTCTTGCGGCACGCGGACGCACGTCGGCTCGCGGCGAAGGCGGACGCGCTGCGGTCGCGGCTCGAGATCGTGCAGCGCGACGGCGCGGACGAAGCGGCGGAGACGATCTTCGCGGAGGCGCGCTTCGCGTACCGAGCGGCGATCGAGGCCTGGCCCGGAGGCGACGAAGCGCGCGAAGGGCTCGACGCGCTCGTGCTGTCGCGCGCGACGCATCTGCTCGATGTGGGCGATCTCGCGGGTTGCGCGCGCCTACTGGGCGGTGCGCGCGAGGTGCCGAAGGCGCTGCAAGAGAAGCTCGCGCGCGCGCAGAAGGACGAGCGCGCGGCCAAGGATCGGGCGGCGGCGCGCGAGCGCGACGAGGATCGCGAGAAGGGTCGACGCACGCGCGCGTTCTTTACGGCGGTGCTCGGGACGCTCTGGGTGATCTTCCCGCTCACACCTTCGCTGATCGGTCGCCGCGAGCTCACGAGCGCGACCAACGTGGCGCTCGTCGCGTCGTTCTTCCTCGTGGTCGTCTCGGGGCTCACGCTCTGGGCGCGCGACTCGATGCTCGGCACGCGCTTGAACCGCGCGATCGTCGGCATGCTCTTCGCGCTCCTCGTGATGCAGCTCGTCTTCGCGATCGGGTTCGGCGCGTTCCTCGAGCTCCCGCCACCCCAGCTCGCGGTGGGGCTCCTCTTCTTTCACGCGACGCTCGCCGCGTGTGCGGTGGTGGCGGTCGATTTCTGGCTCGTGCCCACTGCGATCGGCTTCGTGGCCGCGTTCTTCGTCGCCGCGGGCAACCCCGACCACGCGAACGCGTGCATGAGCGCCGCCAACGGCGTGCTGCTCGTGAACGCGCTGGTGATCAACTACCTCGACCGCTGGCGCGTGATCGTGGATCGCGCGAAGCAGCACGGATCGAAGGGCCGCGCGAACGACACGTGAAGCGCGGCGAGCGGGCCGTCACGCGACGTGTCGAGCGGCGGACGCACGCGGCGTGTTTCCACGCGCGTGAGCGCGGTCGCGAGCGCGCCGCCGGTCACTGCGCTTCGAGCGCGCGTACGACCGCTTCCAGGCGCTCGCGCTCCACCGGACGTCGCGCAGCCTCCGCGGCGGCTCGCGTGGCCTCCAGCGCCTCGTCGCCCCAGATGCGCACGATGTGCTGCGACGCTTCTTCGTGAAGCGTCTCGCTCGCGGCCATCTCGAGGAAGTCGCGCAGCATCGCGGGGTCGCCGCGGCAGCTCGGATCCTTCGCGTAGCCTTCGAGGTACTCCGGCAACGCGCCCGAGAGCCACCGCTGCGCGACGTACGCGCGGCCGAGCAAGAGCGGCGGGCGACAGTCGTTCGGGTTCTGTGCGCCCACGGAGCGGATCGAGCCGATGTACGGACGTCGGAGGCGTCGACCGTTGTCGAGCATGCGCTTGATCGGCACGAGATCCGCCGGGACGTCGTCGGCGGTCCACGGGTCGCGCGCGTCCGGCAGGCCCTCGGGTTGGTGCAGCGCTTCCAGTGGCGTTCCTGGCGCGACCGCGGGCAGGAGCTGCGCGACCGCCTGCGGTTGCGCCGGCGGCGCGTCGTCGCCTCCGAAGATCAGTACGCCGAGCCCGATCACGAGCACGAGCGCGATCGCGACCATCCCGCCGAGCAGCGCCGACGGCGGCAGCTCGCGCAGCGGCGCCGGCAGCTTGGTTCGCAGCCGCTCGAGCCGAGCCTCCAGCTCCAGGCGCGCGGAGACCTCGCGGATCTTCACCGGCACCTGCGCGCTCAGCGAGTGGAACGTCTCGCGGAGCGCATCACTCGCGTCGAGGAGGCGCTCTCCCGACGGGCGCGCGTCGACCGACTCCAGCGCGGCCAGCATCGCGGCGCCGTCCGCGAAGCGTTCGTTCGGGTCTTTCGCGAGCGCCTTGTCGACGATCGCCTCGAGCGCGGGCGAGGCGTCCGCGCGCAGGCTGCGGAGCTTCGGCGGCGTCTGCACGAGATGCGCGCGCAGCATCGCGGCGGGATCCTGCATCGGGAAGGGCAGCTCGCCCGTCAGCAGCTCGAAGAGCATCACGCCCGCGGCGTAGACGTCGGTGCGCGCGTCGCACGTGCCGCCCGAGGCTTGCTCCGGCGCCATGTACGCGGGCGTGCCGACCACCGTGCCGGCGCGCGTGAGCTTCGGGCTGCTCACCGCGGCGGGCGCGTCGTCCACGAACTTCGCGAGCCCGAAGTCGAGCACCTCCACGTGATCGCTGCCGTCGGGCAGCACTTGCAGCAGCGCGTTTCCGGGTTTGAGATCGCGGTGGATGATCCCCATCCCGTGCGCCTGCGCGAGGCTGCGCAGCACCTGGATCATCAACCCGATCACGCGCGCGGTCGGTAGCGGCCCCGCGTGCACCTCCAGCAGCCGATCGAGGTCTTGGCCCTCGACGAGCTCCATCACGAGGAAGGGCAGGTCGTCCTCGACCCCGTAGTCGGTGATCGTGACGATGTTCGGGTGCCGCAGCGCGGAGAGGGTCTTGGCTTCGCGCTCGAAGCGTTGGCGCACGTCGACGGACGTGCGGAAGCCCTCGTGCAGCACCTTCAGCGCGACCGGACGATCGAGCTTGAGGTGCGTCGCGCGGTAGACGCGCCCGATGCCGCCTTCGCCGAGCAGCGCGTCGACGCGATAGCGCCCTTCCAGCACCCGACCGACGAGCGGATCGGCAGCCTCGAGCGGGAGCGCGGCGACGGCGCGAGGCGTGGCGGCGTGCGCCATGAGCGTCCGCATGGTAGTACAGCCGATAGGAAGTTCGAGCCAGGCCACCGCGTCGTTTCGAGCAGCGACGCAACGCTCCGTTCGACGACTTCGGGCTCGGCGTGCGCTCGCCGACGTCTCTCGCGACGACTCGCCGCGTTTCCTCGAAGATCGCTGGTGATCTGGGCGGCCCGCGAGGAATCGCGCCGCGCTCTGGCGCGCGGCGGAGGAATCGTGCGGCGCGGCCCTCAGCGCACCGCGAGGATCGCGTAGGTGCGTTTCTTCTTCGCGACCTGCACTTCGGCCTCGTCGCCTTCGAGCTTGCCGACGAGCGCGCGACCCACCGGCGACGCGGGCGTGATGAGCCGGATCTCCACTCCGTTCGACTCCACCATCCGGCCACCGGCCACCGGGACCATCATCCAGAGCTGCGCGGCGTCGTCGTCGATCTCGACCTCGATCAGCGCGCCCGCTCCGATCGGATCGTCCGGCCCGAAGCGCGGCAGCTCCATGAATCGAAGACGCGTGATCGCCTCGCCCGTCTCCTCCACGCGCTGCGCTTGGCCACGCGCGAGGTACGACTGCTCGAGCCCGCGGGTGTCCTTGTCGTTCTCGGGCTTCGCCTCTTCGTGCGTCGCCGCCTCGCGCGTTGCCTCCGCCTGCGCGACGAGGAAACGAAGCTCCTCCTCGAGCTGCACGATGGCCGCCGCGATCACCGCACGTTTGTCGATCGTCTCGATCGTCATGGTCGCGCACGATAGCAGGCTCGCGGGAGGCGCTCGCCGCGTGCGACAACGTCGTCATGCAGCGCCTGACCCTCGATCGCCAAGGACACGTTTTCCTCGTCGGCTTGAACCGCGCCGACAAACGCAACGCCTTCGACCTCACGATGCTCCGCGAGCTCGCGGAGGCGTACACGCAGTACGAAGACGAGCCGGAGGCGCGTTGTCTGCTCCTCTTCGCGCACGGCGAACACTTCACGGCGGGCCTCGATCTCGCGGAGGTCGGGCCCGCGGTCGCGCAGGGAGCCGCGCTCTTCCCCGAAGGCAGCGTCGATCCGCTCGGACTGCGCGGGCGCGTGCGGCAGAAGCCGGTGGTGATGGCGATCCAGGGCTGGTGCCTCACCATCGGCATCGAGCTGGCGCTCGCGTGCGACGTCCGCGTGGCCTCCGACGACGCTCGCTTCGGTCAGATCGAGATCAACCGCGGCATCTTCCCCTTCGGCGGCGCGACGATCCGCCTCCCGCAGATCGCGGGTTGGGGCAACGCGATGCGCTGGCTGCTCACGGGCGACGTGTTCGACGCGCGCGAGGCGCACCGCATCGGGCTCGTGCAGGAGGTGACTCCGCCCACGAACCAGCTCGACGTCGCGATGGAGATCGCGGAGACGATCGGGAAGCGTGCTCCGCTCGGAGTGCGCGCCACGCTCGCGTCGAGTCGGCAGACGATCGAAGAAGGTCCGCGCGAGGCCGCCGATGCGCTTCTCGAGCACGCGCGCGTCCTCATGCGGTCCGAGGACGCGGCGGAGGGTCTGCGTTCGTTCGTGGAGCGACGCGAGGCGACGTTCCGGGGTCGATGACGTTCCGATGTTCTAAGCGTTCGAAATGTTTTGATGATGTCGTCCGCCGCGTCGAATTCTGATTTCCGTGTTGATGAATTGTTCCGTCAAATAGAGAATGTCCCTCCGAACTTGGGGAGGCTGCGATGCTCGAACGACGGCGCGGGTGGAGATGGTTGGCGCTCTGGGGAGCGACGCTCCTGGGCGCATGCGGTGGTGGCGGTGGCGGTGGTGACGACGCCGGCAGCGACGGCGGCACCGACGGATCGATGCGGACCGACGGGTCGACGGTCGATCGCTGCGACGTCGACAACGGCGGCTGCGACCCGCTGACCACGTGCACGTCGACGGGTGGCGCAGTCACCTGTGGCGCGTGCCCGAGCGGCTACACCGGCACGGGCGCCGACGGATGTGTGGACGTCGACGAGTGCGCCGCGGAGCCCTCGCCGTGCAGCGAGCTCGTGGAGTGCGCGAACACCCCGGGCGGCTTCACGTGCGGTGACTGCCCCGAAGGCTTCGTGGACGACGGAGAGGGTGGCTGCAGCGACATCGACGAGTGCGCGACCGAAAACGGTGGCTGTGCCCAGACGTGCACCAACGGCGACGGGGACTTCGAGTGTTCGTGCGACGAGGGCTACGTGCTCGGCGCCGATGGGCGTGCGTGCGACGACGTCGACGAATGTGCGACTGACAACGGCGGCTGCGACGAGCTCGTGACGTGCACGAACACGGACGGAGGACGCGAGTGCGGGATGTGTCCGCTCGGCTACGACGACGAGCTCGACGACGGGACCTCGTGTGTCGACGTCGACGAATGTGCGGCAGAGCCGGGGCCTTGCTCGGAGCTCGTGGTGTGCACGAACTCGGAGCCGGGATTCACCTGCGGCGACTGTCCGATGGGTTACGTCGACGACGGCGCGGGTGGATGCTCCGACATCGACGAGTGTGAGACGGACAACGGCAACTGTGATCCGCTCGTGGCATGCACGAACACCGACGGTTCGCGCACGTGTGGCGACTGTCCGAGCGGCTACTCGGGCGATGGCGAGACCGGCTGCACGAACGTCGACGAGTGCGACACCGGCAACGGCGGCTGCGAGCAGACGTGTACGGACTCCGAGGGCTCGTTCACGTGCTCGTGCGCGAGCGGGTACGTCCTGAACGCGGACGGCGTGAGCTGCGACGACGTCGACGAATGCGCGACGGCCAACGGCGGATGCGCGCAGACCTGCAACAACTCCGAGGGCGGCTTCGCGTGCTCGTGTGGGAGCGGATACGTCCTGAACGCGGACGGCGTGAGCTGCGACGACGTCGACGAGTGCGCGACGGACAACGGCGGCTGCGGAAGCGCGACGTTCTTCACGTGCAGCAACAACGTGGGCGCGGCGCCGACGTGCGCAGACATCGACGAGTGCGCGACGGACAACGGCGGCTGCGGGAGCGCGACGTTCTTCACGTGTACGAACAACGTGGGCGCGGGGCCGACGTGCATGGACATCGACGAGTGCGCGACGGGCAACGGCGGGTGCGCGCAGACCTGCACCAACTCCGTGGGCGGCTTCGCGTGCTCGTGTGGGAGCGGGTACACGCTCAACGCCGATGGTCGCTCGTGCGACGACGTGGACGAGTGTCTGACCGACAACGGGGGGTGCGACGTGAATGCGACGTGCTCGAACACCGACGGAAGCCGCACGTGTACGTGTGTTGCCGGGTACGTCGGTGACGGGTTCACGTGCACGTTCGTTCCCCCGACGAGCTGTGCGCAGGTACTCGCGCGGGACCCGGCGGCGACGAGCGGCGTCTACACGTTGCAGGGCCGCACCGGGACGTACCAGGCGTACTGCGACATGACGACGGACGGTGGTGGTTGGACGCTCGTGCTCAAGGCGGATGGGCGGCTGACCAACTTCTCGTACGACAACGCGCGCTGGACGGGTTCGACGACCTTCAACCCGGCCAACGCGGCCTTCGACCGAAACGAGGCTCTGCTCGAGAGCTACTTCTCCGTGCCGTTCACGCGCGTGCGCGTCGGCATGGAGGATCCGATCCCGGGCACCGTGCGCTACGTGACGGTTCCGCACGCGGGCTCCAGCCTCTCGAGCGTGATCGCGCCGGGTGCTCGGGTCACCACGTCGATCGGTCGTGCGGCGTGGCGCGGGTTGATGGCGAGCCCGTCGCTCCAGCTGAACTGCAATCGCGAAGGGTTCAACGTGCAAGCGGACGTTCCCGCTGCGGGTTGGCCGCGCGCCCGCATCGGCATCATCGCCAATCAAGAGAACGACTGCTCGAGCCCGGACTCGCGCATCGGCATCGGCACCGCGGGTGACGCCTGCGGTCAGGACACCTCGATCAGCGTGGGCAACGCCGCGTTCTGCAGCGCCGATGCCGGGGATCGAAACACACGCGGCTTCGGCTACGTGTTCGTCCGCTGAGGAGCGAGGCGGACGTCGGCGAAGGTCGGCGTCCGCTTCGGGGTTCCTCGCGGGGCTGCGTTCCAGCCGGGAGTGACGACCTCGTACGCGACGTCACCGCAGCACGAGGTTCGCTTCCTCCCAGGCGATCGGGACCACGTCGCACACCTGTTGAACGATGGCCGGATCCATCGAGCGCAACGCCTCCCAATCTCCCGCCTCGACCGCGATCGCGGTCCGCAGCGGAAGTCCGAGCGGGCCCGTCCCCTCGACGAGGGACTGTCGTGCGTCGGGACACAGCGGCAGGTCTTCCGCCCACTCCGACATCGGTCGACCCGTGAGCGTGTCGAGGAGGCTGAAGAGTCCGAGGAGGTAGAGCTCGTCCGCTCGCGCGGGGTCTCCGCACGCCATGCAGAGCTTCGCCCGCACGAGCGAGCGACGAAGTGCCTCGGGCGCACGCGCCAGATCGAGCTGCGCGATCGCGAGGACGGTGGCCCAACGTCGGATCTGATCGACTCCGAGGAGCACGAGGGCCTGCTGCACGGAGGTGACGGGGCGACGCAGACCGAACGCCGGTGAGCTCACGAGCCGCAGCAGTCGGACGACCAGCGCGGCGTCCGAAGCGAGCACGGCTTCGATCGACGCGACCGTCGCGTCGGGTGTGTACAGGCGCCTCACGAGTCGGAGGACGGAGCTCGCCGCCAGCGGAAGCGCGCTCGATCGTCGCGTCTCCGGACGCCCGTGAAAGTAGCCTTGGAAGAGCTCGAACCCCAGCTCGCGCGCTTCCGCGAACACGAGCTCGGACTCGACCTTCTCGGCGAGCAGCACGGGCCGGTGGCCCATCTCCGCGCGGCGTTCGAGCAGCCCGCGGATCGCGGGGGTGATCCCGTGCAGGACGTCCACCTTCCAGACGTCGCCCAAGGCGAGGAGCGCCCGACGCTCGGGAGGGTCGTCGACGAGATCGTCGAGCGCGATTTGAAAGCCTGCCTCTCGAAGTCGTTGGAGCGTCGTGATCACGGATGGTGTCGCCGGGACATCCTCCAATACCTCGAGCGTCACTTCGGACGCGGGCAACGCTTCGAGCAGTCCGGACTCGAGGAGCGGCTGGCCGACGTTGATGAACGCGCGCCGACCGGCCGTGAGCGCCGGAAGACCGATTTCCATCACGGACGCGACGAGGACACGCGCGGTCGCGGTCGAGCCCGAGACGCCCGGCGAATCGGGGGTCGCGGATCGGTACAACAGCTCGTATGCGTGGAGCTCGCCGGAGCGATCGAAGATTGGTTGCCGCGCGAGGAGGAGCTCCATCGTGACGTGCATCGGACGATCGACGCCGAGCTTGAGCCGTCTTCGAGTCGAGCCGTCTCGGAGTCGAGCCGTCTCCTAGTCGAGCCGTCTCCTAGTCGAGCCGTCTCCGAGTCGATCGCTCGAACGTCGAATCTCGCTCGAGTCCATCGACGCTTCGTCCGATGCCTGGTGCATGACACGACCTCTGTCCGAAGCTTCGTTGCGCGAGTGTTTGTGGTTCGGTGAAGGGGCCCCCGAAGAGGTGGCGGCGCGCGCGGCGGAGAGCCTCGCGGCGAGCGTGACGCGCGCGAGTGGGCTCAAGCCGTTCCCGGCGGTCGCCCAACACGTGCTGTCGCTCCTGGCGAAGCAGGACGTGGACGCAGGGACGCTCCACGAGACGCTCGAGAAGGATCCCGTCCTCGCGACGCGAGTGCTTCGGGTCGCGAGCTCCCCCGCCTACAACCCCGGACGTCCCTACGTCTCGCTCGAACAAGCGCTCGTCCAACTCGGCAACCGCGCCGTCGGGGAGCTCGTCGCCGGCGTCGCCGCGATGGGCGTGTTCTCCGACACGAGCGGCGTCGGTGAGGTCGTCCGCTCGCACTGCGCTTCGGTCGCCGCGATCGCGCGCGTGGTCGGCACCGAACGTCGATTCCGCGGAGTCGGCCGGGCGTTCCTCGCCGCGCTTCTCCACGACGTCGGCAAACTGATGCTCGTCGCGGTGGGAGAGTTCGACTACTCGCCCGAGATGCTCCAGCGTCCGGACGAGTGCCACATCCGCGAGCGCCTCACGCTCGGGTACGACCACGCGGCCGTCGGAGCGAGCGTGTTGCGGGAGTGGGGGCTCGACGACAGCCTCGTCCGCCTCGTCGCGTTTCATCACCAGCCCGGTCACGTCTACTCGTTCGACCCGCTCGAAGTGCAGATCGCCGCGTACCTGCGGCTCGCCGACGCGATCGAGTATGCGTTCCGCCTCGACCCCGAGACGCCCGACCCCGATCGGCTCGACGGTCTCGTGAACCACGAGGCCAACACCTACGTGAACCTCTCCGCGGCCGGGCTCGCCGCGCTCTGGCCGCGGTTCCGCGAGGAGATCGACGCGCTCCGCTCGGCGTTCGCACGCTGACGACTCACGCCCCGGCCGCATGCTCTGCTGAGCGCGTCCTCGTGGCGTCGCGTCACTTCGTGCCGAACAGACGGTCGCCCGCGTCGCCGAGCCCGGGAAGGATGTAGCCCTTCTCGTTGAGCTGACGATCCACGGCCGCGGTGTAGATCGGAACGTTCGGATGATGCTCGTGGAAGGCAGCGATGCCCTCCGGCGCGGCGAGTAGACAGACGAACTTCAGCGACTTCGGCTTGAGCTCGGCGATGCGCTCGACCGCCGCGATCGCGCTGTTGCCGGTGGCGAGCATCGGGTCGCAGACGATCACGTCGCGGTCCTCGATCTCTTCCGGAATCTTGAAGTAGTACTCGACCGCCACGAGCGTCTTCGGGTCGCGGTAGAGGCCGATGTGGCCGATGCGCGCGCTCGGGAGGAGCTTGAGGATCCCGGTGAGGATCCCGTCGCCGGCGCGGAGGATCGACACGAGGACGACCTTCTTGCCTTCGAGGACCGGCGCCTCCATCGACTCCATCGGCGTCTCGATGGTCTCGGTCGACAGCGGCATGTCCCGCGTGACCTCGTAGCCCATCAACATGCCGATCTCTTCGAGCAGCTGGCGGAAGCCGCTCGTCGGAGTCTCCTTGCGGCGCATCAGCGTGAGCTTGTGCTGCACCAGCGGGTGCGCGATGACGTGAACCTCACCCATTGTGATCTCTCGTTCCCAGTTCTGGATCCGCCTTCGGATCGGTCGATGATTCTTCGTTGAGTTTGGATTTTGGGCGACCGGGCTTCGGTTCTCGCGCGGACCGACCGGCGCCGCAACCGCCGGACGGCCGACGCTCAGAACACCGTGCCGTCGCTGTCGAGACGGATCGGCGGTCCGCCGTCCGATCGGAGCTCCCGCGCGATCTCGCGGCCCGCGTGCCAGGTCCCGCCCTCGAGGATCTTCGCGAGAGGGAGATCCGCGCCGAGGCGTGCGCGCACCAGCGGCGCGACCCGATCGAGGAGCACCACCGTCAACGCGCGCCACTCCACGATCACCGGCGAGCTCGGCCCGTGCGCGTCACGGAGCACCGCGTCGTGCTTGGGCACGAGCACACCCGCGTCCACGAAGAGCCCGCCGTTGCGGTACTCCGCGAGGCCGGTGAGCCGATCGAGGTCGGTCACCGTCACGCCCGCGCCTTCGAGCGGCTCGAGGAGCGAGTAGCTCAGCCACTGGCTGAGCTTGTGGAAGGGCACGAGCCCCTGCGTATCGCCCTCACCACCCGCGGCCGGGTGCTTCCACACGTCGCCGAGGGGGACGCCGCCCAGCGTGATGCGGCTCGGCCAGATGGTGCCGAGCGCGTCGAGCAACGCGATCAGGATCGAGCGTGCCGGGAGCGCGTTCGCGTCGGCCTTCGCGCGTAAGAAGTCGAAGAGCCCTCCGAGGCGACCTTCGGCGCCGAAGACGTCGGGACGCGCCCGCACCGCGCGGCCGAGGCTCCGCAGCAGCTCCGCGCGACCCTCCACGCCGACGAGCGGGTTCTCCGCCGTGACCTGGAAGCCGTCCGCGATCGTCTGCGTCGCGAGCGTTTCGAGGCCCGCGGCGTCGACCGTCGCGTCTCCCTTCGACGAAAACGCGCCCTTCGCGAAGAGATGCGCGCTCGCGACCGCGAGGCCCTCCGAGCGCGCGTAGGTCACCCCGTCCTCCACGAAGCGCCATGCCATGCCGGCGCCCGCGTCGAGGAGCACGCTCGTGATCACGAGCTCGAAGAGCCGTCGTCCGCGCTCGTCCGACGGAAGAGAAGAATCGATCGCGCGCGACGGGCGATCCACTCCGCCGACCCGCAAATGTCCGAGCCGACCGTGGTAGGGGATCGCCAGATCCGGGTAACGCTGCTTCGTGGTCGCCGCGACCCGATCGGCGACGCCTTCGATGGCGGCGTCGTCGATCGCGAAGTGCTCGAGCTTCCCCGCGCGACCCGCCTCGAAGATGCGACCGCAGCGCTCGCGGATCGCCTCCGGGTTGAGCAGCTCCGCCGCGCTCACGCGTCCTCCAGATCGCGGCCCTTCACCGCCTTGAGCTTCTCCTCGTCGGGCACGTCGCCCACCGTGAAGTAGCCCGCGGCCATCTTGGCTTCGATCTCGACCTTCGCGTCGTCGGGCACGAGCTCGTCGGGGATCTGCACGCGCTCGCCGATGGTGATGCCGCCGGCGGTCACGTTGTCGTGCTTCATGTTGCTCATCGACACGAAGCGATCGATGCGGCGCACGCCGAGCCAGTGGAGGCAGTCCGGCATCAGCTCCTGGAAGCGCGCGTCCTGCACGCCGGCGACGCACTCGGTGCGGAGGAAGTAGGCCGCCGCGCTGTCGCCGCCGACCTGCCGCTTGCGCGCGTTGTAGACGAGGAACTTCGTGACCTCGCCGAGCGCGCGGCCTTCCTTGCGGTTGTAGACGATGAGGCCGCTGCCGCCGCCCTGCGCGCCCTTGATGCACTCCTCGATGGCGTGCGTGAGGTAGGGGCGGCAGGTGCAGATGTCGGAGCCGAAGACGTCCGAGCCGTTGCACTCGTCGTGCACGCGGCAGGTGAGCGGGTACTGGGTGTCGCCGAGGCGCTCAGGGGGACCGAAGAGGTAGATGGTGTGCCCACCGATCGGGGGTAGGAAGACCTCGAGATCCCCGCGGGTGACGAGCTCGGGGTACATGCCGCCCGTCTGCTCGAAGAGCACGCGCCGGAGCTCGGCCTCCGTGGTCTTGAATCTCTCGGCGATCCCGGGGAGGTACCAGACCGGCTCCACCGCGGCCTTCGTCACGAGGCAGGTGCCGTTCTCCTTGAGAATCTTGCCATCCGGCTTCAGGCGACCTTGCTCGATCGCGGTGAGCAGCTCCGGGATGTGAAGGTGCGCCTGGGTCACCGCGATCGTGGGTCGAATGTCGATCCCGGCCGCGATCTCCTCCGCGAACACGTCCGCCACGTCCGCGCCCCAGGGATCGATGGAGACGATCTTCTTCGGATCCTTCCACGCGTCGTGGGGACCGAAGCGGAAGGTCGGCGAGGTGTTCGTGAGGTCCGCCTTGTGGTCCGCCGCGAGGGTGCCTGCCGCGACCGCGAGCGCGCGGTAGACGCCGTAGGAGCCGCTGTGGGTGCCGATGACGTTGCGGTGCAGCGGGTTGCTGGTGGTGCCGATGACCGGGCCACGCTCGGCGGGCGTCTGGGCGCCCCAGTGGATCGCGCGCGGGCGCGGGGCGGCGCCGGGGTGCGTGGTGAGGCGGATGTGCTTGAGGCGCTTCTTCTTCGCGGGATCCATCGTGGTCATTCGGTCGTCTCCGGAGGGAACGCTCCCTCGTGGAAGGGAATCTTCGGGTTGGTCTCGGGCTCGAAGTGGACTCAAGACATCCAGCTCGAATCCGTTTGGAGCTGCCACTTGCTCGTGATCTTTTTGGTCTGAGTCCAGAGCTCGAGCGCGGGTTTGCCGGTGATGTCGCCTTGGCCGAAGCGGCTTTGTTTGGTGCCGCCGAAGGCGAAGGGCTCCCGCGGGACGGGCACGCCGACGTTGATGCCGATCATGCCGGCCTCCGAGCGCTCGGCGACGAAGCGCGCGACCGCGCCGCTGGTCGTGAACACGCTCTGCGCGTTGCCGTACGGGGTCTCGCTCTGGAGCGCGAGCGCGGCTTCGAGGGTCGGCACGCGGAGGATCGTGAGCACGGGTCCGAAGAGCTCGTGCTGCGTGCACTCCATGCCGGGCTTCGCTCCGTCGAGGATCGTGGGCCCGAGCCAGCTTCCGCCGCGGAAGGCGTCCGGCACCTCCGGCGAGCGACCGTCGAGCCGCACGCGCACGCCGTCCTTCTCCGCACGGCCGATCGCGGCGATCAGCTTGTCGCGCGACGTCCGATCGATGATCGCGCCCATGTCGCGTCCGAGGATCATTCGACCCGCGCGCTCCGCGATCCCTTCGAGGATGGGCTCCACGTCACCCACCGCCACGAGCAGACTGCCCGCCATGCAGCGCTGACCCGCGCAGCCGGTGAAGGAGCGCAGCACGCCGTCGATGGTCACCTCCGGATCCGCGTCCGGCACCACGACGAGGTGGTTCTTCGCGCCGCCGAGGCAGAGCGCGCGTTTGTCGTGCCCGGTGGCGCGGCGGTACACGGCGCGCGCGACCGCGGTGCTGCCGACGAAGGTCACGACCGAGACGTCCGGGTGATCGATCAGCGCCTCGACGGCTTCGCGATCGCCGTTGACGACCGTGAACACACCGGGCGGGAAACCCGCCTCCGTCATCAACTCCGCCACGCGGCGGCTCGTGAGCGGGACCTTCTCCGAGGGCTTGAGCACGAACGCGTTTCCGACCGCGATCGCGATCGGGTAGAGCCAGAGCGGCACCATGGCGGGGAAATTGAACGGCGTGATGCCGAGCACGACGCCCATCGGCTCGCGGCGGATCTCGCACGTCACGCCACGGCTGACCTCGAGCACCGCGCCGTCGTCGAGGTTCTGCAAGCTCAGCGCGAACTCGATCACCTCGACGCCCTTGAGCACGCCGGCCGCGCCCTCGTCGACCGTCTTGCCGCTCTCGATCGCGGCGAGGTTGCCGAGCTCGTGCAGGTTCGCGAGCAGCAGCTCGCGGTAGCGGAAGAGCGCCTGCGAGCGCTCCTTGATCGGCACCGCGCGCCAGCGCTTCGCGGCGTCCTTGGCGACCGCCACCGCGCGCGCGACGTCGTCCGCGGTCGACAGACCGACGGTGCCGATCACCTCGCCCGTGTAGGGGCTGACGATCTCGCGCGTCGCGCCGCTCGCGCGGACCAGCTCACCACCCACGAGGTTCCGCGCCTCGATCGGCGTCTTCGGGAGCTCCACCTGCGTCATCGATCCCTCTCCCCGCAGCCGCTCCGCGCGACCACGTCCGCTCCGGAGGAGAACGAGACATCCGTCCCCTCGATCGTCGCGCGCCCGGCGCCGACCTCCACCCGCGACCGAGCGCGGAGCAAGCGAGCGTGATCGCACGGTTGGGGCGCGTGTTTCAAGCGTGGATCGCGCTGCCCCGGGAACTCGTGCGCGCCGGCGACGCGTCGACCGCGTCCCGACGGCGCGCCGCTGCTGGCCGGGGGAGTCGCCCTCCGTCGAGCGAGAATCGATGCGCACGAGGTCGTCGAACCGTCGACGAGCCGTCGACGATGCGCCGTCGAGACTTCGACGAGCTCGCGCGCCTACGCGGTGAACGTCGCGCTCGCTCCGAAGAATCGCGGTTCGACGGCGCGGCACGCGAGTTGCGATGCGGCGCGGCCACAGGAGGATCCTTTGAACCGCTCGACATCGAACCACTCGACATCCCTCATGACACGCCTCGCGTGTTTGCTCTCGATCGCCTCGCTGCTCGCGTGTGGCGACGACGACACCACACCGCTCGACTCGGGTCTTCCCAGCGAGGACGCGGGTGGCGACGAGGACGGAGGCGTCTCGGAGGACGCGGGAGGCGGCGATGACGAAGACGCCGGCGGCGAGCTCGACGCGGGCACCGGCAGCGCTTGGACGCTCCACGCGCATCCCTGCGTCGGCAATCGCACCGACACCCTGTGGCGCGACGACGACGGCACGCTCTTCGTCGGATGCGGCACCACGACCGAAGGCGATCAAGGCTTCTACGTCAGCACCGACGACGGCGAGACGTGGGCTGCACCCACCACGATGCCGGCCGGGTTCTTCTCGACGTGGCGCGTGAACGACATCTCGCGGAGCGCCGACGGATTCCTCTACGTGGCCGGGATCGGGACGATGTCGCGACGCGTGGTCCGCGTCGACACCAGCGCGACTCCTTGGCAGCTCGAGGAGACCTTCAATGCCGGAAGCACCGTGGGCACGGCGTTCACGGTCGGTCGCTTTCGCCGCGCGGCGGACGGGAGCGCGATCGCGGAGTCTCTCACCGGCACCGACGTCGTCTATCGCGCCAACGACGACGCGGACTGGGAAGCGGTCGGCGAGTGGGGCGACTCGTTCGGCGGTCTGCAGATCCTCGATCTCGCCGAGCACGACGGCGAGTTCTACGGCTGCGGCAGCACCATCTCCCAGCCGCCGTACCTCTTCCTTCCCGACGGAGATCCTGGCTTCGGCTTCCGAGTCTTCGACCTCGCCGGCGACGGGATCGGCGCGTACGTGGGCGAGATGTGGGGCCTCGCGGTCGACGCGAGTGGCCTCGTGGTCGGCGGCGTCGACCAGAACCGCGACGTCGGCATGATCTACGCGCGCGCGCTGGAGGGAATGGGCGCACCGACGGTGACCGACGTGTCGACGTTCTATCCGGACGACCCCACGTGGATTCGCGGGATCTGTCGAGACGGGGCGAACGTCATGGCGGTCGGCGAGCTGAGCCGCGAGAGCGAAGGCATCGTGCTCTTCTCCGAAGACGGTGGCGAGACCTTCGTCGACGTCACGCCGGAGAGCAGCCCGGCGTCCCCGCTCCCGCCCCTGCACGAGTGCGCGTTCGGAGGTGCCGACGAGGCGTTCGTGGCGGGCGCGAACGGAGCGCTCCTGGTGTGGCGCCGTTGATCCGAGGCTCGGCGGCGTCGTGACTGAGCCGCGTCACCGTCGGTCGATCCCGACGGTGACGCGGTTCGCATCGCGTTTGGTGGCCGAGGCGACGCTCGTCGACGGAGGCGTTGTCCGGAAACGCCCGAATGCACGAACGGCGTGTGATCCTCGGTAGGTAATCCGGATGGAGACTGGTAGCGTGCGCGCATCGACGCGAGTGCGTCGAAAGTCTTCGATGAGCCTCGCCTGGATCCCCGAACCTTCCGACGCCGATCTCTGGAACGCGACCGCGCGAGTGCTCGAGGCGGTGCGAGACGCCGCCGATCCGCGAGAGCACCTCGACGCTGGCCTCGACGCGGTGGTCCGCGAGCTGGGCGCGGATCGTGGCTTCCTCGTGCTCGGTGACGGCACCGTGCGTAGCGCGCGTGGGCCTCTCGGCGCGCTCGACGAGAGCGAGCGCGAAGAGCTCGGTCGGCGGCTCGTGCGCGAGGCGTGCGCGACACAACGGCGCGTGTTCTGGGATGCGGCGGACGACGACGCGCCCGGCTCGCTCGGAGAGCTCGGCATCCTCGCCGCGATCGCGGCGCCAGTGCGCGTCGGTCCGGCGACCGGCGCGCTCTACGTCGACGTGCGCGAGATCGGCAAGAGCTTCGGGGAGGCCCACGAGCGCTTCGTGGACCTCGCGGCAGCGCTGCTCGAGCCCCTCGTGCGCGACGTGGTCTGGGTGGAGGCGCGCGAGCGAGAGCTCGAGCACGCCCGTGAAGTGCCACCGGTCGGCGAGCTGCTCGCGTCTCCCGCTCTCGAGCCGCTCGCGGCGCAGGTTCGCCTCGCGCTGCGCTCGGACCTCAACGTGCTGATCCTCGGCGAGTCCGGCTCCGGCAAGACCCTGCTCGCGCAGGCGATCGCGCGCGCCCGTTCGGGACCGGTGGTGCGCGCGACGCTCGGCTCGAGCGACGATCTCAACACGATCACCTCCGAGCTCTTCGGCCACGTCCGCGGCGCCTTCTCGGGCGCGGCGCGTCGGCGCACCGGCCTCGTCGAGCACGCGAACGGCGGCACGTTGATCCTCGACGAGGTGCTGGACCTTCCGCCGCACGCGCAGCAGCTCCTGCTCGACCTCACGCAGTTCGGTACCTACCGCCCGCTCGGCGACGACGCTCGCGAGCCGCGCCGCGCGACGCTGCGCATCCTGGCGGCGACCAACGGCGATCTCGAAGCCGCGATGGAGAGCGGCCGGTTTCGCCGCGACCTCTACTTCCGGCTCGCGGGGCACGTCTTGAAGGTCCCGCCGCTGCGCGAGCGACGCGCGGACCTGCCGGTGCTCGCGGAGGCGATCCTGCGGCGCTTCGATCCGGCACGCGCGTGGCACCTCTCGCTCGGCGTGCGCCGCGCGCTCACGTGGGGAGAGCACGCCTGGGTCGGGAACGTGCGCGAGCTCGAAGCGACAGTGATGCGCGCCCGCGCCCGCGCGCTCGAGCACGCGCCGAAGGAAGCCGAGCACGTGTTGGAGCTCGCGCACTTCGGCGAGGACCTCGGTCCGCGCCCGGAGCGTCCTGTGCGCCCCGAGCCTCCGCTCGTGCGCGAAGAGACACGCGACGTGGTCGAGCGATGGGCCGCGCTCGAGCGCGCCCGCGAAGCGCTCGCGGACGAGGAGCGCTCGATCCTCCACGACGCGTTGGCCGAAGAGGACGGAGTGGTGAGCCGCGTCGCGCGCCGACTCGGGGTGCCGCGCACCTCGCTGCTCCATCGAATCCAGCTCCACGACGTCGGCGCGCGCGCGCGTCGCGAGCCCGAATAGTGTCCGCCGATCGCGAGCGACGCTCTTCGTCGCGCCTGTCCGAGTCGTCGCGCCTGTCCGAGTCGTCGAGCCCGCCCGAGTCGCCGAGCCAGCGAAAGTCGAGCCAGCCCGAGTCGCCGAAGGAGTCTTCGAGACTGCCTGCGCGCTTCGAGCGCGCGTCCGAGGTCGGACATGGGAGCTTCGGCGAAGTCTGGCGCACGTTCGATCGCGCGCTCGGGCAGGAGGTCGCGATCAAGCGGCTGCGGCACGTGGAGCCGCGCACCCTGCGCTCGCTCAAGCGCGAGCTCGAGGCGCTCGCCGATCGACGGCACACGAACCTCGTCGCGGTCCACGAGCTCTACGGCGACGAGATGGGCCTCTGGCTCGTGATGGAGTGGATCCCGGGAGAGCCGCTCGACGCATGGGCAGGCGCGGATCCCGAGCGCTGGCGCCACGCGTTGCCGCAGCTCGTCTCGGGTCTGGAGGCGCTCCACGAGCTCGGCTTCGTGCACCGCGATCTCGGCGGAGAGAACGTCCGCGTCACGCCCGAGGGGCGCGTGGTGATCCTCGACCTCGGGCTCGCGTCCCCGCGTGGCCTCTCGGACGCCTCGCTCGGCCACCTCCACGCCGTCGCCCCCGAGCAGCTCGCGCGCGCGCCCGTCGAGCCCGCCGTCGATTGGTACGCGCTCGGCGCGATGGTGTTCCGTGGCCTCGCGGGTCGACCTCCCTTCGAGGGCCGAGGCGCTCAGGTGCTCGCGAAGAAGCGCGCGCACGATCCTCCGTCGCTCGCAGAGCTCGCGCCGAACGCCCCGTCCGATCTGGTCGCGCTCGCGGACGCGCTCCTCGCGCGCGATCCCGCGGTGCGCATGCAGACCGCGACGCCGCTCCTTCGTGGCTTCGGCGCCCACGCGTCGCCCGAGCCGGCCTTCGCGGGGCGCTCACCGGAGCTCGCCGCGCTCGACGCCGCGCTCGCGGACGTGGAGGCGCAGGGCACGCGGCACGTACGGCTCCTCGGTCCGTCCGGCATCGGCAAGTCCGCGCTCCTGCGGCGCTTCGTCGAGCGGCACGCCGCGTTCTTCGGCCGCGCGCTCGAGACCCACGCGTACGCGTTCGCGGGCCTCGACGCGATCGTCGAGCAGCTCGTCGACGCGTGTCTGGACGTCGAGCTCTCGGAGGCCGAGCGCGACGCGCTCGATCGTGTGCGCGGCCTCGAACGTGGGCACGCGGCCGATCCTCAGCGCGCCTTCGAGCTCGCCTCCGACGCGCTCCGGCGCCTGCTCCTGCACGCGCAGGGGGAGGGCGCCTCCGTGATCGCGATCGACGACGTGCAGTGGCTCGATCGTGACGCGAGCCGCCTGCTCGACGCCGCGTTGCGCGATCCGTCCGTGGCGGACCCCGCGGACCCAGCTCGACCGCGCGTTCGCGTGCTCCTGGTGACGAGCGCGCGCCCGGGTGACGACACGTCCGTGATCGATCGGTGGGCGAGTCCGTCGGTGCTCGACGTCGGCCCGCTCGACCTCGACGCGCTCGAGGCCCTCGCGGGCTCGCGGGCGGAGGCGGAGCGGCTCGCGCACGCGACGGGCGGGGTCCCGCTCTTCGCGGTGACGATGGCGCGCGGAGCGGTCGGCGCGAGCCTCGAAGAAGCGCTCGCCGCGCGTGTGGCTCGGCTCCCCGTCGCCGAGGCGCGCCTCGCGTCGTTGCTCTCGATCGCCGGGCGCCCGCTCTCGCGCGCGCTCTTGCTCGACGCCGCCGCGCGCCTGGACGTGCCGAACGGCACGACCACGCTCCGAGGCTTGCTCGCGGAGCGTCTCGCCCGATCGCGCGCCGACGATCAGATCCGCGTCGAGCTCCTGCACGGCGCGCTCGCTCGCGCGGCGCGACCGGACGACGCGCTCGCCCCCTCGCTCCACGCCGCGCTCGACGACGCGATGGAGGCGCTCGCGGTCGACGAGCCCGAGAGCCATGCACGTCACGCGCTCGGCGCCGGTCGAACCGCGCGCGCGGGGGAGCTCTTCGAACGCGCTGCCCATCGCGCGCACGACGCGCTCGCGTTCGAGCACGCGGCGGCGCTCGCGGAGGAGGCCCTGGCCTGCTCGCCCGAGCGAGCGCGCGTGCTGCACGAGCTGCGCGGACGAGCGTTGGCCGCAGCAGGCCGAAGCGCCGAGGCCGCGCTCGCGTACGAGCACGCGCTCGACGGACGTCTCGTGGATCCGAGCGTGCCCGAGACGGTCGAGCTCGCGCGTCGGCGCGCGGAACAGTGGCTCCACGCGGGGCGAATGGCCGAGGGCTACGTCGCGCTCGAAGAGCTCTTGCGCGCGGTCGGCCTCGCGTTGCCGTCGCCCCGCCTCGGCGTCGCGCGGCTCGTGGGGCACCAGCTCCGGATGCGATGGCGTCTGCCTCGGCATCGCGGCGAAGATCCTGGGCTCGATCGCCTGCGCCTCGACGTGTGTCACTCCGTGGGCGTCGCGCTCACCAACGTCGACAGCTTCCGCGGAGCGAGCTTCGTGCTCCGCGCGGTGTGGATGGCGGAGCGCGCGGACGTCGAGCGGTTCGCGCGCAGCCTCGCCTTCGTCGCGGCCTACTCGTGCAACGGCGGTCGACGCACGGCCACGCTCGCGACGCGTCTGATCGAAGGGGCCGCTGCCGTCGCGCACGATCCCTTCGCGTCGGCGATGGTGGAGGCCGCGCGCTGTCTGCTCGCGTTTCACGCGGGTCGCTACGACGAGAGCCTCGCGCGCGCGACGGAGATCGAAGCGCGCTTCTCGGCGATCGCGGGCGCGGTGCGCGAGCGCGTGACGGCACGCATCTACCGCTGCGCGAGCCTCGCGATGCTCGGCGAGTGGGAGGCGCTGGAGGAGGCGCGCGCGCAGCTCCGACGCGACGGCGAAGCCCGCGGCGATCGCTTCGCGCTCGTCAACGTCGGCAGCGGCCCGCTCAACGTCGGATCCCTCGCGCGCGGTGAGCCGAGTCGCGCCAGAGACGAAGCCGAGCAGAGCTTCGCGCAGTGGACCGACGTCGCGATCACGGTGCAGCACGCGTTCGATCTGCTCGCCCAGGCGCGCATCGATCTCTACGAAGGCGACGCGGAGCGGGCGATCGCGCGGCTCGACGAACGTGTGCCCACGATCCGACGCGCGTTCCTCTTTCGGATGCCTTTCGTCGCGGCGCACCTGGTCGAGCTGCGTGCGCGCGCGGAGCTCGTGCGTCCCACTGTCGACGAGCGCCTGCTGCGTCGCGCGATCGTCGCGCTGCGTCGCGAGCGTGCGACCTGGATCGATCCGATGGCCGACGTGATCGAAGCCGGCCTTCGACGTCGACGCGGAGAGACCGAGACCGCGAACGAGCTCTTCGCGCGCGCGATCTCGGGCTACGCCGCCCACGGGATGGCGGGACACGTGGAAGCGGTCGAGGTCGCGTCAGGAGCGGAGCGCACGACGCGGCGAGTCGCCGATCCCGAGGCGTTCGCGCGCGCGCTGGCCTTGTCACGCACGTGAGCGCGCACGCGTGGGCGTGACGCGCGCGTGATCGCGCGTGCGTTGGCGTTCGTGATCGCGCGTGCGTCGGCGTTCGTGAACGCGCGTGCGTTGGCGCGCGTGATCGCGCGAACCCTCAACGCGGTGGATCCCAACCGTCGCGTGCGTCCCAGTCCATGCAGAAGCGCGCGTTGATCTCGCCGATCGTCCGGAGCGCCGTGGTTCCGCTCGGGGTGCGCCACTCGTAGGCGTCGACGCCGAACGGCCCGAAGTAGCCAAGCTGCACGAGCGCGCGACCCGCGCGCTCCGTCGCATCCACCACCGCGCGCTCGAGCTCGGCGGGTAGGGGGACCACGCGTGACATGACCCACGCGCGTTCGACGAGGATCTGCTCGCGCACGCTCGTGACGACGACGCGCTCGCCCACGATCCAGGCGTGGATCGTCAGCTCGCGCAGGAGCTCGACGCGCGGCTCGATCTGCAAAGGACCACGTCGCAGCGACGCCACGATGAACGCGCGATCTCCGTCGTCGAGACGGCCCGGCTCGATCGGACGCTGCCCACGTCCCGCCATGCCGAGCTCGCGCTTGAGCAGCCAACCGCCGGTCGGGCTCGGACGCGCGAGGTGCGCGAGCACGTCGTCGCGCGTGGCGAGGCTCGCGGCGCCCGGAAGCTCGTCGGGCACGAGCGCGTGCGCGAAGGCTCGTCCGTTCGCGCGGCGCAGCACCTCCGCCGACGGAGCCATTGGGGCGGCGTAGCGGGCGAGACGAAATGCGGCGAGCGAGCGCGGGGTCGGACACCACGCGCGCGGCTCGAGGCGGGGGAGCAGCTTGCGCTCTCGAACGTCGTCGTCCGCGTCGTCCGCGTCGTCCGCGTCGACTTCGTCGTCCGCGCCGTCCGCGTCGTAATCGTCGTCGTAATCGTCGTC
>CALJLK010000443.1 GCA_937982655.1 uncultured Sandaracinus sp.
GAGACCGTGTTGGTAGCGGAGAGCGTGTCGGTGTCGGAGACCGTGTCGGTGTCGGAGACCGTGTTGGTAGCGGAGAGCGTGTCGGTGTCGGAGACCGTGTCGGTGTCGGTGGCTCGAGCGATCGGGCGATTGGGCGTCGACGCCTCTTCGCGGGCACTTGGCTTCGACTCACGCACCGTCACGGTGGCACAGTCTTCCCACGGCTCGCACGGTCGGGCACGGAGAACGCGGCTCTCGAAGTCCACGACGCCGCACGACCGCGCGCGATTCCGTCGGCGCACGCGTGAGCGCGCACGAAAAAAGCCCCGCCGAAGCGAGGCCTTTTCGTCACGCGAGGTCGCGCGCTCAGATCTGGAACTGCGCGATCTCGATGCGCTGATCCGGGTTGATCGCGTACGAGTACGCGCCGAGGATCCGACCGCCGACCGCGATCGAGAGCGTCATGTTGGTCGTGCCCGCGCTGGTGCTGCAGCTCGCGCCCGCCCAGTAGTGCACGCGCACCGAATACACGCCGGGCGGCGGGTTCGGCTGGTTCCAGTACACGTTCTCGATCGTGTTGTTCGCCTGGCCCTGGTTGCACATGCCACGCGCGTCGTGGTCGAGGTGGCCACCCGAGCTGTTGGTCGTCGCGCTGTAGCTCAGCGTCTCGCCCTGCGGGTCGGTCACGTAGAGGTCCAGGTCCGCGCCCGTGTTCCAGGCGAGGGTGATCTGGATGTTGCCCGACGAGTAGCCGCAGCCCTCGTCGATCTCACCGTTGCAGTTGTCGTCGAGGCCGTTGCAGACCTCCTGCGCACCCTGCACGCAGCTCGCCTCGACCACGGTCACGCCAGTCGCGACCTGAGGAGAGCTGGCCTGCACGGTCACCGTCGCGCTCGGCGGCGGCGGGGTCTGCACTCGCACCGTGGCGCGGGCGGGCTGACCGGTCGTGCGGATGATGCATCCCGAGGATGCCACCGCGAGGATCGAGAACATCCCGGCTGCCACGATGCTGCTGGGTCGAACAAAGCTCATGCGCACCCCTCCTATCACTCTCCGAACACGGGGTATGGGTTCGGCGATGCCGCAGATAGACGGCATCGAAACGCCCTTCGACGCGCGAACGCCGCCGGTGTTCATACCTCATTCGGTTCCGTTGCGACCAGATCCATCGCACGAGAGCGAACGTTCCTGGGTCGGGCGCCTTACAGCCCCTCGGGAGCGGGATCACCTCGAGGCGCCCCGACGGGTCCGACGAACCAGCTACCGGCCCGCCCCTCGCTCCCGCATTGCACCTCCGCAGGGCAGCGTGCGAAACCGGGGCACGGCGCGGGCGCCGTTCTCGACCAGTCGGCGGTCTCGACCGAGCGGGAAAGCGAGCCCCGGCGCCACCGGTTATCCTCCGCCCGCGATGGTCCCCGACCGAGCCCGCGCCTGCCCGACCTGTGCGCTCCGCGTGCGCGAGCGAGCCTGCCCCGAGTGTGGCGCCCCGACCCTCGATCTGCGCGACCGCACGACGCGACGGGTGGTCGCGCAACAGCTCGCCGCCCAGCCGGGAACCGCGCCCCCCGAAGGAGTCGTGGGCGACGTGGTGGCGGCCTACCTCCGCTGGGGCGTGCCCCTGCTCTCGCTCGTGGGCGCGGGCGTGCTGACCTACCTGCACGGTGTGGCGGCGGCCTTCCTCGGCATGCTGATGGTCTTCTTCGGTCAGGTCGTGATGGTCCCGCTCGTGGCCGGCAGCGTCGCCGTCGTCTCCCACGTCGCGCTCGGACGTCGTGGTCGACCCGCGCGTGCGTTGCGCATCCACGACGAGCGCGAGCCGACGCTCGATCACTACGTCGAGCTCGTCGGCGTCGTGCGCGCGCTCCGGCCCGTGAGCTCGCCGCTATCCCACGCGCCGTGCGTCGCGTACCGGCTCGTCGGCGAGACGTCGAGCGGGGCCGTGGACGAAGCGGGCGCGGGCGAGCTGCACCTCGAAACCGACGACGGGCGAGCCGTGCGGGTCGACGCTCGCCGCGCGCAGATCCGGATCGCGCCGCCGCCCGCGCCCTACCCGGTCGTGCGTCCCGACGCCGCGCTCACGCGCCTGCTCGACGAACGCGCGCTCTCTCCTTCGCGTGGTCCCGTGCGGCTCGCCGAGCGTGTGCTCCAAGACGGTGCGCGAGTGCGTGCGCGAGGCGTGCTCGGCAGCATGCGCACCGAAGACGGCTACCGCGGCCACGACGACGCGCCGACCCTCGAAGCCGTCGCGCTGCTGGACGCCTGAGCGGTTCCACGACGAGCGAGCCGCGAGCGTGGGCGTCGACGTGGTCGTGTACGTAGTCGTGGTCGGCGACGTGAACGCGATCGGCTTGCACGTGACGCGCAGAGAAGGAGCCGGGACGAACGCGCCCCCGCGCCCGCTCAACGAAGCTCGAGGCGGCTGATGACGACGCGCTGCACTTCGCTCGTGCCCTCGTAGATCATCGTGACCCGCACGTCGCGCACGCAGCGCTCGGCCACGTGACCTTCCAAGAGCGCGTCGTCACCGATCACCTCGACCGCCGCGTTGCAGACCGCCCATGCGTTCTCGGTGCAGAACGCCTTCGCGATCGAGGCCTCGCGCGAAAAGACGTCGCCGCGCTCCTTCGCGCTCGCCGCACGAAGCGCGAGCCCGCGGCCCGCTTCGAGGCGCGTCGCCATGTCCGCCAAACGAAACTGCAGCGCCTGATCGCCGCCGCCCTTCCGCGCGCGCAGGTGCGCCACCGCCGACTCGTACGCCGCGGTCGCGATTCCGAGCGCCTGCGACGCGATGCCGACGCGTCCTCCGTCGAGCGCCATCATCGCGATGCGGAAGCCCGCGCCCCGCGGTCCGAGCAGCGCGCTCTCGGGCACGCGGACGCCGTCGAGCGAGAGCGCCACCGTGTGGCTCGCGCGCAAGCCCATCTTGTCCTCGTGCTTCGCGATGCCGAGCCCCGGCGCGCCCTTCGGCACGAGGAAGCAGCTCAGCCCACGCGCGCCCGGGCCGTCCGTGCGGGCCCAGACCACGAGCACGCTCGAGAGATCGCCGTGGCTGATCCACTGCTTGGTGCCCGTGATCACCCACTCGTCGCCCTCGAGCGTCGCGGTGGTCCGCATGCCGCCCGGATCGCTGCCCGCCTCGGCCTCGCTGAGCGCGAAGCCGCCGAGCTCACCGGCCGCGAGCCGCGGACACCAATGCAGCTTCTGCGCGTCGTCGCCGAACGCCGCGATGACCTCACCGACCATGTTGGTGACCGCCATCGTCACTGCGGTCGAGCCGCAGCCGCGCGCGATCTCCGTCATCGCGAGGCTGTACGCGACGGTGCCCGCGCCGCTGCCGCCGAGCGCCTCCGGCACCGCGACCGCCATCAGCCCACGTCGCCCGAGCTCCACGAAGATCTCGTCCGGCACCCGCTCGTCGCGCTCGAAGCGGGCGGCGTTCGGGGCGAGCACCTCGGTCGCGAAGTCACGCGCGGCGTCGCGGAAACGGAGCTGCTGTGGGGTCGGCTCGAGGTGCATCGGCGAGGTCTTGGGTCGTTCGGGGAAAGAAGGGAGTCGTCCGCAGCGTCGCGCTCAGAGGTCGAACGAGACCTTCGCGGGGTACGAGCCCGGATCGGGCATCGACCAACCGCGCACCGCGTCGGCCACGCAGTCGAGCGCCTCGCTCTGCGTCTGCTCCGACGTCGACGCCCCGGCCGCGATCACGCGCCCGCCCGGCGCGACGTAGACGGTGACGTGAAAGGGCCCGGAGCCGCAGTCGACGATCTCGCCGCGCACGCGCTCCACGTTCGACGTCACGCGGCTCGAATCCCAGAAGGTCGGCGGACGCACGTCCTCCGCGGTGTCGAGCTCGAGCGGGTACGCGAACTCCGCCTCGCCGCCCTGCGGACGCGAGAACTGGGTGTTCGCCGCCACCTCGAGCATGCAGCGCTCGGTCTCGCGATCGCCGATGTTGCTCTCGCGCGGGTACACCCAGAGCACGCTGCCGTCGGTGCGGATGCGGAACGCGAGCACGATGCGCCCGCCGAGCACCTCGACGTCGCGGGAGCGCTGCGAGAAACAACTGAAGAACCGGCCGATCTTCGGCTCGAGCGCGCGCTGCACCGCCATCGCGCTGATGGTGCCCATCAGACCTTCGACGCCGACTCCGTCGTTGCGCTCGACCGCTCGCTCGTCGCCCGTCGTCGCGTGTGTGTCGGTCGTCGTCGCTTCGGTCTCGGGCTCGTCACCGCCACCGCAGGCCACGCCCGCACACACACCCACGATCCCCACCCACTTCACGTACAGCTTCGTCACGTCACCACCCACCACTTCGAACATCCGTCGTCTCTCGGAGGTCGCCGGCACACACCGACCTCGCTCCACGCGCCGCCGTCGAGGCTCGCGGTTCGTTCGCCGCCGAGCTCGAGGGCTCGCGCGCCTCACCCCTTGAGCGCGTTCGCCGCGATCACCACGCGCATGATCTCCGAGGTGCCCTCGTAGATCTCCGTGATGCGCGCGTCGCGGTAGTGGCGCTCCATGTCGTATTCGGTCGAGTAGCCGTAGCCGCCGAAGACCTGCAGCGCCTGGTGCGTGACCTCGGTCGCGATCTCGCTCGCGTAGAGCTTCGCCATCGCGGACTCCTGGGTGTGGCGCACGGACTTGTCCTTCACGGCCTGGTCCTTGAGCCACGCAGCGCGGAGCGTCAGCGCCTTGGCGGCGTCGAGCTTCATCGCCATGTCCGCGATCTTGAATTGAATCGCTTGTTTGTTCGCGATCGGCTCGCCGAAGGCCTTGCGCTCCTTCGAGTACGCGACGGCCTTCTCGTACGCAGCCTCCGCGATGCCGATCGCCTGCGAAGCGATCCCGATGCGGCCGCCGTCGAGGGTGTGCATCGCGATCTTGAAGCCCATGCCGACGTCGCCGAGACGCAGCGCGTCGGGCACGCGGCAGTCCTCGAAGAAGATCGTGCAGGAGTGCGCGGCGTGGATGCCGAGCTTGTGGTCGCGCGGCTGCGGGTTGAAGCCCGGCGTGCCCTTCGGGACGATGAACGCGGTGGTGCCACGCGCGCCTTGGCTGCGATCCGTGCAGCAGAAGACGAGGATCACGTCGGCGTGCGGGCCGTTGGTGATCCAGTTCTTCGAGCCGTTGATCACCCAGGAGTCGCCGTCCTTCACCGCGACGGTGTCCATGTTGGACGCGTCGGAGCCGGAGGCCGGCTCGGTGAGCCCGAAGCAGCCGAGCTTCTGGCCCGACGCGAGCGGTGCGAGGAACTCCTTCTTCTGCGCGTCGCTGCCGAACTTCAGGAGCGGGTCGCAGACGAGCGAGTTGTTCACCGACATGATCACGCCGGTGGACGCGCACGCCTTGCTGATCTCGATCATCGCGAGCGCGTAGCTCACGTTGTCGGCGCCCCCGCCCCCGTGCTCGTCGGGAACGGCGATGCCGAGGAAGCCGAGCTCGCCCATGCGCTTCACGAGCTCGGTGGGCCAGCGGCCCTCCTTGTCGAGCTCACGCGCCTTCGCGGCGACTTCCTTCTGCGCGAAATCGCGCGCGCTCTTTTGGATGAGCTGCTGTTCCTCGGTGAGGCGGAAATCCATGGCGCGGGAGAGTGGTGGACCCGCGCCATCGAGGCAAGAGCGCTGTTCGTGGTGGGCCGAGATGCGGGCGGGGACGTGCGCGCGTGCTCACGTCCCCGCGTCTCGAGCGGTCACGATGGTCACTCGGGATGGTCAGTCGGGATGGAGCCGCAGGCTCACACCCCGAGGCTCACACCCCGAGGCTCACACCCCGAGGCTCACACCCCGAGGCTCACACCTCGAGGATGTCCTTCTCCTTCGCCGCCACGATCTCGTCGACGCGCGTGTTCCCGGCCTTGGTGATGTCCTCCATCTCCTTCTTGCCGCGATCCGCTTCGTCGCCGCCGATCTCGCCGTCCTTCTCGAGGGTGTCGATCATGTCCTTGCACTCGTGCCGCGCCTTGCGGATCACGACGCGACAATCCTCACCCTTCGCGCGCGCGACCTTCACGAGCTCCTTGCGGCGCTCCTCCGTCAGCGGCGGCATCGGGATGCGGATCAGCTCGCCGTCGTTCGACGGGTTCACACCGAGCTGCGCCATCTGGATCGCCCGCTCGACCGCGCTGATCTGCGATCGGTCGAAGACCTTCACGGTGATGAGGCGCGCCTCGGGCACGCTGATCGACGCCATCTGCCGCAGCGGCGTGGGCGTGCCGTAGTACTCGACGCGAATCCCGTCGAGGATGTCCGCGTTCGCGCGGCCGGTGCGGATCTTCGCGAGCTCGCGCTTGAGCGAGTCGTGCGCCTTCTCGATGGCGTCCTTGAGCTCGGCGAGGGTCTCTTTCAGCATCGTATCCTCCGAGCGCGGGACTCTATGGCGACCCTCGCGGCTTGGCCAGCATCCGTTGCCCGTCGCGCGTCGTCGCGCGTTTTCTCCTGGCGTCGCGCTCCGCTTTCGACGAAACACGCGGCCGGGACGTCGTCCGCGACGATCCGACGGGGTCGTCGTTGGGGTCCCTCGAGGCTTCTGGCGACAGACCCTCGAGGAAACACAGGAGGCGAAGACATGGCGCAACTGGCTCTGAAACGCGTGTTGCTCAAGCTCTCGGGCGAGGCGCTCTGCGGCACCGTCGGCGGGTTCGGCATCCAGCCCGAGACCATGCGCGCCATCTGTGGCGAGATCGCCGAGGTCCACGCGCTCGGCGCCGAGATCGGGATCGTGATCGGCGGCGGCAACATCTTCCGCGGACTCAAGGGCAGCGCGTCGGGCATGGAGCGCGCGAGCGCCGACTACATGGGCATGCTCGCCACCGTCATCAACGGCGTCGCGCTGCAAGACGGGCTCGAGAAGTTCGGGGTGCCGACGCGCTGCGTGAGCGCGCTCGAGATTCGCCAGGTCGCCGAGCCCTACATCCGCCGTCGCGCGGTGCGTCATCTCGAGAAGGGGCGCGTCGTCATCTTCGTCGCCGGCACCGGCAACCCGTACTTCTCGACCGACACCGCGGCCGCGCTCCGCGCGATGGAGATCCAGGCGTCGGCGCTCATCAAGGCCACGAAGGTCGAGGGCGTCTACGACAAGGATCCGATGAAGAACGACGACGCGACCATGTATCGGCGCATCAGCTACGACCGATTCCTCGTCGATCGCGTCGGCGTGATGGACTCCACCGCGGTCACGCTCTGCCGCGACAACAAGCTCCCGATTCGCGTCTTCGCGCTCCACAAGCGCGGCAACATCCAGCGCGTCGTGATGGGAGAGGACGTGGGCACGCTCGTGGCGGAGAAGGACGACGAGTGACGCACGACCGCGCGTGAGCAGTCGATCACGAGAGCCCCGCCGGTGCACCGCGCGGGGCTTCTTCGTGTGCACGCCTTCGCGGGCTCAGCCGCCGCCGCTGAACACGACGGGGAACTGCGCGCGACCGCCGTTCGACGAAGGCGGGAAGCGCCATCGACGCACCGTCGTCTCCACGCAGTTCTTGAGCGAGCCGACGTCGTTGCCGGCCGCCGAAGCGCGCGTCACCGTGCCCGACGCGCCGACCACGACCTCCACGTCGAGCCGCACCGCGGGCGCCTCCGGCATGCCGCGGATCGCGACCTCGTAGCACCGACGCAGCGCGAGCTGGTTGCTCTGCGCGGTGACCACGCGGCGCACCGCGTCGTTGTCGAGCTCTTCGCGCGCGGTGGTCGCGCCGCTGGTGCCACCGACCGAGAGCATGCTCGGCGCCGCACCGGTCGCGCCGCTCATGGTGATCAGCTCGAGCTGCCGGCGCTGCTCGTCCGTGAGGTTGTCGGTCATCGCGGTCGGCGTGCTCGCCATCGCCGACACCGTCATCGACGTGCTCGTCGAGCGCATCGCGGTCGTCTCTTCCGGAACGACCTCCTCGGGCACGACCTCGTCGGGCACGGGATCCGGGACGTCGAGCTCCAGCTCCGGCGTGGGCTCGGTCGGAATCACGGGATCGGGTACCGGCGTCGCCTCGGCCACCGGCGCCGGATCGTCGCTCAGCAACTTCGGGCCGATCGCGAGCGCGAGGGTGATGCCGAACGCGCCCGCTCCCACGATCGCGATCCACGCGCCCACCGGGATGCCACGGCGTGGCGCGGGCGCCGGGATCGACGCCGGAGGAGCGGCGAACGGCGCGGCGACTGGCACCGGTGCTGGCGCTGGCGCGGCCGATGCGGCGATCGGCAGCGCGAACGGATCGTCCTCTTCCTGCGGCGCGGCGACGGGCCGAGGCGCGACCACCGGCTTCGGCGCCGCGACGGGCTTCGGCGTGGCGGCCGGCTTCGGCGCGACCACCGGCTTCGGAGCCGGTTTCGGCGTCGGCTTCGCGCGCGCGGGCTCGGGTTCGGGGACCGGCACCGGCGCCATCACGGTGCGCTCGTCCTCGAGCTCGCCTTCGTCGTACGCGGGCGCGGCCGCCGCACCGAGCCGACCACCGATCGGCACCACGTTGTTCGACGGACGCTCGGACGCACGCGGCGGTGGCACGCTGCTGCCGGTGGGCGGCGGCGGAACGCGACGTTGCTGCAGGAGCGACGCGAGCTCCGGCACCTGCCCGACCGGCTTCCAGTCGTCGAGACCTTCGCGCCAACACAGCGACTCCGCCGTCACCGCGCCGAGGCCGATCTTTCGCGCGACCTCGTCACGCTTGATGGGACCGACGGGGACGTCGTTGATCGCGACGTACCACTCGGCGGCGGGCGCACGCGGCGACGGCGCCTCGGGCGCCAGCGAGCCCTTGCGAAACTCCGAGCCCAACGACGACGCCCGCTTGGGCTGCGTGGCCGCCGCGACCGGCGAGGTCGGACGCGGGCCCGCCTGCGAGCTGCTCTTGCGCGCGCCCGGGCGCGGCGCGGGGCCCACGCTCGATCCGCTGCGCTTCTTCGAAGCGTTGGACCCCTCGGTGGGGCCCGCGTCGGCCTCGTCCTTCGGCCCCTTGAGGATGATCTCGTGGTCGCACTTGCGGCACTTCATGCGCAGCGTGCGCCCCGCGATCTTCTCGTCGGGGATCTGGTACTTGGCCTTGCAGTTGTCGCAGAGGAACTTCATCGGCGGCCGGCTCGCGGGACTATAAACGAAGGCGTCGTCGCGACGCACCCCTGGAGTTCCAGGTGCGGACATCGCGCGACGTGGTGGATGAGAGGTGTGCTCGGCGACGCCCGTGTCGGGTCACGGCGCGCCACCTCGGGCGAGCGCGAGCGAAGGCTCGAACCAACGTCCGAACGCCGACTCGAGCGACACGAACCGCACGAACCGCTCCACGCGCACATACGCGAACGACACGACGGAACAGCTCGGGTTCGGCGGGGCAACGGGGCTTAGAGCAGCGTCATCAAGTGTTCTTTGATGCCGTGCCGCGTTTCGTCGTCGGGCGCGGACGCGAGCGCGCGCTCCCACATCTCGATGGCTTTGTGTTTGAAGCCCGCGCGCTGGTAGAGCACCGCGAGGTTCTTGAGCGCCGAGAAGTTCCGCGGCTGCAGATCGACCGCCGTCTCGAGCTCGTGGATCGCCTCGAACACCTCGTCGCGGCGACCGCACAAGAGCCCGAGGTGGTAGTGGAGCTGGAACGAGAGCGGGTCGATCGCGAGCCCCTCGCGCAGCTTCGCGATCGCCGCGTCGAGATCCCCCGCGCGGTAGGCCTCCATGCCCGCGTCGAGCGCCGCGCCCGCCTCGCGGCTGAGCACGTCGTCCTCGTCGGGCACCTCCGAGCGACGCCCTTCGAGCGCGCGCTCCACGTGCAGGAGCACGTCGGCCACCTTGAACGGCTTCTCGAGGAACGCCTCGACGCCGTACGAGGTCTTCAGATCTTCGGCGACGCGCCAGCCGCGGTAGATCGCGGACACCATCACGATCGGGATGTGCCCGTAGCGGCGGCTGCCCTTGATGCGCCGGCAGATGTCGAAGCCGTGCACCTCCGGCAGCATCGCGTCGAGCAAGATCACGTCGGGCTGCTCGTCGCGCACCTTCTGCAGCGCCTCGAGCCCCTTGCTCGCCTCGACCACCACGTAGCCCTTCTGCGTGAGCACGCGGCGCAGCAGCTTGCGGATGTCGTCCTCGTCGTCGACCACGAGGACCTTCGGCTTCGTGTCGCGCTCCTTCGGCGGCGTGGGCAACGGCGCGACTTGCGAGTGGAAGGGCTCGCCTTCGCGGGCGCGCGCCTGCAGCTCACGCAGACCGAGCTCGTCGTCGTCCATCTTCGGCGCGGGCATCGCACGATCCACGACGAGCCCCGCGGGCGTCGGGGGCGGCTCGGCTTCGACCGGCGACGCCGCGATCCCGAGCGACGCGAGGTACTCCGCGGGTACTTGCGATCCGACGTAGTGGGCCTCCCCGAGATCGAGCAGGCGATACGCCTCTTCGATGACCTCTTGCAGAAGGTCGTGGAGCGCGACGTACGGAAACACGCGGCGCCCGGTGACGAACTCGATCTCGTCGACGATGCGCTTGTCGCGCGGATCGGCCATCGCGAGGAAGATGCGGTCGTCCTTCACCAGCACGGGGAGGATCGAGTGGCGCTTCGCGACGTCGGCCGGAATCCAGCGGAGGTTCTCGAGCGGAACCACCACCTGCGCGAGGTCGATGCCCGGAAGCCCGTGTTGTTCGGAGAGCGCCTTGAGCAGCTCCTTGCCCGGCACCTTGCCCGCGCGCTCCACCGTGGACGCGAGCCGCGAGCCGGGGTGCGCCTTCTGCTCCTTCAAGAGCGAGTCGAGCTCGTCCGGCGTCACGAGCCGCTGCTTGAGGAGGATCTTTCCGAGCTGCTTCTTTTCCTCGGACATGCGGCGCGTCGCGAACGGCGACCTGCGAAGCCTAACCGACGCACGCTCACTCGTTCAACGATGTTCCCTGTCGAACAGTGATGACGGACGCCGTCGGCGGTCGACCCCGCCGACCTGGCGAACCCGTGGCCTCGGATTGCGGCGTGCGAGAGAGTCGCTCCTCGAGCTCCGAAGGACGCCTCCGGAGCGGACGAGCGGATGCGGCGCGAGAGCGGAGCGATGACGCTTCGATCCACGACGGATCGGAAAGCGCTCACATCCCCGCGAGGATGCGCAGCTCGCCTTCGGGCGCTTCGCCTTCCTCTCGCGTGAGGATCAGGCGGTGGTCGCCGAGCCGGCGCGCCCAACGCTCGTTCTCACCCGTCTCGACGCGGAAGCTCGCGGTGTAGCGGAACTCGACGAAGATCCGCGACTGGTCGTACGAGACGCGGCGGTACTTGATCTCGTAGCGGACGTCGGTGACCCGATCGCTCCAGATCGCGAGCTTCTCGCGGAGCGTGTCGAAGTCGAGATCGTCTTCGCCGTTCGGGGTCCCGTTGTCGTCGAGGTAGCGCGGCGACGCGAGCTCGAGGAGCCGGCGCACGTTTCGGTCTTCCACCGCGTGGCGATACTGCTCGACGAACTCGACGATCTCCCGGTTCTCCGCCGTGTCTTCCACGGTCGTGTTCGGGATCATGCGGGCGCACCCCACGAGGAGCGCGAACGAAGCGGTGACGAGCAGTCGGGTCATGGGCGGGCGCAGAACGAGCGAGGCGGTCGGGTTTGTTCCCGTCACCTCGAGAGACGCACGGACGGGGTCCGGGTCTTCCTGGAGCGGGAGCGCGCGGAGGTGTACCGCGCGACCCCGATTGTGCAAAGCCACGCCCCGAACCACCCAATTCCCGGCGAATCCTCGGACGAGCCGATCGCCGCGCTCGCGCTGCAGCCCCCCGGCCGACGCGCGACGCCCTCGGCCGTCACGGCGACCCGCGCCGCTCGGCCGTCGGTCGCCAAGACGAGCCCCTGGATCTCCGAAGCCTCCATCCACCGGAGCGCGACCGGGATCTGCGCCCCGACCGATCCCCACGCCGCACCGTCCTCTTCCCACGCGAGCGCCACGAACGCGCCCTCCGCCGCGTGCGCCACCACGTCCGCGCCGCGCCCCGACGGAACCCGAGTGGGCGCGTCGAGCCGCGCTTCGAGCGCCGACGCGGGTGCCGCCCGAACCTCGACCGTGCCCGCACGTGCGGCGAGCCAGACCACCACGCTCGGGGTGGTCCCCGCCGCGCGCACCGGCGTCGCGGGCCAGGCGCCGATGACGTCCGCCCCCGTCGCCTGCACGCGCCATCCTTCGGGGACCACGAAGGAGAGCCGCGCGTCGCCTTCGACCACCGCGCGACGGACGAGCGGGTGCACCACGTCCACCAAAGGCTCCACGCGCACGAACCGCACGCGCGAGGCGCTCTCCGTCGGGCTCACGACCTGCCTCGGACCGAGCGCGGTGATCGCGGCCTCGCGTGGCATCAGCGGATCGTCGCAGCGCGGGCGATCCCAGACGCCCTCGTCGCCGACCGCGAGCACCGCGCCCACCGCGGGGTCGAGCCATGGCAGCCCCGCGCCTCGCAGCGGCCTCCGCAGCACGTCGCTCGTCGCGGCGCCCACCCACACGTCCACGTCCACGTCGCGCAACGTCTCGTGCACCGCCGCGCTCGGATCGTCCGCCACCTCGTCGGGCAGGACCGCGATCACCGGCGCCGCACGATCGATCACGCGCACGCTCGCGACCCCCGCGAGCACCTCGCCGCCCGGGACCTGCAACGCGAGATCGTACGTGCCGGGCGGAAGCCACGGCGGCAGATCGACGCTCGCGCGAAAGACCGTGCTCACGCGTGTGTCGGGCCGGACGTCCGCGACGCGCAGCGGGTGACGATGCTCCGCGCGCGGGGCCTTCCACGTGGACCGCCCTTCGAGGCTC
>CALJLK010000444.1 GCA_937982655.1 uncultured Sandaracinus sp.
CCTCGAAGTCGACCTCGGTGAAGACCTCCCCGATGCCGAGAGCTTCCGCGTCCACTTCGACCTCGTGCCCGCGGGGCGTCTCGCCGATCTCCCCAAGTCCACCGTCGACGTCGCGGACCTCCGCGCGGGACTCGCGGTCGTCGGACCCGTCGATCCGCCGGAGGGGCGGACGACCGTGGAGCAGGTGTTCTTGCTCGAAGACGCGGACGGGAAGGGCGCGCGGGTTCGGGGGCGGTTGGTGTTCGACGCGGCGGAGCGGAGCGCGAGGTTCACGTTGCTGGACGACGCGGATGCGGTCGCGGTGTCGACGTTCAAGCCGCCGCTTTCGCTCTACGACGGGCTCGTCACGCTGACCGAAGGGGAGACGGTGGAGCGGGAGGTGCTCGGTAGTGGCGATGGGCGGCGGGCTCGGCAGTCGTTCGAGCTCGCGCGCAAGCCGCTCACGCATCTGCCGGCGCCGCTCGCGACGGATCCGCCATTGAGCACGCTGCGGATCTTCGTGGACGGCATCGCGTGGGAAGAGCGGGAGACGTTCTACGGGGCGGGGCCGAACGAACGGGTGTTCGTGGTGGAGCACGCGGCGGATGGCACGGCGACCGTGATCTTCGGCGACGGTCGCCGCGGCGCGCGTTTGCCGACCGGGACCGACAACGTGGTCGCGCGCTACCGCTTCGGGGCCGGCGCGCCGGTGCCTGCGCCCAACACGCTGCGCTTGCTCGGGGCGCCGAAAGCGCGGCTGCGTTCGCCGCTTCCGTTCACGCCGGGGCGACCCGTCACGCCGGATGACGCGCTGGTGGACGAGGCGCGCGCGCACGCGCTGATGCTCGACCGACCCGTGAGCGCGGCGGACTTCGCGGCGCTCGCGCTTCGACAGGGCGCGGTGCGCGCGGAGGCGGAGCTCGCGTGGCTGGAGGACGCGTCGACGGTCGGCGTGCGGGTGGTGGCGATCGGCCCCACCGACGGGGACGCGCTCGAAGCCGCGCTGAACCAAGCCGCGGAGCCGGGCACGCGGGTGCGCGTGGTTCTCGGGACCCCGCTTCGTTTGCAGTGGACGCTCGCGCTCCGGCGTTCTCCGCGCCGTCCGGAGGACGAGGTGCTCGACGCGGTGCGCGCGGCGCTGATCGGTCCGCGCGGCGTCTTGCACGTGTCGAACGTTCCGCTCGGCCGCGTGGTGTTCTCGCGCGTTCACGCGGCGGTGCTCGGGGTGCCGGGCGTGAGCGGCATGAGCGCGTCGTCGTGGGTCCTCGGCGGCGAGACGATCGCCGACCCGAGCGGGATTCGGCGCCTCGCGCCGGATGAGTACGTGTCGCTCGCGGAGGGCGATCTCGTGCTTTCGGTTCGCGTCGAAGCTTCTGCGTCGGCCGGGTCAGCGGCCGACGAGGTGTCGCCGCGCGTCGCGCCGCGGGAGGACCTGTGATGGATCGGCTCGAGCGCTACTACGAAGAGAAGCTCTGGGCGTGGCTGCCGGAGGTTCATCGCCTGCCGAGCCCGGCGGGGGAGCTCGGCGACGACGACGCGCCGGAGGCGATGCGGGCGTTGATTCGCGGGATCGCGGCGAGCGCGGCGCGCATGCGACGCGGGATCGATCGGACCTGGGAGGATCAGGCGATCGAGACCTGCGACGACGCGCTCGTGCCGCGCTTCGCGGAGCTCGTGGGGACGCGCGCGCTCGGCTCGCTCGACGCGCGCGCGCGCCGGGTGGACGTCGCGACCACGATCTTCGCGCGGCGACGTCGCGGGACGCTGCCCATCCTGGAAGCCACGGTGCGCAGCCTCGCCGACGTCGACGTGGCGCTCGTCGAGGCGTTCCGCACGCTCGCCCGCGCGCTGCACGGGCTGGACGATCCGCCCGCGCCGGGGCCGTGGTCGGGCACGCCGCGCGGAGGGCTCGCGGAGCTGCGGCGACCCTTCGGCGCGGCGCTGCTCGCGCGCGCGTCGACCGCGCCGTTCTCGGACTTCGCGTTCACGCCGGACCTGCGCGCGCCGCGGGGCGCCGACGGATGGCACGCGCTCCCCACGCTGCGGCTGCACGTCTATCCGCTGCGGACCTACGGCATCGAGGACGCGAACCCCGCGCGGCTCGGGGACGCGGGCGTGATCACCTACACGTTCGATCCTTCGGGGCGCGACGTGCCGCTCTTCACCCGCCCGGATCTCGCGACGCGACCCGCGCGGCAGGTGCGTCGGCGAGGCGAGGCACCGGAGGGGATCGAGACGTGGTCGCCGGCCGCGCCCTGGGAGGTCGCGATGCCGCTCACGTGCCGCGTGCTCTCGCACGTCGAGCACGTGATCACGCGCGCGATCGTGCTGGAGCTCGCGGCGCTGCCGAGCGGGATCGCGCCTTCGCCCACGGAGCGCGACGCGTTGCTCGCGTGGGTCGACGTGCCGTTCTTCGACGAGGCCACGCTCGCCCGACGCTTGGCGGAGTCGGGGGTGGTCGCGCCCGCGTCGAGCACCGAGCCGCCTTGGTACCGCGCGCTGCTCGCGCGCACGCTTCGGCCCCGCACCGGCAAGGCGGCGTGCCTTCCGGCCGCGGTGGCGGTGCGCGTCGACCAGGGCGCGGGCGAGGTCGACGTCCCGCGCGAGCGTACGAGCGGCGCGGACCTGACGGACCGCACCCGGCACCCGCGCTCCTTCGACGGAGGGCTCGCGCTCTTCGTCGATCCCGAGCGGGGCCGCTTCGCGTTCGTGCCCGAAGAAGCGCGCGAGGCCCGCGTGCGTTACCGCGTCGCGTCGCCGATGCGCCTCGGCGCGCTGCCGATCGCGCGCGGGGTCACGGAGCCCGCGAACGCGAGCGGGGGCGGCGCGATCGGGCTGCCGGCGAGCGGCTCGCTCGTGCTCGGGGACTCGCGGACCTACGAGCTCACGCTCGACGGTCCGCGCGAGGACGTCGCGATCCGCAGCGTGGACGGCGCGCGGCCCTACGTGCGCCTCGAGGGGGCGCTCTCCGCCGAGCCGAGCGACGCGCGGCGTCTGACGATCGAGGGGGTGTGGCTCGGGGGCGGCCCGCTCGTGATCGAACGCGCGCCCGACGCACGCGAGGGGGTGTTCGACTTCGACGAGATCGTCGTGCGCGACGCGACGCTCGACCCGGGCGGCGTGCGCGCGGACGGGGCCGTGCTCCCCGCGGTGACGCTCGTGCTTCGCGCGCGCGTGCGCTCGCTGGTGATCGAGCGCTCGATCGTGGCGGGCATCGTCGTGGACGGAGGCACGCTCGGTGCGCTGCGCGTGCGGGACTCGATCGTCGACGGGCTCCCGGCGGACGGGCGCGCGCTCGAGCTCGGGGACGCCGACGCCGATCTGGCGCGCACGACGGTGCTAGGCGACGTGCGGCTCGGTGGGATCGAGGCGAGCGACGTCGTGCTCTTCGGGGACGTCCGCGTGGTCGACACCACGAACGGATGCTTCCGCTACTCGGCCGCGCACGACGGGGCGCGCCTCCCGCGTCGCTTCGAGAGCTGGCCCGAGCACGGGAGCGGCGCGCGCGTCGACGCGGGCTTCTTTCGCTCGCTGCGTTTCGGCGATCCGGACTACGCGCGAATCGTGGCCTGCGCGCCGGTCGCGCTGCGCGAGGGCGCGGAGACCGGCGGCGAGCGGGGGGTCTTCTCGCGCCTCGCGTGGGCGGCGCGCCGTCGGGGGGTGCACGCGAAGCTCGACGAGCTGGCGCCGGTGGCGGTGCGGACGGCGATCTTCGAGACCTGAGCCCGCTCGTTCCTCCCGTCTCTTCGTGCGCAGCGTTCACGAGATTATGGAAAACACGTCGCTTCACGACACGCACGTTCTTCAATTCAGCTTCTTTGAGGGTCTGTCGCCAGACCCTCCCCACGGGGCATGAAGCCCCGAGGGGCCCCCACCCACGAGCCTTCGCTCGCTTCGCGAGCTGCGCGCCGTCCGGTAGGGCGGCTTGCCAAATCGGCCACCAGCTTCTTTTCAG
>CALJLK010000445.1 GCA_937982655.1 uncultured Sandaracinus sp.
GGGCGACCACGGGGCTGACGTCGTGGAATGGGAAGACGCCGGAGTACTCGTGGTGTGTTGAAGTGGTGTGTGATCACCCCAAGAAACGCGACTCGAGATGCCAAGCCAGCGCCTCGGCCGATGGCCTCTCCGCGGGATCCTTCGGTGCAGCCACCGGGCTGCCGTCGAGCGCGTAGTACGTCTTGCCGTTCGCGTAGTCGTCGCGCAGCCGACGGCTCACGCGAAAGCGCAGATCGGGGGTCACGGTGACGTAGCCGCGATCGAAGAGACGATGCACGTCGCTGCGGAGGAGCAGGCCGTTCGACACGTCGTGCGGGCCGTCCTCCGCGAACGGACGGATGTGCGCGGCCTCCAACACTGGGAGCGAGTGCTCGTGCGTGACGGCGCAGCTTCGTCCGTAGGCGTCGAGCACCGCGATGCGAAAGCCCGCTTGCCCGAGCCGCGCGCGCACGAGGTGGGCCGCGCCGTAGCGGGCCGCGGGACGATCGGCCGCGTTCGACACGTCGACCTGTGCTCGCGCGAGACACTCGGTCCACACCCGCGCGCCTTCGCCCTGCGCGAGGTCGTACGACTTGCCCGCCACGGTCTGACTTCGCCAGTCGGAGGGAAGCCGCACGTAGTCTCCGCTCTCGAACAACACCGGCTCCACGAGCGCGATGCATCCGATCGACAGCTCCCCCGCGAGCTCGATCTGATTGCGTTGCCGGATCTCACGAATCCGCGCCTCCAGCTCGTCCAGGCTCGCGACCCCGTTCGCACGCCCGAACGGGTCCCACGCGAGCCACGCTGGAAGCGACGCGTACCGCTCGAAGAAGCCGAAGCCCCCAATCGCGTTCACGGGCGACTTCAAACGAAAGAGCAGCGGCTCGCCCGGCAGCAGCGCCTTCAGCTGCTGCGTCGAGGGCCGCCAGAAGTTCACCTCCTCGAACGGCCGCCCCGTCCGCGCTTGGGCGCGAAGCAGCTGGTGCCACTCGAGGTCGGTGTTGGCGATGAAGCCGCGCACAGGGGAGAAGGTATCGCGACTGGCCACCGCGTGGGCACGTGATGCACGACATGGCGTAGAACGGAGGCAACCCCGCTCGCGGCATCACGTCGAAAGGCCACGCGGCGCATGTCGAAGACCGCACCCAAAGACTGCTCCTCGGGAGGAGCAGTCGCACTGTGGCTCTCGAAGGTTGGGCCCGACCCGTCCGATCACCCGCCGCTTCCCACCCAACGAACCCCAATCCTCCGCCCCTTCAATCGCTCCACTCCCGGAAGTCTCGCGAGAATCGCGAGCACCGCTGACGACCGATGCACGCGTAGCTCGTCGAGGAGAGCACCGTTGTCGAGGGTGCCACGGGCTCGGAGGACTTCCCACGCGAGGTTGAGCATCCACGCAGGGATCGGCTCGGGCTTACCTCGCGCTCGGCTTCGTTCGGTGTCGACGTAGAGCGCGGAGGGGGTGACCTCGCGGACGAGGTTCTCGGCCGCTTTGCCGAGGGTGAGGAAGACCGGGCTTTCGCGGTGAGCAGCGAGGATGCGTTCGTAGAGCGCGGGCTCGAGGGTCTCGCGTTCGACAGCATAGGGGCCGCGCCAGACCTCGCCGCGGTCCCACTCGGCTTCAGCCCATGCGCGGGCTTCGGCGACCGGCGGCGCGTCGATCGGGCCGCGGAGCTCGGTGCCGAGCTCGACGTTGATGAGCAAGCCGCCCGTGAGGTTCGCGGAGCAGACGAGGGCGGAGGCGTGTTCGGCGGTGACACCAAGGTAGAGCTTCGGGTGGTAGGTGCCGGAGCTCGGGTTGCGGATGCGGACTTCGACGCCGATGTCGCGTGCTTCGGCGAGCGCCGCTTCGGAGCCTCCGAAGACGGTGGTCGCGAGGAGGCGGCGACGGTTCGCGCGTTTGAGCTCCTTCGCGAGGAGCTGCACGCCGCCGACGCGCGCGAAGGCGACGCACAACAAGACGTCGTCGTGGCTCGCGGCGCCACGCGCGGCCCGGAGGAGCGATCCGTCGTCGGTGCGCACGGTGGCGACCTGGAGCGCGTCGTCGGTCATGGTCAACGCACCTGAGACTACACGCATGATCGATGACGGTCTCTGCTCTTCGTTCACCCCCTCCAACCTCGTTGACCTCCGCGCGAATCCTCGCGTAGATCGCCCCTCGCGCTCGGACTGACGGGGGTCGTCGGGTCGGAGCTCGCGGGGGAGGAACATCGAATGCTCGGAAAGCCGCTCGGCGTCGTGGACGCCCCGATTCGCCTCGGTGACGACGATGCGCTCGGGCTTCGGCGCTATGCGTCGGCGCTCGCGAAGTTCATCGTGGAGTGCGACACGCCGATGACGGTGGGAATCCAGGGTGATTGGGGCGCGGGCAAGACGAGCCTGATGAACCTGATCGAGCTGGATCTTTCGCAGCGCGCGATCACACCGCTCACGTTCACGCTGAACACGTGGCAGTACGCGCAGCTCGTGCAGGGGGACGCGCTGGCGCTCGTGGTGCTGCGCGCGCTGCACGAGAAGGTGGCCGGCAAGGACCAGGGGCTGGCGCGGGTGTGGGGCCGGATGGCGTCGGCGTTCGACCGGCTCAAGGCGGTGCAGCTCGGGGTGGTCGCGCTGGAGACGAAGGACGAGGCGGGGCCGGCGCCGGATCTGGCGGAGCTGAAGAGCGCGTTCGCGAAGGCGGTCGCGCACCGGCTCGCGCAGCACGGGGCGGAGCACGATCGGCTCGTGGTCTTCATCGACGACTTGGATCGGATCCTCCCGGAGCGCGCGGTGGAGATCCTCGAGTCGCTGAAGAACTTCGTCGACGTGCCGGGCTGTGTCTTCGTGCTCGCGTGCGACTACGAGGTGGTCCGCAAGGGGCTGAAGAAGCGGTTCGACGTCACCGAGGACGACCTCTCCGGGCGCTCGTTCTTCGACAAGATCATCCAGGTCCCCTTCCGGATGCCGGTCTACACGTACGAGGTCGACGCGTACGTGAAGCGGATGCTCGACGCGATTCAATGGAAGATCTGGAAGGGCGACGACGGGATCGCGATCTACAAGAAGCTCCTCGAGCACTCGGTCGGGTTCAACCCGCGCGGTCTCAAGCGACTCTGCAACACGTTGCTGCTGCTTCGCATGGTCGCGGAGACGCAGGAGGAGACGGCGCACCTGATCGCCGACGAGCACCGGCTGGCGCTCCTGTTCGGGCTCGTGTGCATGGAGAGCTCACACCCCGCGCTCTACCAGTTCATCGCCAGTCGTCCGCGCGACGAGGTCCGCACGCTCGTCCTCCAAGCGCTGCGGGCCGAGGAAGACTCCAGCAAGAGCGACGACGAGGGCCCGGAGCTGGCGGACGAGGAGATGGCGTTCCTGCGCGCGCTGGTGTCGATCGTCGACAAGAACCAAGACGAGGAGATCTCGCTCGACGAGATCGACGAGCTCCGGTCGATGCTGAAGCTGTCGGCGATCACGTCGGTGGGAGACGAGGCGAACCCTGGCCTGCAGAACCCGTCGGCGAACGATCTCCTCGATCGTGCGCTCGCGGCGGGAAAGCTCGGCCTCGTCAGCCCCTTGCACTCGATGGCGGTCTCACTCGTCGACCGGCGTGTGCTCCGCGAGCGCACGACGTCCGGCTCGATCGCGTACGAGGCTCGCCGCACCGACGGCCGCTGGGCGCCCGCGCTCTACATCACGCCGCAGCGCCGAAAGGGAGAAGCGTCCGTCTCCCTCTTCACGCCGACGATGGAGAACCTCAACGACGCGGCGACGTGGGGGCGCGTACGAAGCGCGCTGATCGATGAGTGCAAAGGTGAGCAGAAGGGCAAGGGCAACATGCTCCGCGTGACGCTCGTGGACGAGGCGCGCTCGGCGCGCGTGCTGGAGCTCATCCGGCAGCTCGCGCCGTTCTCGCAGGCCGCGAGCTGACACGGCGGTCCGCGACGCCGACCCAAGTTCGCGGGCGGCGCCACGGGGACCGCACGTTCGCCGCCGTCCGAGCCGCACCTCGCGCCGAACCCGCCGGCACGTGATCATCGTGTGCTCGACATCGGGACGATGCGAGCGATCCGGGATCTCGAATGACGCCGCGTGTCAGTCGTACGGGCGGAAGCCCGCCCAGTACACGCGTCCCACCGAGACTTGAAGGCAGAGCGAGAACCCCGCAGGCACGACGAATCTCCCTCCGTGCATCGGCGCGCGTCCGGAGTCTACGTCGACGAGCCTCTCCGCGTCGTCGTCGTAGCACTCGTCGCTCGGGGTGATCACCGCGTCCACGCTGTTTGCGCGCTCGAACTCGATGTCCGTGAGCACGAATGGCCCCGCGATGACCGGACCCTCCGAGGGGCCGGCACTGCCGCGCACCAAGCGGGTCGGGTCGGTGTCCGCGGTGACGATTCGGAGCGCCCCGCCCGTCGTGCAGTTCCCGCATGTCGGCTGCGCCGCCGCGTCGCTCACCGCATCCACACTCGCGTCGCTCAAGAACGCGTCAGCCGCCATCTCGACGACGGGTCCACCGCAGCTCAGGACCACTACGGCGATCAGCGCCGCGCCAAACATTCGAACCACTTCATCTCGTCGCATCGGAACCCTCCGCCGAGCCTTCTATCACGTCACATCGAGGTGTGGCTGCGCCGATTCTTCGACGATCACTCGTCAGGCGCGCTCCGCGCATGCTTCGTGTGCAGCGTTCGTGTCTACGTCGAGCTGCCGCCGCCCCGCTGAACGCATCCAGAGTGGAAGCGCGACGACACTCCAGGCGCTCACGTTCCCTTCGGCCACTCGACTCGCTGGAGCTCGAGGACCCACGACGGTCGACCGGTCCGCGCAGATCGAGTCTGCGTCCATTCCCCACGCGCTGGTTGCTCATCGCATGGCCGGAGAGGTCACGGCGGCGATGACGCAACGACATCTTCGTTTGACACCACCGGCCTCCCCGTCGAGGCTTCGCACCATGTCGAGGGAGAGGGAGACGGGGCGTCGAGCGCTTGTCGCTTTGACGATGTTGGGCCTGGTGCTCGGAGCGCGCGTTCACGCGGCGTCGGGCTCGGCGCACGAGAGCGACTCGGCGCCCGGGGAGCCGGAGAGCCGATCGCGCTTCGTGAACGCAGGGCCCGATCGGCTCGGCTCCCTGCAGGCTGCGTTCGTACGCGCTCGGCAGGCCGAAGGAGCGCGCGATGCTGCGTTCCACGTGCGTCGTGAGGCGGCGTCGCTTCGCGGCGTGAGCGTACCCGCGGGGATCGAGGCGCGCTTCGACGCGCACGGTCTGGAGG
>CALJLK010000446.1 GCA_937982655.1 uncultured Sandaracinus sp.
GCCCACGGATGCCGAGCAACGCAGGCAGCGCGCCGACGTGATCGCCGTGGCCGTGGCTCAAGAAGAGGTGATCGGTGGCAGCGAAGGCCCGGATCGGGATGCCCGCGTCGAGCACCACGCCGAGCTCGGGGATCTGGAGGCAGGTGTACACCCCGCCGAGCGAGATGCCGCGCACGCGATAGGGACCCGCCTGCACCTCGACGAGCCAGCGGCTCATGCGCTCGGGATCGTGGGACACGCTCTCTTGTAGCAGGGTCGTCCAGGCGACGGACTCGTGATCACGATCGTGCGGCTCGTCGTACGCGAGCGTCGAGCGTCGTTCGACGTTCGCGCACGTTCACGTCGCCGACCACGACCACGACCACGTCCGACGTCCTTCGACGTCGACGACGTCGTCGCTCAGCACTTGCACGTGCCCGGCAGGTGCTCGCGGATCACGCCGACGAAGAAGTCGTCGCCGCGGAACTCGCTCATCTTCCCGAGGCGCTTTCCGTCGCGGAAGAGATGGAACTGCGGGATGCCGAAGATCGCGAAGCGGGTGCCGAGCGCGTCGTGCTCGTAGGCGTTCACCTTCACGATGCGTGCGGGCACGTCGCCCAGCTTCTCGAGCACGTGCGAGAAGCGCGAGGCGAAGAACTCGCAGTTCGGGCAGTCGGGTCCCCAGAAGTACACGACGACGAGCTCGTCCTTCGGGTTCAGGACGAGCTCGTCGAAGGTCTCCGGCGTCGCTTCGAGAACGGGGATCATGCGCATCGATCGTCGCACGTCCCTGCGCGAGCGTGACGTCCCGAGCTTGCACACGAGCCACGGCGGAACGTGGTCGTCGTACGAGTCACGCTCAGCGCTCGCCCGCGCCGCGCGGACACACCACGTGGCTTCGGGTTCACGCGCAGGTACGCACCGACGTGCGCGCTCACGCGAACGCCACGGGCCGCACGACCGCTCACGCGGCGAGATCCGCGCGAAGCTGCGCGCGCGCCCGGCAGAGCTGCACGCGGTAGGTCTCGCGCGTCACGCCGTGCTCACGCGCGAGTCGCTCGCGATCGTCGTCACCGTCGACCTCCGCGAGCACCAGCGTGCGTGCGCGCGGCTCCATCGCGGCGAGCGAGCGCGTCACGCGATCGAGCGCATCACGCGCGCCGAGGATCTCGAGCACGCGCGCCTCGATCGGAGGCTCGATCTCGAACGCCGAGAGCCGCTCGCGTCGATGGCGCGCGCTGCGATACCGATCCGCCGCCTTGTGACGGAGGATCGACGTGAGCCACGTGAGCATCGACGCGCGCCCCTCGAAGCGATCGAGCCCGTCGAGGGCCGCGAGCCACGTGTCTTGCACGAGGTCGGCCGCATCGCTCGGCGGCACGAGCTGTTGCGCGCGACGAAGCAAGCTCGCGTGCACGTCGCGGAGCGTGGTGGTGTCGATCGTCGCGGCGTCGAGCGCGGGCGCGACCTCGCACGAGGTGGGATCGAGCGTGGCAGCGACGGAGTCGCAGGACGTCGGATCATCGAAAGACATGAGCTCTCCAGGGCGCGACAGCGCGCGCGTGGGATGGGCCGTCGAAGCGGCGCGTGCGGTTCTGGAGACTCTGAGCAACGGACGTGCCCACCACGCGACGCCCGAGCCTCCGCGCACCGCCCCATGCGACGCCGTGACGCAGGACGGGCGCCTCGACATCGGCGCCCTCCTCCGACGACAGCCTCCGCGCCAGAGGCGGGCATCCCGACGCGAGCCCCGACGACAGCATGTCCACCGCCGCTCTGGAGGCGGACATCCCGACGCGAGCCCGACGACGTCGAGGGCCGCGAGTGTCCGGAAATCCGACAGGGCGTCCGACTCTCCGAACGCCTCGCCGCGGTTCGCGTCGCTTCCACCGCGGATCCCCTTCGTTTCCACGTGGGCGCGTGCTTTGCTCGAAGGCACTCCGATGGCCCTCGATCTACCCGCGCGTGACCTCGACGAGCTCGCGAGCCTCCGCTTGCTCCATCAGATGCGCAGCCTGCGCCGCAAGATGGGCCCCACGATGCTCGTGCTCGCCCTCGTGGTGGTCGTGGTCGATCCGGGAGCGTGGCGACACGCGCTCACGATCGTCGCGCTCGGCGCGGTGATGTTCGCGATCATGCACGGCCACCGCGAGGACTCGCCGCGCAGCGTGCGCATCACCCTCTGGGCCTCCGGGCTCGCGCAGCTCGTCTTCACCTTCGAGCTCGGCGGCGTGGCGAGCCCCACCCTGCCCGCGCTCGTCCTCTACGCGCTCGTCGTGAACGTCGTCGCGCCCGGTCGCATGGGCGCGGTCATGGTGCTCGCCGTGCAGATCCCCGCGATCTGGATCTTCGCGTGGATCCACCACGCGCGGTGGCTGCCCGAAGTGTTCCCGACGCCATGGCTCGGGCTCTACGCGCCACCCGGCACCGAAGGCCCGGGGCCCTTCCTGGGCGCCGCGTTCTTCTCCTCCATGCTCGCGACCACCATCGTCGCGGGTCGCACGATCCGCGGCGCCCTCCTCGATCTCGCGCGCGAGCGCCTCGCACAGGCACAAGTCGAGCTGGAGGTGCATGCGGAAGCGACCCGCACGCTCACCCAGCTCTCGGCCGAGATCGCGCACGAGCTCAAGAACCCGCTCGCGTCGATCAAGGGCCTCGCCGCGCTCGTGCACCGCGATCTCTCCGGCAAGACCGCCGAGCGCATGGAGGTCCTGCGTCGCGAGGTCGATCGCATGCAGGGCATCCTCGACGAGCTGCTCACGCACTCGCGTCCGCTGGTGCCGCTCGCTCCCGAAGAGGTCGATCTCGCGCGGGTGGTCGACGACGTGCTCGCGCTGCACGAGGCGATGGCGGCGCAGCGCGACGTCCGGCTCGAGCGTGTAGGCCCCGCGTCGGTGCCGCTGCGCTGCGATCCACGAAAGGTGCGGCAGGTGCTCCTGAACCTGTTGCAGAACGCGCTCGACGCGAGCGCGCCACGTTCGACGATCCGGATCGCGTTGCACGTCGGCGAAACCGAAGTGCGCCTCGACGTGGACGACGAGGGCACGGGCCTCGGCTCGGTCGAGCTCACACGCGCCTTCGACGTGGGCTTCACGACCAAGGAGACGGGCTCCGGGCTCGGGCTCGCGCTCGCGCGGGGTCTCGTGCGTCAGCACGGCGGCGAGCTCACGCTGGCGCGCCGCGAGCCGCGGGGCTGTCGCGCGAGCTTCACGCTCTCGCGGACGATCGACACCCTCCGCGAGGCGCGCGACACGAAGCGGCCCCTCACGACGGGCGACGTCGCGGAGGCCACGTGATGCGCACGTCTTCCCCGTCGAACCGTTCGTCCGATCGTTCGTCCGATCGCGCGTCCGAGCCGAACGATTCGGCGCGCGTGCTCGTCGTCGACGACGACGCGTCGATTCGCTACACGCTGCGCGGCTTCCTCGAGGACGCCGGTCACGAGGTGATCGAGGCGAACGACGGCGCCGACGCGTTCGCGATCTTGTCGCGTGACTCCGACGTCGCGCTCGTGATCACGGACCTGCGCATGCCGCGCATCGACGGCATGGAGCTGCTGCGGCGTGCGCGCGCCCTGCCCTCGGCCCCCACGGTCGTGATGATCACCGCGCACGGCTCCGAGCGCGACGCCGTCGAGGCGATGAAGCTCGGCGCCTTCGACTACTTCCGCAAACCCTTCGAGCCGGACGAGCTGCTCGCCGTGATCCACCGCGCGCTCGAGCGCGAGACGCTCCGCGCGGACAAGCGGCGCTTGGAAGGCGAACTGAACCTGGCGCGCACGATGGTCTTCGAGAGCGCGGCGATGCGTCGGCTCGCGTCGCTCGTCCAGCGCGTCGGTCCGCGCGACGTGACGGTGCTGATCGTCGGCGAGAGCGGCACCGGCAAAGAGCGCGTGGCGGAGGCGATCGTGAGCGCGTCGGCCCGCCGCGATCGTCCGTTCGTGCGCTTCAATTGCGCGGCGCTCACGCCCGAGCTCGCGGAGGCCGAGCTCTTCGGACACAAGAAGGGCGCGTTCACGGGCGCGGATCGCGCGCGACCGGGGCTCTTCCGCGAAGCGAACGGCGGGACGCTGCTGCTCGACGAGGTCGGCGAGCTCGACGCGCGCACTCAAGCGATGCTGCTGCGCGTGTTGCAGGAAGGCGAAGTTCGGCCCGTCGGCGAGGAGCGCCCGATTCCGATCGACGTGCGCATCGTCGCGGCGACGCATCGGGATCTCGCGTCGCGCGTCGCCGACGGTCACTTCCGCGAGGACCTCTACTACCGCCTCAAGGTCGTGCAGCTCGAGGTGCCTCCGCTGCGCGAGCGTCCGGAGGACATCGTGCCGGTCTTCCGTCACTTCCTCTCCCGCTACGCGGACCGCTTCGGAACGGGCCCGCTGCGCGTCGCGCCTTCCGTGGAAGCCCGCCTCGTCGCGCACGCGTGGCCCGGCAACGTGCGCGAGCTGCAGAACCTCGTGGAGAGCCTCGTCGCGCTCTCGATCGACGGCGCGATCGACGAGAGCGCGCTGCCGAGCACGAGCGAGACCGGAGCGAGCGAGACGGCCGGCCTGCGCGAACGCGTCGACGCCTTCGAGCGCGGCGTGATCGTGTCGACCCTGCGCGAGTGCGATGGCAACCGCAGCGAGGCCGCGCGACGCCTCCGCATCTCACGCGCGACGCTGCACGAGAAGCTGCACAAGCACGGACTCGGCGGCCGCGAGGAATAGCTCGGCCGCCGAGGACGAAGGTCCGAATCCATCGGCGCCGATCCGCTCCCACCCGCTTCCTCGGCTCCGCGATCAGATCCGAAACGCGACGCCCAGGTTCACGATCGCCTGCTGCCAGTACGTCCGGTAGTCGGGCGTGTCCTCGCGGACGAAGAACACGTGGCGTCGGTAGCCGACCTCCGCGAAGAGCCCGACCGGTCCGAAGAGGACTCGCACACCGCCCGTGACACCTGCGTTCAGGCCGCGCGCGCGGTACTCGTCCGCGGTGAGCAACGACGGACCGAAAGGCACGCCGAGGTAGAGGTCGAGCCCGACCGGACCGCGGATCGGACGTGCCGTGAGCGCAGCCCAGAGATCGAAGTCCGTCACGCCTTCCCGACCGCGGCTGCCGACCAGCGTCGACTGATACGGCGAGACCTCGACGCGGCGATGCTCGATCGCGCCGCCGAGCGTGAGCGGGCCGATCACGAAGGCTTCGACGCGCAGACCTCCACCGAGGCTCGCGTTCAGCTCACGATCTCCGACGTCGAGATCGGGCGCGTCGTCGACGTTGGCATCGACGCGACCGCCGAACCCCGCCGAGCCGTAGAGCGAGAGCCGCGCGAGATCGAGCTGCGCTTGCGCGAGAGAAGGGATCGAGCCGCACGCGAGCGCGGCCAACAGGAGGATCGATGCACGCATGGCGCGTCGTGGTGCACCGCACGTGCCGCATGCGTGCGCGCCACGAATCGAACGGCGAACGTGGCGTAGACGCGACGTCGAGGCGCTCCGCCACGCGGCGCACCCGCACGGCGGGTCGGCCCGAAGCGCCACGCGCGATGCGTCACCACGTGCGCACGTCGGCCGCGACGAAGCGCGAGACTCGCGACGACGCGCCGCGCGCGCGGCCGACGACAGCGCTGCGTCGGGTGGCGCTGCGCACGCATCTGCAGCGCGTGGGGGCGAGAGACGGCGCCACTCGCGCACGCAGCCCCACGCGAGCGTCCGAAGGCTCGTGGGGTGAGCTTCGCGCACCGCTTCGCGTGCGTGGCTTCGTGTGTCGTCGTCGCCCGCGCGCTCAAACGCCCGCGCGCGCGTAGAGTGAAGCCATCGCCTCGCCGAGCTTGCTCGCGTCGGTGCCGCCCGCTTGCGCGAAGTCCGGCCTGCCGCCGCCGTTGCCGCCCACGATCTGCGCGGCCGCCTTCACGACGTCGCCCGCCTTGAAACGATCGGTCGCTTCCCTCGACACGCTGCACACCAGCGTGACCTTGCCGTCGTTGCTCGCCGCGCCGAGCAGGATCACCGCCGGCGCGAGCTTGTCGCGGAGCTGGTCGGCCATCTCGCGCAGCGCCTTGCCGTCGACCGAAGGCACCGTGGCGGCGAGGAAGCGCACGCCGTCCTTCTCCTTGGCCTCCGCGGTGAGATCCTTCGCGCCGCCGCCGCTCACGAGCTCTTTCTGGAGGCGCTCGATCTCTTTCTGCAGCCCCTTGTGCGCGTCGACGAGCTTGGCGACCTTGTCGCGCGCCTCGCTCGCGGGCGCCTTGAGGAGCGCCGCCGTCTGCTCGAGCTCGCCGCGCGTGTCGCGCAAGAGGCGCAGCGCGTTGAGCCCCGTCGAGGCCTCGATGCGCCGCACGCCCGCCGCGAGGCCGCCCTCGGAGAGGATCGTGAAGAGGCCGATGTCGCCGGTGCGGAACGCGTGCGTGCCGCCGCAGAGCTCGAGGCTCGGGCCGATGGTCAGCACGCGCACCACGTCGCCGTACTTCTCCTCGAAGATGCCGATCGCGCCGCGCTCCTTCGCCTCGTCCATCGGGAGCACGTCGGTGGTGATGGGCGTGTTGTCGAGAATGGCCGCGTTGACCATGTCCTCGATCATCCGGATCTGCTGGGCTTCGAGCGGCTTGGTGGCCGAGTAGTCGAAGCGCAGGCGGTCGGGTCCCACCAGCGAGCCCTTCTGCGCGGCCGTCGGGCCGACCACCTTGCGAAGCGCCCAATGAAGTAGGTGCGTCGCGCTGTGGTTGCGGCGCGTGGCGTCGCGGCGGAAGCGGTCGACCTCGAGCTCGACCTCGACCCCGCCCTCGATCGTGCCCTTGGTGACCTTGCCGCGCAGGACGACGAGCCCCTCGACCGGGAACTGCGCGTCCTCGATCGTCACGATCGCGTCTGCGGTGCCGTCGGCCTTCGGGTTCAGACGCACCCAACCCGTGTCGCCGACCTGGCCACCCTTCTCGCCGTAGAAGGGGCTCTCCTTCGTGACGATCTGGATCTCTTCGCCCTCGCGCGCGGCCCCCACGAGGGCGCCCTCACGCACGAGGCCCACCAGCATGGTGCTCAGCTTCAAGCGGTCGTAGCCGACGAAGCGCGTCTCGCCGTGCTCTTCCTTCAGATCGTAGAAGACCTTCTGCGTCGCTTCGCTCTTGTTGAGCTGCGAGCCACGGCTCTTCTCCTTCGCCTCGGCGAGGTGCTCCTCGTAGCCCGCCTCGTCGATGCCGAAGCCCTTCTCGCGCCCGATGACCTCCTGGAGATCGTAGGGGAAGCCGAAGGTGTCGTAGAGCTTGAACGCGACGGCGCCGGGCAGCGTCTTCTGGCCTTCGACCGAGATCCATTCCTGGTTCTTCTCGAGCAGATCGATGCCGTCCCGCAGCGTCTTGCGGAAGCGAGACTCTTCGTCCTGCGTGATGTCGGCGATGAGCCCGGAGCGCTCGCGCAGCTGCGGGTAGTCCTCGCCCATCAGCTCCACGACCTTCAGCGCGCAGCGGTGGAAGAAGTTCTCTTCGATGCCGAGCCGGTGCCCGTGGCGGATCGCGCGGCGCATCACGCGACGCAGCACGTACTCGCGCTCGCCCTTGTCGGGGAAGACGCCTTCGCTGATGAGGAACGCGGTCGTGCGCGCGTGGTCCGCGAGCACCCGCATCGACACATCGTCGTCCTGCTGCGTGCCGCCGTACTTCTTGCCGCTGATCTCCGCCGCGAGGTCCACGATCGGGCGCAGCAGATCCGTGTCGTAGTTGCTGAGCACGCCCTGCTTCACGACCGCGAGGCGCTCGAGGCCGGCGCCCGTGTCCACGCTCGGCGCGGGCAGGTTCAGAAGCGTTCCATCGGCCTGCTTGTCGAACTGCATGAACACGAGGTTCCACAGCTCGAACCAGCCCTTGCCGCTCTCGTCCGGCTCTTCGCCGAAGCGCCGCGGGTCCGGCAGCTCGTCGCCGAGCTGGTAGTGGATCTCGGTGCAGGGACCGCAGGGCCCCGTGTCGCCCATCTGCCAGAAGTTGTCCTTCGCGCCGCAGCGAATGATGCGCTCGGGACCGAAGCCCGTGACGTCCGCCCAGATCGCGGCCGACTCGGTGTCCTCGGGGCCGTAGCCCTCTTCGCCGCCGAAGATCGTCACCACGATGCGGTTCGGATCGAGCCCGAAGACGCCGGTGTAGAGCTCCCACGCGTAGGCGATGGCCTCGCGCTTGAAGTAGTCGCCGAAGGAGAAGTTCCCGAGCATCTCGAAGAACGTGTGGTGCCGCGCGGTCACGCCGACGTTCTCGAGGTCGTTGTGCTTGCCGCTGATGCGGATGCACTTCTGCGAGGTCGTCGCGCGCGTGTACGGGCGCTTCTCCTTGCCGGTGAAGACGTCCTTGAACTGCACCATGCCCGCGTTCGCGAACATGAGCGTCGGATCGTTCGGGGCCAGCGGGCCGCTCGGCTGATGCGAGTGGCCGCGCTCGGCGAAGTAGGACGTGAAGGCTCGACGAAGCTCGCGGGACGAGGTCATGGGATCGCGAGAGCTAGCGCCGCGCGGGTTTTTCCGCAACGCAGCGGGCCTCGGAGGCGAGCGATTTTTCGTGGTTCGCTCGCCGGACGGCGCGCTCACGGCGGGGCCGCTCGAGCTCGCCGTCGAGCTCCAGTCGAGCCCCAGAGCCCTCCGAACCTCAGACTCGGTAGTTCGGCGACTCCTCCGTCACCACCACGTCGTGCACGTGGCTCTCGCGCAGGCCCTGGCTGCTCATGCGGACCATCTTCGCGTCGGTCTGGAGCGACGCGATGGTCTGGCAGCCGGTGTAGCCCATGCCGGCGCGCAGACCGCCGACGAGCTGGTGCACGACGCTGCTGAGCGGGCCGCGGTAGGGCACGCGACCTTCGATGCCCTCGGGCACCAGCTTGCGCGCGTCGACGTCGCCCTGGCTGTAGCGATCCGCGCTGCCGCGCCGCATCGCGCCGATGCTGCCCATGCCGCGGTAGCTCTTGTAGGTGCGGCCCTGGTAGAGCACGAGCTGACCCGGCGACTCGTCGGTGCCCGCGAAGAGCGAGCCCATCATCACGCAATCCGCGCCGACCGCGATCGCCTTCACGACGTCGCCGCTGAACTTCACGCCGCCGTCCGCGATGATCGGGACTCCGCGCGGCTTGGCCACGCGCGCGACGTCCGCGATCGCGGTGATCTGCGGCACGCCGATGCCCGCGATCACGCGCGTGGTGCAGATCGAGCCGGGCCCGATGCCGACCTTGAGCGCGTCCGCGCCCGCGTCGATGAGCGCCTGTGCGGCCTCGCCGGTCGCGATGTTGCCCGCCACGACCTGCAGATCCGGGTGCTCCTTCTTGGTCGCGCGCACCGCGTCGATGACGCCCTGCGAGTGGCCGTGCGCGGTGTCGATCACGAGCACGTCGAGCCCCGCATCCACCAGCGCCGCCACGCGCTCCGAACGATCGGGACCGACGCCCACCGCCGCGCCGCAGCGCAGACGGCCCATCGAGTCCTTCACCGCGTGCGGGTGCTTCTCCGCCTGCAGGAGGTCCTTGATGGTGATGAGGCCGACGAGCTTCCCGTCCTCGTCGACCACGAGCAGCTTCTCGATGCGGTGCTGGTGCAGAAGCTCGCGCGCGCGCTCCTGTGAGACGCCGGGCGGCGCGGTCACGAGCGCCTTCGTCATGAGCTGCGAGACCGGCTGATCGAGGTTCTTCTCGAAGCGCACGTCGCGGCTCGTGAGGATGCCCACCGGGCGCCGATCGCCTTCGACCACCGGCAGACCGCTGATCTGATGCTCGCGCATGATCTCGAGCGCCTCGGAGAGCTTCAGCGACGCGGGGATCGTGATCGGATCCACGATCATGCCGCTCTCGGCACGCTTCACGCGCAGGACCTCTTTGGCTTGATCGGCCGGGTCCATGTTCTTGTGCAGCACGCCGAGCCCGCCCTCGCGCGCCATCGTCACCGCGGTCCGCCACTCGGTGACGGTGTCCATCGCAGCGGAGAGGAACGGGATGTGGAGCGAGAGCTCGCGGGTGAGCCGCGTCCGTAGATCCGCGTCCTTCGGCAGGAAGCTCGAGTAGGCGGGGACGAGCAAGATGTCGTCGAAGGTCAGGGCCAGCTTCAGACGTTCTTCGAGCACGAGGGCCTCCACGAGCGCGGGTGGGCGCGGATGCGTCAAACGCCGCCGAGCGAGCCCGGGCGGCGTGAGAAAACCCGAGGCTAGCAGGCGACCGACGACCTGCCGAGGCGCCCTGTGCGCTTTGATCCCCGCGCGGGCACCCCCGTCGTCGCGCCTCCCACCGAGGCGTGGTACACGCGGCGCCATGCCGCGCCCCGTCTTGGTCCTCGACTTCGGCAGCCAGTACACGCAGCTCATCGCGCGCCGGATCCGCGAACAGCACGTCTACTGCGAGATCCACCCCTGTACGCTCTCGATCGACGAGATCCGCGCCTTCGACGCCCCGGCCGTGATCCTCTCCGGCGGCCCCGCGAGCGTCTTCGAAGAGGGCGCGCCGACCGTCGACCGTGGCGTCTTCGAGCTCGGCGTCCCCGTGCTCGGCATCTGCTACGGCATGCAGCTCACCTCGCACCTGCTCGGCGGCAAGGTCGTGGCCGCGAACGAGCGCGAGTACGGCCCCGCGCACGTGCGGGTCGACAAACCCGAGGGCCTGCTCGCGTCGTTCTCCGCGGGCGACGACGTGCACGTCTGGATGAGCCACGGCGATCGCGTCGAGAAGCTCCCCGAAGGCTTCGAGGTGCTCGCGCACTCGAAGAACAGCCCCTACGCCGCGGTCGCGCACCTGCAGCGCCGCATCTTCGGCGTGCAGTTCCACCCCGAGGTCGTCCACACCCCGCGCGGCGACGAGATGCTGCGCGCGTTCCTCTTCGACGTCGCGGGCGTGAAGGCCGACTGGACGCCGGGCTCCTTCGTCGAGCAGTCCGTGGCCGCGATTCGCGCGCAGGTCGGTGAAGGCAAGGCGGTGTGCGGACTCTCTGGCGGCGTGGACTCCTCGGTCGCCGCGGTGCTCGTGAGCAAAGCGATCGGCGAGCGCCTCACGTGCGTGTTCGTCGACAACGGTTTGCTCCGCAAAGACGAGGGCAAGCGCGTGATGGAGATGTTCCACGGCCGCTTGAACCTCGACATCGTGCACGTCGACGCGCGCGACGAGTTCCTCTCCGCGCTCGCGGGCGTGAGCGATCCCGAACAGAAGCGGAAGATCATCGGCAAGGTCTTCATCGACGTCTTCGAGCGCGAGGCCAAGCGCATCGCGGGCGTGAAGTACCTCGTGCAGGGCACGCTCTATCCGGACGTGATCGAGAGCGTCTCCTTCAAGGGCCCGAGCGTGGTGATCAAAAGCCACCACAACGTCGGCGGTCTGCCGGAGCGCATGGCCCTCGAGCTCGTCGAGCCGCTGCGCCTGCTCTTCAAGGACGAGGTCCGCGAGGTCGGCGCGGCGATGGACATGCCGCGCGACGTGCTCTGGCGACAGCCCTTCCCGGGCCCTGGTCTCGCCGTGCGTTGTCCGGGTGCGATCGACGCCGAGAAGCTCGACGTGCTGCGTGAAGCGGACGCGATCCTCGACGAAGAGATCCGCGCCGCCGGCTACTACGAGAAGCTCTGGCAGAGCTTCTGCGTGCTCGTGCCGGTGAAGACGGTCGGCGTGATGGGCGACGGCCGCACCTACGAGTGGGTGATCGCGATCCGCTGCGTCGAGTCGCGCGACGGCATGACCGCGGACTGGGCGCGCCTCCCGCACGAGCTCCTCGCCAAGGCCAGCGCCCGCATCATCAACGAGGTCCGCGGCTGCAACCGCGTCGTCTACGACATCTCCAGCAAGCCGCCCGCGACCATCGAGTGGGAGTGATGCGCGGCGGGACGAGCGACGCGACGATCGACACACACGCGGGCTCGCGTGCGGTCCGAGCGTGCGCGAGGACGAGCTGCCGCGCATGGACCCCCTGGGTGCTGCTCACGCTCGCAACGCTCTCCGGCGCCGCCGGCACCACGCACGCGCAGGAGCTCCCCTGGGGCGACGTCGCGCCCCGCGTGGTCGGCGAGCACGTGGAGGTCGCCGCGCTCGGGCTCGTCGACGCGCGCATCGGGAGCTGGCCCGCACGCCGCGCGAGCGCCCGACGGCGGGGTGAAGAGCGAGCCCGCGCGAGCTTCGCGGCTTGGCTCGACGAGCGCGTGCGCAACCAGAGCCCGAGCGTCGCCGCGCGCGCGCAGGCCGTCGCACGCGAAGCGCTGACCGTCGATCGCGTGCGCCCCCTCGCCGACGGCGCTGCGGTGGTCGTGATGCGCGTCGAGCTCGCGCGACTGCGCGCGGTGTTCGAAGAAGGGAGATCCCCGCTGTGATTCGCTTCGCCGTGATCCGCGCTGCCCTCACTCGGCGGGCGACTCGCCCCACCGAGCGACTCTCCGTGACTCGCCGATCGTTCCTCACGACGTTCGCGCTCTTCGCGTCCCTCTCGCTGAGCGCCTGCTACGGCAACATCCGCCCGACCCCCGCGGTCCTCCGCGTCGAGGTCGTCCCCGACGACGCGCGCGTGTTGATCGACGACACCTTCGTCGGCCGCGCCCGTCGCACCGCCGCGCAGCCGAAGGAGCTCCCCCCGGGACGCCATCGGCTCACCATCGAAGCGCCGGGCTACTTCCCGCACGATCTCGATCTCGATCTGCCGTCGGGCGAGACGAACGTACGGGTGGAGCTGCGCCCGGTGCCGCGCTGAACGCACCGCCGAACCGACCTCGGCAGCGTTCCCACGTCACCGCGGATCGCCGCGGTACTCGCGGAGGGTCGGACGGTCCCCCGGTTGGAGCGCCCCCCGGTTGGAGCGCTCATGCGCTCAGCGCGTGCCGAGCATCTGCTCCGGTCGCACCCATCGGTCGAAGTCGTCGCCGTGCACCAAGCCGAGCGCGATGGCCGAGTCGCGGAGGGTCGCTCCCGTCTCGTGCGCGTGCTTGGCGATCTTCGCCGCCGCGTCGTAGCCCACGTGAGGCGCGAGCGCGGTGACGAGCATGAGCGAGCGCGAGAGGTGGGCCGCGATCACGTCGAGGCGAGGCTCGATCCCACGCGCGCAGCGCTCCTCGAAGCTCGCGAGCCCCACCGTCAGCAGCCGAATCGAGCGCAGCAGGTTGTCGGCGAGAAGCGGCTTGTAGACGTTGAGCTCGAAATGACCTTGCGTGGCGGCGAGCTTGATCGCGGCGTCGTTTCCGAGCACCTGCGCGGCCACCATCGTGAGCGACTCGCTCTGGGTCGGGTTCACCTTGCCCGGCATGATCGAGCTCCCCGGCTCGTTCGCCGGGATCGCGAGCTCCCCGAGGCCCGCGCGCGGCCCCGACGCGAGCCAGCGCACGTCGTTGGCGATCTTCGTGGCCGCCGCCGCGAGCTGACAAAGCGCGCCGCTGGTCGCCACGAGCGCGTCGTGCGCGGCGAGCGCGGCGAACTTGTTGGGCGCGCTCACGAAGAGCTCGCCCGTCAGCGCGGAGAGCTGCCGCGCGGCTTCTTCCGCGAAGCCTGCGGGCGCGTTCAAGCCCGTGCCCACCGCGGTGCCGCCGAGCGCGAGCTCGAAGAGACGGGGCGTCGTCGCGTCGATCGCCGCGCGCGCGTGATCGAGCTGCGCGACCCAAGCGGAGATCGCCTGACCGAGCGTGAGCGGCGTCGCGTCTTGCAGGTGCGTACGCCCGATCTTGATCACGTCCGCGTACGCACGTGCCTTCTCGTCGAGAGTGTCGCGCAAGCGCGCGATCGCCGGATCCAGCTCGCGCAGCGCGCGCACGATCGCGACGTGCATCGCGGTCGGGAAGACGTCGTTCGACGACTGCGACGCGTTGACGTGATCGTTCGGGTGAATCGGATCCTTGCTCCCGAGCACGCCGCCCGCGAGCTGGATCGCGCGGTTCGCGACGACCTCGTTCACGTTCATGTTCGTCTGGGTGCCCGAGCCGGTCTGCCAGATCACGAGCGGGAAGTGCTCGTCGAGCTCGCCGTCCGCCACCTCGCGCGCCGCCGCCTCGATCCACTCCGCGCGCTGCGCGTCGATCACCCCGAGCGACGCGTTCGCGCGCGCGGCCGCGATCTTCACCAGCGCGAGCGCACGCACGATCGCGATCGGCATGCGCTCGGTCGCGCCGAAGGGGAACGCCTCCAGCGAGCGCTGCGTCTGCGCGCCCCACAGACGATCCATCGGCACCGACACCACCCCGAGCGAGTCTCGTTCTTCACGCGTGCTCATGCGTGGTTTGTACGGCCACGAGCGCCGCCATGCCCAGCCCGCCGCGTTCCTCGGCTCCGCGCTCTCGCGCGACTCCACGCTCACGCGGGCCCGATCGTTTCGCGGAATCGTGCAGATTCGCGGAGTGCGCTCCTGCGCGCCCCGCACGATTCCGCTTCAATTCAAGCTGTGCGGGACGGCCAGCGCGAAGGGGGCGATCTGCACGTCGAGCTCGTCGCCGCTCGGGAGCTGCATCTGATAGCTGCCGTGCATCGTGCCGCGCGGGGTCTCGAGGATGGCGCCGCTCGAATACTCGAACGCGTCGCCCGGCCGCAGCACCGGGTGCTCGCCGACGACGCCGGGGCCACGCACTTCCTCGACCTTGCCGAGTTGGTTCGTGATCACCCAATGCCGCGTCCGGAGCTGCACCGTGCCGGGGTGCGCAACGTTCTCGATGCGCACGCGATACGCGAACGCGAAGCGCCCGGCCGTCGGCTGCGAATGTTGGGGCAGGTACTGGCTCTGCACCACGACCCGGATCCCATCCGTCACGGCCTCGCTGCGGGTGTCGTCGCTCATGGGTCGCGTTGTAACCCAAAACGCGGCGCGCTCGACCTCGCGCGGCGCACGAGCGTCAGTGTGTGCGCGCTCGCGACGGCACCGGACGCAGCGACTTCGGCACCGAGATCCAGCGCGTGTCCGCGATCGCGAAGCGCCACGCGCGTCGACGATCTCTCGCGCTCGCGTAGTCGATCCCGACCCGCGGTCCGGTCAGGATGCGACGCGGCGGCTCGCCCGCGTGGAGCTCGAGCCCGCCGGGCTCGAAGAGTCGATGCCCCGACCACGCGACGTCGAGCGCGAGCGCCGCGCCGAGCTTGCCGGGGCCCGTGAGCAGCACGGGACCGTCGCGGTCACCGCGCCTCGCGCGCACGACGTCGAGCCCCACGATCGGCTCCGCGCTGCGCACCAACACCGCCGCCGCCGAGCCGTCCTCGCCGGTGACGACGTTGAGCATCACGTGCAGGCCGTAGCAGAGGTACAC
>CALJLK010000447.1 GCA_937982655.1 uncultured Sandaracinus sp.
GTCCGGAGCTGCTGGCGCTCCCCGCGCCCGCGCGGGGTCGACGCTTTGCGACGCTGACTTTGATGGCCGCCTGTGCGGCCGCGGCCCTCGCGATGCTCGCGTCGCTCCGGGCAGACGTCGCGTACTTCTTCGCGGACGACCGCGCCCAGGTGGTCGGCGAGGCCGTCGAGCTCGATCCGCGCGCGCTCTCCCCCAACACCTACGTGACGCTCGAGGGCACCCCCATGGCCTCCACGCGGGTGACGTACGAGCGGGTGCTCGGGGACCGCTTCGCCGTCTTTCCCCTCGCGGGTCAGCGCCGGGTGCTCGTGCAGGTGCCGGCCGACGACGGCTTCGAGAGCCGGGCCTCCGCGCGTCGCGAGTTCTCCGGGCGCCTCGTGACGGTCGGGCAGCTCGGCTCGCGCTTCGGTGCGGTCGAGCGGACCTTCGAACGGATGGACGTGCCGGTCTCGAGCGAGACCTACGTGCTCCTCGCGGACGAACCGCCCGGGAGCTACGTGTGGGCGCTGCTCCTCGCGGCGCTCTGTGCGCTCGTCGTGGTGCTGGACGTGTTCTTGCTGCTCCGTTGGTTCCGGCCGATTCGCCTCGAGAGCACCGAAGCACTTCGGTAAGCAGATCGCGAAGCGACCCGAATGCGGCGGAAGGCACGCCGCAGAACGCGAGGCAGCGGAACGCGAGGCAGCGGAACGCGAGGCAGCGGAACGAATCGCCTGACGCGACGGAACGAAGAAGCCCCGACCTCGGCCGGGGCTCGTGTTCTCTGCGATCTTCCGCGCGAAGCGGGCAGGGCGGCTCCGCTCAGGTCAGGCCCTTGCGCGCCTTGAGCTGCGACATCACGCGCTCGTACTCGATCTCGAACGCCGCGGTGCCCTCCTGGAGGTTGCGGATCTTCGAGCGGACCTCGCGGTCGAGCTCCGTCGTGTTCGAGGTGTGGTTGCGGAGCACCGTCGTGATCTTCTTGCGCAGGTCGGCGTCCTCCGAGAAGACCTCGGCGACGTTGTTGCTGTGGAAGAGCATCGTCAGGAGCTGCGAGACCAGGTAGGGGAGCTGGTCGTCCGGCTCGGGGAAGCCCATGTCCTTCGACACCTGGGACTTGATCTTGCCGAGCATCGAGTAGCTCAGGCCGGCGCGCTCCATCTGGTTCTTCGCTTCGTCGGTGACCTGGCGATCGCGACGAACGAACTCCTTCAAGACCGACTCGAAGTCCATCCGGACCTCGTCCGCGCTCTCGACCTCGATGTCGCCGTCGGCGGTGAGGACGCGAAGGAGATCTTCCGCGATGACGGGGACTTTTCCGCTGTAGAGGCGCATGCGCGGCGGACTTAGAACGGATCTCCGAGCCACGCAAGGACGGCGACTGCGTGGGCTCGCAGTCGCCGTCGTCGGGCCGTCAGGGATGTGTCCGTGTGCTTGCCGTGGAAGTCACTCCGCGGCTTCTTCGGTCAGCCGCCCGCGCATGCGCGTCATCAGCCCGTCCCAACCTTCGCGGCGGAGGATGCGCTCGAACTGGTTGCGGTAGTTGTCGACCATCGACATCCCGTCGTCGACCGTGATGTCGACGATGCGCCACGCGCCGTCGCGCTGCACGACCAGGTAGTCGATGGACACGGCGGGCGCGCGGCGGTTCTGGCGGTTGCGCGCTTCGGTCTGCACGAGGACGTCGGCGCCTCGGGCCTCGGCCGTCTCGTAGCGCACCTCGTAGCGCAGCGTGCGCTGGAGGTTCGAGCGGTAGCTTCGCTCGACGAGCTGCTTGAGGATGCCGACGAACTCCGCGCGCTCGGCGGGGCTGCGCTCGTCCCAATGACGCGCCAGCGCGCGACGCGAGAGCTCCTCGTAGTCGAGCAGCTCACCGAGCATCCGCGTGAGCTCGGTGTCGCGGCTCGGGCTCGCGGGGCGCTCCATCAGGCGCATCACGGTCGTGTTGCGGTCCTGGAGGAAGCGCTGCGCCTCGGCGGGGGTCTGCGCGCTCGCGGTCGCACCGACGGCGAGGGACACGAGCGAGAAGGCGAAGACCAGGATCGAGATCGAGCGTCGCATCGGGGGCTCCGTGGGTTGACCAAAGGTCGGGAAGAGCGCGGGAACGTTTCGGGGCATCTTCCTCGAGGGGCTGTCTTCGTTCGCTGCGCCGTTCGGCTCGAGAACCGGCGAGCGCAGAGTGGACGCCCGAGGGCGCGGATGCATTCAGGGGGCTCGCCAGTCTCGGCGTTCGGTCGCGTCCCACTCGGAGCCCACGCAACGATTCACTCGCAAGGCGCTTCCCAGCCGTCCATCGGAGCGACCGCGCCGCCGGTCACGCGCGCGAGCTCGGCCGCACCCTCGTTCACGTCGTAGATCGCCTGCAGATGCGAGAATCGCGCTTCGAAGTAGGCGCGGAGCGCGTCGACCAGATCCTTCGGTTCGACCGCGCCGATGTCGTAAGCCTGCGCGGCCGAGACGAGCCATGCGCGGGTGTCGCGCTCGCCGCGTCCCCACGCCTCCTCACGTCGCATCGCGTCACGCAGCGCCTCGCGCGCGACGTCGACCTCGATCTGCATCCCGAGCCGAGCCTCGTCGCGACGGGCCTCCGTCTCTTCGAGCTGCGCGCGTGCGCGCCGGACGCGGTAGGTGTTGCCGACGAAGTCGAGGCTCCAACGCATCAGCAGGCCTGCGCCGAGGCTCGGGCGGTTCGCAGGATCGGGCACGAAGGGGTTCTGTTGGTTCGTGATGCCGGGGCCCCACGAGATGCCGGCGGTGAAGCCGAGCCCGACGTCCGGCGCGTACCCACCACGCTGGATGTCGACCGCCGCGCGACGCGCCTCGATCGCCGCTTCGAGCATGCCGATCTCCGGGCGCGCGTCGGGACGGCTGCCTTCGACCGCCTCTTCCGTGAGCGCGACCGGGGCGCTCGGACAGTCGGGGATCCGAAGCTCCGTCTCGCCGGTCAGCGCGACGAGCGCGGCGCGTGAGCTCTCTTCCAAGCGGAGCGCCTGCGACGCGCGCGCGTCGACCTCGGCGAGCGCGGCGCGCAGGCGGTAGCGATCCATCGGGTTCACGTCGGGATCGCCCTCCGCGATCAGCTCGTCGAGCTTGCGCACCGCGCGATCGAGCTGGCCGCGGCCCTCGCGGATCATCTGGCGCGTGTCGAGCGCGAGCTGAAGCGCGAAGTACGCGCGACGCACGTCGTAGCGGAGCCGCGCGAGCGAGCGCTCCTGCTCGAGCTCGGCGGCGCGCACGCCCGCGCGACCGGCGCGCCACGCGTTGCGCAGCTTGCCGAAGGTGTAGAGCGGGATCGCGCCCCGCACGCCGACCTCGGCGACCGGCGCCCAGCCGTTGTCGAGCGGGAGCTGATCTTGGTTCGAGAAGATCGGGGTTCCTTCGGCGCGCGGCGCGATCGTGAGGCCCGCCTGCACGTCGATCTGGAAGAAGGGCGAGAAGCGCGCTTCGTCGAGCCGAGCCCGCGCGGCGACGAGCGCGGCGTCGTTGGCGCGGAGGGAGGGGAAACGTTCTTCGGCACGAGCGAGCAGCGCGGCGAGATCGAGCGGCGCGGCCTCGCCCGTGGTCGCTTCGGCTCCCCCCGACGCAGCGGAGCGTTCTTGGCCCGCGACGACGGTCGTTGCGGCGAGCACGATCAGGATCGCGAGCGGGGTCCCCTTCACGGTCGGTGGTCTACGGGGATTCGCGGTGGGCGCAAGCGAGCGCGGTCGGCCGACGCCGAGAGGCCGACGCCGCCGACGCCGCAAACGAAGACGCCGCATCCCGGAGGACGCGGCGTCGTTCACGCGGAGCCGCGAGGGCTCACTGCATCGAGGTCATCGAGGTCGACATGCTCGTCGACATGGAGGTCGACATGCTCGACATCGAGGTCATGCCGCCCTCGTCGTCACCACCGCCGCCACCGCGGTTCTCGGTGTTGTAGGTCTGGATGACCGCGTCCGTGAGGTCGAGGTTCGACGGCACCCACACCACGCCGCCCTCGTTGCGCTCCACGATCATCGTGTAGCCCTCGGACTGGCCCATGCGGCGGAGGATCTCGGTCATGCGCTCGAGGATGACCTTCGTGAGCTGCGCTTCCTTCTCCGCGAGCTCGCGTTGGTACTCCACGTACACCGACTGAAGCTCGATGAAGGCCTTCTGGTACTCCTCCATCCGCGCCTCGAGGGCCTCGCGAGACAGCACCTTCTGCTGCTTCTCGATGTCCTCCTTCATCTTCTTCAGCTTCTCTTGCGCCTCGTCGAGCGAACGCTGACGACGCTCGAAGAGCCGCTTGAGCCGGTTCTTCGCCGCGCGGCCGTCGTTGGTCTCGTTGAGCGCGCGCTGGAGGTCGACCACCGCGATCTTCGTCTGCGCGTAGAGGTCGGGCGCGATGCTCGAGACGACCAACGCGAAGAGGAGGGTGATGGCGTGACGCTTCAGGCTCATGGAGCTCCTTATGGGCCGGGCGCTGTAGCCCCCGGGGCGAACGAAATCAAGCGTGCGGATGCGATGGGATCGAGCGGTCGCTGGAGCAGCCGAGCGGCCGTTGGGGCACAAGACACCGAGCTGGACGGACGTATTCGCGACGAGGCGTATTCGATCGAGCCCGGTCGACGTCCTCAGAACGAGTTGCCGATCGTGAACTCGAAGCGGATCTTCCGCTCCCAGCTCCGGCGATCGATCGGGATGCCCCACTCGAAGCGGAGGGGACCGAGGGGAGAGAACCAGCGGAAGCCGAAGCCCCACGACTGACGGATGCCGCGCGGGTCGAAGCCGCACGGCGCCGTCGAGCTGTCGCCACCGCTGATCTCGGGCGCGCCACAGAGGCGACGCTCGGTGTTCCAGACGTTGCCGCCGTCGGTGAAGACGACCGCGCGGATGCCGACCTCGGGCAGGATCGGGACCTCGAGCTCCGCTTGATAGAAGAGCTGCAAGTTGCCGCCGATCGCGACGCCGCCCGCCTGGCCCGCGCCCGGACGGGGCACCGGCGCGCCCGGATCGTACGAGCGACCGATCGCCGCGCGCGGCCCGAGGCTGAAGAACGGGAAGCCGCGGACGTTGAAGATGCCGCCGAGGTAGAAGCGTTCGTAGATCGGCACGCCGAGATCGGCGCGGCTCCCGATGTGGCCGCCTTCGAGGTTCACCTTGAAGACGAGCGGGCGACCTTCGCCGAGCGAGAAGAGCTCCTTGTAGAAGCGCACGAAGCCGGTGTGGCGCGTGAACACCTGATCGGAGCCGAGGAACCGATCCGCGAGCTCGAAGGAGTAGCTCGCGAACCAACCGTCGCTCGGGAAGAGACGGTTGTTGCGGTTGTCCCAGGTGAGGCTCGCGCGGATCGAGCTCGTGAGGCCGTCGCGGAAGAGGCCCGCGAGCGGCGTGCGCTGGAACTGCGTGAAGGCCGCGCCGCCGCCGCCGGACTGGAAGAAGCCGCCCGTTCGGTTGCTGATGCGCACGTACTCCGCGCGGTAGTTCAGCGAGAAGCGCAGGCGCGGGTCGACGACGGGGTGGCCGAGCGAGAGGCCGCCGCCCGTGGTGTCCTGGTTGAAGTCGGCGAACTGGCGGACGGTCTTGTAGACGTCGATGCCGGCGCCCCAGCGCGAGCCGAGGAACCAGGGCTCGAAGAAGCGCACTTGAACGAGCTGGCGGATGCCCGAGAGCTGCAATTGAAGCTGCAAGCTCTGGCCGTTGCCGAAGAGGTTCTCCTGCTGGACCTGCGCGGTGAGGATGAACTGCTCGATGGAGGAGAAGCCGGCGCCGACCTGGAAGGTGCCGGTCGCGCGCTCGACCACGCTGATGCTGAGGATCATCCGGTCCGGAGCGGAGCCTCGCTCTTCGGCGAGGTCGACGCGCTCGAAGTAGCCGAGCGCTTCGATGGCGCGCTTGGAGAGCTCGACGTCGGACTGGTCGTAGAGGGCGCCCTCGAGGATGCGCAGCTCGCGGCGGATGACGCTGTCGCGCGTCTTGGAGTTGCCGCTGATGTTGATGCGCTCGATGCGCACCGGTGGGCCGCGGACGATGTTGATGTTGATGTCGACGATGCGCCGCTCTTGATCGAGATCGGTCTCCGGGACGAGCTCGACGTACGCGTAGCCTTCGTCGCGGTAGATGCGCGTGATGGACTGGATGCCCATCGCGATCTTGGTTCGGTTGAACCAGTCACCGCTCTCGAGATCGATCTCGTCGCGCAGACCCGTCTGCAGCGCCTCGACCTCTTGGCCGTTCTCGTCGACTTCGCGTACCACCATGCGACCGACGCGGAAGCGCGGGCCCTCTTCGATCGGGATCGTGATGTCGACGTGCGCACGATCGGCGGTGAGCTCGATGCGCGGGGTGCCGACGGAGACCGCGAGGTAACCCTTGTCGTAGTACCAGGCCTGCAGGCGCGTGACGTCTTCGTCGAAGGCGTCGTCGTCGTAGTGGTGGTTGTCCGTGATGAACGAGAAGAAGCCCTCCTCGGACGTCTGCATGATGTCCTGCAGCTCGTCGGAGGGGATGTTCCGGTTGCCGACGAAGCGGATGCGTCGGACCGTGACCTCGGGGCCTTCGTCGATGCGGAAGAGGACCTCGACTTCGGGGCGGTTCTCGACGCGCCGGATGTCGTAGGTCACGCGGGCGAGGAAGAAACCCTCCTCGGCGTAGAGGTCGCGGATCTTCGTGACCTGCTCGCGCACGGCGGGGATCGAGAGGATCGTGCCGGTGCGCAGCGTGATCTTCTCTTCGATGTCGTCGTCGTCGACCTCGTCGTTGCCCTCGAAGCGCACGCGCGCGATCGCGGGGCGTTCCGTGACGGTGACGACGAGCTCGACCTCGTTGCCGACGGGGTTCGCTTCGAAGACGAGGTTCTCGAAGAAGCCGAGATCCCACAGCGATTGCGCGTCGCGCGCGAGCTCGTCGTCGGTGCAGGGGAGACCGCGACGCAGGCGCATGCTCGCGCGCACGTCGTCGGCTTCCACGCGGCGAGCACCTTCGACGCGGACCTCGCGGATCATGCGTCCGTGGCAGATCGTGCGCGGCTGCTCGGGACCCTGGTCCTGATCGTCCTCGTAGGGGTCGCCGTAGAAGCCTTCGGGGTCCTCTCCTTCGAGGTCCTCTTCGGCGTCTTCTTCCGCACCTTCTTCCGCACCTTCTTCCGCCCCGTCTTCGGTCGCGGCTTCGTCGGCGCCCGCGGCTTCCGGGTCTTCCTCGGCGGGCGGCTGTGCACCGACGGAGGAGCCCAGCGCGATCAGCGCGGCGAGCGGGAAGAGCCGAGAAAGTGAGCGCATTCCGAGGGTTCCGAAAGAACGCGGCGTCATAGCCGCGGGGGTAGGGGGGGTCAAGCTCGGTTGCCGGCCTCGTCGCTCGCGTTCGCGCTCGTCGCCGCGGCGTCTCCTTCGGTGTCTCCTACGGCCGATTCGCCGGCGTTTTCCCCGGAAGAATCAGGCTTCGCCGGATCCGCAGCGGGCGCCGCGGCCGAGAGAGCCGCCGTGCTCCCCTCCGCTCCGCGCGGCAGCACGTCGAGCGCCGCTTCTTGGCGCCCGTCGCGATCGCGGTAGGTCTCGCTCTTGCGCTCGTCGCGCTCGACCACCCCGTCGCGCATCGTCACGACGCGCGGCATGCGCTGCGCCATGTCGCGGCTGTGCGTGACGATCAGGAAGGTCGTCCCGCGGCGCGCGTTGAGCTCGAAGAAGAGCTGGTGCACCTGCTCGCTGGTGCGGCTGTCGAGGTTGCCGGTCGGCTCGTCCGCGAGGATGAGCGCGGGGTCGAGCACGAGGGCGCGCGCGAGGGCCACGCGCTGCTGCTCGCCGCCGGAGAGCTCACCCGGTCGGTGCGCGAGGCGGTGCGCGAGGCCGACCTCTTCGAGCAGCTCGCGCGCGCGCTTCTTCAGCGGCGCGCGGGGGAGACCGTGCACGAGGCCGGGCATCATCACGTTCTCGAGCGCGTCGAACTCCGGCATCAGGTGGTGGAACTGGAAGACGAAGCCGAGCGTGCGGTTGCGGAAACGCGCGAGCTCGCTGCTCGAGAGGCGCGTCACGTCGCGGCCCTCGTAGGTGATCGACCCGCTGGTCGGCAGATCGAGGGTGCCGAGGATGTGCAGGAGCGTGCTCTTGCCGGTCCCGCTCGGGCCGACCACGCAGAGCATCTCGCCCTTGGCGACCGAGAGATCCACGCCGTTGAGGACGGGGACGACCTTGCCTTCGTGCACGAAGGTCTTCTTCACGTCGCGCGCGACGACGAGGGGCTCGCTCATCGGAAATCTCCCTCGCGTGAGGTAGGGGTCGTCGTTCGCATCGTCGGAATCCTTCGCATCACGCGAGACGCATCACTCGAGGCGCAGCGCGTCCACCGGCCGGAGGCGGCTGGCGAGGACGGCGGGGAAGATGGTGGACACCACGCAGACCCCGAGCGCGACGAGGCCGACGAAGACGAACTCCATCGGGTTCACCGCGACCGGGAGGCGGTCGATGTAATAGACCTCGGGGTTGAGCCGGAAGCCGAAGTGCTCGAACACGAAGGTGACGAGGTAGCCGAGCCCGAGCCCGACCGTCGCGCCGTAGAGGCCGATGAGCCAACCTTCGATCACGAAGACGCTGACGATGCTCCGGCGCGTGGCGCCCATCGCGAAGAGGATGCCGACCTCGCGCTGCTTCTCTTGAACCATCAGCGTCAGCGTGCCGAACACGCAGAAGCCGGCGATGAGCACCGCGATGCCGAGCGTGATGAACATCGCGAGCTTCTCGAGCTCGAGCGCGCCGAAGAGGCCGCTGTTGAGCTCTTGCCAGTCGCGCACGCGCAAGTCGTCCTGCGCGGTGAGCGCGCGACGGATCGCGTCGGCGGTGAGCGGCGCGCGATCGACGTCGCGCACCTTGATCTCGATGCCCGTGATCGCGTCGCCGGTGCCGAGGAAGCGCTGACCCTGCTCGAGCAGCACGTAGACGTGCTTCATGTCGAACTCGTACATGCCGCTGTAGAAGACACCCGCGACGCGGAAGCGGCGGCTCTTCGGCATCGGGCCGGCGGGGCCGAGCTCGCCGTTCGGGCTCACGACGTCGATCTCGTCGCCCACGTAGACGCGCAGGCTCCGCGCGAGCTCCTTGCCGAGCACGATGCCGGGCAGGACGTTCGCGGCGGGCGGCGGCGGCGCGTCGCCGAGGAGCTCGTCGAGATCGTCACGAATGCTCGGCCGTCGCGGGGCATCCGTGGGGTCGTCCTGCCGGCGGATCTCGTTCTCGATCTCGCGTACGAGCCCTTCGGACTCGGAGCCGAGCTCGATCTCGAGCGGGAGGATCGTGCGCCGCTCTTCGGCGGGAAGATCGAGCAGACGCTCGGGGTGGCGGAGGTAGTCGAGCCGGCCGCGGGTCAGGTTTCGTTCGAGATCGGTGACCGATCCGACGGTGTCGGGATCGATGCCACGCAGCACGGCGCCCGCCATGTTCGTGGCGGAGGTGACCATGACCTCGCCGCTCACGTAGGGGCTCGCGCCGACGATCTCGTCTCGCGAGCCGCCCGCGTTCACCGAAGTGACCTCGTTCAGCACCGCGCTCCAGCCCTCGAAGGGGCCGCTCTCGCGATCGACGACGACGTGCGCTTGGTTGCCGAGGATCTTCTTCTTCAGGTCGTCGCGGAAGCCGCCCATCACGCTGAGCACGCCGACGAGCATCGCGGTCGAGACGGCGACCGCGGTGATCGAGAGGCCGCCGATGGCGGCGAGGAAACCGCTCTTCTTCGCGCGCAGGTGTCGTGCCGCGACGAGGGTCTCGAAGCGCAACGTCTCGAAGGCGAGCATCGCGATCGGCAGGAGGCGCACGAAGACGCGGAGCGCGAAGACCGCGGTGACGGAGAGGCGGACGACCGGCTCGACGAGCGCGTCGAGGCCCTCGCTCACGGGCTGGATCGGCAGCGTCGCGGTGACGAAGACGAAGGCCGCCACGACGAGCGCGTCGAAGACGATCCAGAACCAGAAGCGGAAGCGCTCGGGCAGCAGGAACCAGAGGCTCACGTGGAGCCAGAAGCTGAGCTTCCCGATCACGCCGCAGCCGAGGTAGATGCCGACGATCGAGGCCTGCACGGTGGCGGGCAACCCGAGCACGGCTTCGGAGACGTCGTAGCGGAGCGCGAAGCCGCTCTCGAGCGAGCGCAGCGTGCCGGCGACGAAGAGCAAGGTCGGGAGCAGCGTCGCCGCGAGATCGAGGAGCGACGCGAAGCCTGCGAGCTGCAAGCGCGCTCGGCCCTTCATGCCGGGCTGGAGGCGCGCGCCGCGTCGAATCACCAGCGCCGCGAGGATGACCTTGCCCAGCCACAGCGCGATCAGCGTGACGGCCATCGCGATCGCGAGCGTGGTGGTCAGACCCGAGGTCGCGCCCATCGCTGGGTCGCGCACGAACGCGTCGATCAGCAGCGACCACGCCACGAGCAGCCACGCGAAGAGCCCGCCGGCGACGAGGTCGATCACGCCGAACGCGACCGGTAGCCAGCCGTAGCTCGTGAGCGTGCCACGACCTTCGGCGGACTTCGCGCTGCCCCACCCGAGCTGCGCGAGGCCTAGCGGGACGAAGACCCACGCGCCCATCGCGCCCTCGACGCTCCCGAACGAGAACGCGATCGCGATCGCGACGAGACCCGCGATCGCGACGAGCGAACCGAGGAAAACGTGGAGGCGCCCGCTCATCGCGCGCTCAGGCCTCGCCGCTGTCGTTCGAGTCGGGGGTCGCGTCGTCGTCGCGCTTGGCCTCGGGGCGCAGGAGCGGGAAGAGCAGCACGTCGCGGATCGAGGCCTGGTTGCAGAGGAGCATCACGAGGCGATCGACGCCGAGGCCGAAGCCCGCGGCGGGCGGCATGCCGACGCTGAGCGCGCGGATGTAGTCCTCGTCGAAGTCCATCGCCTCTTCGTCGCCGCGATCGCGGTTGTCGAGCTGCGCGCGGAAGCGCTCGGCTTGATCGTCCGGGTCGTTGAGCTCCGAGAACGCGTTGGCGACCTCGCGGCCCTCGACGAAGAGCTCGAAGCGATCGACCCAGCGCGGGTCGGCGTCGTTCTTGCGCGCGAGCGGCGAGACCTCGAAGGGGTACTCGGTGATGAAGACCGGCACGCTGTGGGTGCCGTCTGGCGAGCGGTAGAGCTCGGGAAGGCGAGGCTCGGCGAGGATCTCGTAGAGCGCGAAGACCCGCTCGCCGTGGGTGCGCGCGCCGCCGAGGTGCTTGCGCTCCGCGTGCTCCAATCGATATCGCTCAACCGGTCCGGTTGCTCCGGGCTTAGGTTGAAACAGATCGCTGACCGATTCGACCGATGCGAGATTGAGTGAGTCGTAGACGCCGGAATGCACCTCCGGCAATCCCACTGCGTCGGCATAAGGGGCCAAGAGCCAGTCGGCAAAGCCCTTCAGTCGAACGGGGTCGTCGACGTCGGCGCGCGTGATCGCGTGACCGGCGGCGTTCGCGCCCGCGACCAGCGCGTCGCGCATCGGCACGCGCGCCCACGGCGCTTGCAGATCGAAGGGGCGGTTCTCGACGAGGTCGGCAAAGCGTTGACGCACCACCGAGTCGACCGCCTTCAGCATCGCCTCCGCGAGATCCATCAGGTCTTCGTACGTGGCGTACGCCTGGTAGAACTCGAGCATCGTGAACTCGGGGTTGTGCCGAGTGCTGATGCCTTCGTTGCGGAAGTTGCGGCCGATCTCGTAGACGCGGTCGAAGCCGCCCACGAGCAGGCGCTTGAGGTAGAGCTCGGGCGCGATGCGCAGGTAGAGATCGAGATCGAGCGCGTTGTGGTGCGTGTGGAAGGGCTTGGCGGTCGCGCCGCCGCGCACCGAGTGCAGCAGCGGGGTCTCGACCTCCAAGAAACCGCGCCCGTCGAGCTCCGCGCGGAGCGTCTGCACGATCAGCGATCGCGCGCGGAACACGTGACCGACTTCGGGGTTCGCCCAGAGATCCACGTAGCGCTCGCGGTAGCGCTTCTCGACGTCGGTGAGGCCGTGCCACTTCGCGGGTGGCGGCAGCATCGCCTTGCCGACGTGGCGGTACGCGTGCGCGCGCACCGCGAGCTCACCGGTGCGCGTCTTCACGAGCGGGCCACGCGCGGCGACGTGATCGGAGAGGTCGACGACCTGCGCGAGCTGCTGCTCTTCGAGCGAGAGCGGCGTCTTGACGTCCTTGCTGTCCTTCGGACGCACCAGCGTCTGCACGTCGCCGTACGGCGTGCGCAGCACGAGGAAGGGGCCGCGCTTGGCGATCACACGCCCGTAGATCCACGACTCGGGCTCGCCACCTTCGAGCTGGCTCTCTTCGGGGAGCTGTGCGCGCTCTTCGGCGGGACCGTTCGCGAGCGCGACGATCTCGCGACGCCGCGACTCCATCGCCTCGCTGACCCGGAAGTCGTTGGGGAACGCGCGGCTGCCCGCGCCCTCCAGGGTCGGGACCTTCGCGCGTCGCGCGTCGCGCAGCTCGTCTTCGCTCGCCATCGAATCCTCTCGGAACAGCCGACGCGGAGCTCGATTCCGCGTCGGCGGGGAGGTCGCTCGCTCGAACGACCGGAACGTCGGAGTCGCTCGGGGCGACTCGGGCACGCGCGGTCCGGCGATGCGTCGCCGGGCCGACCCGAATCAGGCTTTCTTCTCGGCCTGCTTCTTCTCGCGGCGCTTGTCCGCGGTCATCATCAAGTAGCTCTCCATGAGCTCGTCGAGATCGCCGTCGAGCACGCCGTCTGCGTTGCCGACCTTCATCTCGGTACGCTCGTCCTTCACCATCTTGTACGGGTGAAGCGTGTAGGTGCGCGCTTGGCTCCCGAAGGCGATCTCGCCTTGGTCGCTCAAGAACGCGTCCTCGAAGGCCGCCTCTTGTTCGCGCCGCGCCTTCTCGTAGAGGAGGCCGCGCAGGCGCTGCTTGGCGAGGTCGCGGTTCTGGTGCTGCGAGCGCTCGCTGTCGGAGCGCACGGTCAGACCGGTGGGCTTGTGGACGATGCGCACCGCCGACTCGGTCTTGTTGACGTGCTGACCACCCGCGCCGCCGGAGCGCATCACCGTGATCTCGAGGTCCTGTTCCTTCATGTCGACGTGCACGGTGTCGTCGAGGTTCGGGACCACGCTGACCGCGACGAAGCTCGTCTCGCGACGACCCGAGAAGCGCGACACGCGGATGAGGCGATGCACGCCGTTCTCGGCGCGCAAGAAGCCGTACGCGTTCGAGCCCTTCACGAGCATGGCCGCGCTCGCGATGCCGACCTCGGTCTTCTGGAGATCCTGGATCTCCACCTTGAAGCCGCGCTTTTCTGCCCAGCGCTGGTACATGCGGAAGAGGATCTCCGCCCAGTCCTGCGCGTCGGTGCCACCGGCGCCCGCGTTGATCGAGAGGATCGCGTCCTGATCGTCGTCGGGCAGCAGCATGCGCTGCAGCTCGAGCTGGCGGACGCCTTTCTCGAGATCCGGGATCTGCGCCACGAGCTCGGCGAGCTCGGACTCGTCGCCTTCGGTCATCTCGAGGAGCTCGCCGAGCCCCTTCACGTCGCTCGTGAGCCGGTCCCAAACGAGGACCGTCTCTTCGGCGCGTGCTCGCTCACGCATCATCTTCTCGGCCTGCTCGCGCTGGTCCCAGAAGCCTTCGCGGAGCGAGAGGTTCGTGAGTCGATCGACCTCGTGTCTCAGGCCCTCGACGTCAAAGATACCTCCCCAGCGCATCGAGGCGCTGGGCGAGGTCCGCGAGCACGTCGCGCGTCTCACCAACGAAAACCGGCATGATCCGTACTTTCTCCACGCCATCGCGGGGGACGGCGTCGTTCGAGACGCCCTCGTTCGAGACGGCGTCGGCGGGCGGTCAGGTAGCCCCTCGGGTTCCGGGTGTCAACGACGCTCGCGCGGCGGCGGGCGATTCGAGCGAGCTTCGACGACCGTGCTCGTCGACGACGAGGCTCGCGACCCGGCCGCGAGCGCGCTCTCGATCGCGTCGCGAGGGAGCGTCGAATCGGCAGGGCGCTTCGTTCAGCGCGGCAACGTCACGCGCGCCACCACGATCGCACCGCCTGGCAGCGGCGCCGCCGCGAGCGCGGGGCCACGCGGTTGCACGAGATCCAGCACGATCAGCGTCACGCCGAGCGCGCCGAGCGCGGCGCCCGAGGCGTACGTGCCGATCGCGACGCGTCGATCACGGCGGGCGTCCTCGAGCAGCGCGGCGTCGCCCGACCCGTCCGGGAGCACGACCGGGCCATCGCCCGGATGGCGTTCGTCGAGCTCCGCGCGCGCGTCGCGCGATTGGCCCGCGAAGTAAGCCCCGGTGCCCGCGAGCCCGGCGCCGAGCGCCGCGACGATGGAGCCGGCGATCGCGAGCCCATGTCCGCGCCGCGCCTCGACCGGGCGGGTGTGCTCGACGATCGCGAGCCCCCCCGCGCTCGAGCCGTCGGCGTTCGAGGCGCCGTTCGATCCGTGCGTGGATGGATCGACGAAGGGGCTCGGCACCGGCTCGACCTCGGAGGGATCCGCGTTCGAGCCGTTCGTGTCGGTCGCGGCGCGTTCCGCTTCCTCGGCCGCGAGCGCCTCGCGCAAGGCGCGCGCACGCTCGTTCGCGTGATCGCGGTAGCGACCTTCGGTGTCGGCCTCCGCGCAGCGCTCGTAGGTCTCCGCCGCTTCGCGCGGCTTCGGCCATTCGTCGTACGTGACGGCGAGGTTGCAGAGGGTCGCCGTGCGCGGATCCGCCTCGTAGCTCGCGAGAAACGCGCGCTCGGCGTCGGCGTGCCGACCCTCGCGCAACGCGGTGACACCACGACGAAAGAGCGCGCGTGCGTCGGCTTGGGCGTGTAGCGCGGTCGGTGCGATCGACATCACGACCGCGACCACGGCGAGCGCGTCGCGGAGCATCGAAACGAAGCGTTTCATTCGAGATCCTCGATGATGCCACCGCGCCAGCCGCCCGCGGTCGGATTCTCGTCGTCGGGCTCGCCGCGCGTGGTGCCGCGCTCGGTGCGCGCGCCGCGATCTCGTCGCTCGGTTCGGGTCGACTCGCGGGCCGGCGTCTCGTCGTCCGTTGGGCTCGTGGGAGACTCGACCGAGGACGGAACCCGCGTCGCGTCGGCGTTCGTCGCGGCGGCATTCGTGGCCGTCGCGCCCGTGCTCGTCGCGCCCGTGCTCGTGACGCCCGTGCTCGTCGCGCCCGTGCTCGTGACGCCCGTCGTCGCGCCGATGTTCGTGGTGTCGACGCTCGTCGTCGTGCTCGGAGTCGTCGTGCTCGGAGTCGTCGTGCTCGGAGTCGTCG
>CALJLK010000448.1 GCA_937982655.1 uncultured Sandaracinus sp.
CGAAGGCGACGAGGCGATCGACGCGCTGCGAGCGGAGGCGCTGGCGGAGCTCCCTGCGGCGCTCGCGGGAGAGCTCCCGCGCGAACGCGAAGAAGCGCGGCTCGGATCGTTCCCGCGCATGCTCGAGCGGTACGGGGCCACGCGCGACGGTCGTGTGGTCGCGCCGGAGCCCGTGGTGCGCGCGCTCTTCGCGGCGCGCTTCGACGCGATCGTGTGGGGCGATCCGGTGGCGCGTCTCTCCGAGGTCGAGCGCCAAGCGTATTGGGGTTGGCTCGCGTTCTCGCCGCAACCAGTCCCGAACGATCTACGCGAGCGCGCCCTGCGGGGGCACGCGCGCGCGGGGGGCTGGGGCAGCCGCGAAGCGCTCGCGATCCACGCACGCGACGACGGCCGCACGTCGGAGGCGGAGCGGCGCCTCGGCGAGCTCGCGGCGGACGGCAACCTGCGCCTCCGCAACGCCGCGCTCGCGCTGCCTGTGGAGTGACGCCGCCAGCGAGGCGTCGGACGTGAGACGTCGATTCGAGCGGTGAGACGCTCGCGGGCGCGGGTTTACCCTCCTGAAGAATCGGTGCTTCCGCGTCTGTCCGCACGCGCGCCGTTCCGGGACGATCGACGTCGATGACACGACGCTTGATCTTGGTCTCTCTCCTCTCGCTCCTCGCTTGTGGCGACGACGACACGACGCCGGTGGACGGCGGCACCGACGCGGGTGACGTGGACGGCGGAGGTTCCGACAGCGGGACCGATCCGGACACGGGCGTCGACACCGACGGCTCCACGCCGGCGTGCCTGCCGCGCGATCCCTCGAGCATTCCCGATCCCGGCGAGTGCACGCCCGAGAGCGACGACTACGTGGTCTGCTCCGATACCGACGGCTGGGACGCGTGCGTGTCCGACGGCGGCGAGTACGTGCGCATCCGCGACTCGATCAGCACCATCGCGCGGGTGCGCGCGTTCGATCAGATCGCCGCGCTGCTCTTCGATCCCACGACCGACCCCTCCGCGGACGACTTCCTCGAGGCCCGCGGTCTCTACCAGGAAGAAGAAGGGCTCGATTCGCGCGTGGTACGTCGCTACGACGTCGACGTCGACGCTCCGGCGGGGACCGACTGTACCCTCGAAGGCGTTCCGGCGACGTTCCCCGAGTACTGCATCGGGCCCTCCACGCTTCAGCCGACGTTGCTCGACGCGTTCATGCGCGGCGCGATGGACGAAGAGCCGACGCGTCTGCAAGCGGCGCGCATCGAAGGGGCGCTCCTCCGCTTCCTCGTCGTCTCGGTGCGCAAGGAGAGCCTCACCTGCACCACCGCGATCCAAGACTGCGACTCCGCGTACGCGTACTACGCGGGCGGCGCGACGGGCCGGGGCGCGGAAGGGCTCGCGAGCTACGTGCAGGACGCCGACCCGTACGCGCACGATCGGGTGTGGGACGGCATCCTCGCGCTTCGTTGCTGGCGTGATCTCGACTCCGCCGAGACCGCGACCGACCTCGAGCTGCGCGAGCGGGCGCGCGACCAGCAAGGCCGCGCGTTGATCGACGGAGTGGCCGCGATCGTCGTAGAGCGTTTGCGCGCCGTCGAGACGACGAGCGACCTCGCGCAGGACTACCACTGGACGTTCTTGCGCAACTTCGCGCCGGTGCTCGTGCCCTGGTACGCGGAGCGCGACGCCTCGGGAGCCACCGCGCTCGAAGCCGCGCTCGAAGGGGAGGCGGCACCCGAAGATCCGGGCGCGTTGGCGGACGCGATCGAAGCAACCTTCGACTGCCCCTGACGGTCCGATGAGCCCAGGAAGAAGCCGTCCGAGAGGGCGGCTTCTTTCGTGGAACTGGTGATCCCTCGAGCTCGACTCACTCCGGATCGAAACGCGCGCCGAGCGTGTACGGCACTTCGAGCACCTCGCTCCGACACGTCCCGCCGAAGCACATGCCGGTCGAGCAATCCGCGAGCGCGCGCGTCTGAAATCGCAACGTCACGGTGCGACCCGCCGGCATCTCGGGGCCGATGAACGGGTTGCCGATCGTCTTCTCGATCAGCCCGTCGCCCGCCATCGTGTCGCCGCCCATTCCGTCGTCCGAGAGGGTGGTCAGATCGAGGAGGCGCTCTTCGTCGAGGACCTGCACCGTGACCTGGTGGTTGCGGTCGAGGTCCGGGCAGCGGTCGAAGGCGACCCGAAAGCTCACGTCCACCGAGGGATCGCCCACGCTCACGCCGCTCGGCGTCACCGTCGCCTCCGTCAGCTCCGCGACCTCGTAGGGCAGACAGTTCGGCACCGCGCGGCCGCGGCAGCTCCGCTCGAGCTCCGTGCCACCGTCGCCGCAGGCGAGCGCGAGCAGGCAGCACGTCGCGGTCCACGCTCGGGTCCACGCTCCGGCCACCGCACGTTGGGTAAGGGTCATCGACGCCTCCTCGGGTTCTCGTAGACGGTGATGATCGGCACGCCGTCGTAGGTGAGCACGTGCGCGGGCTTCGTGGTCCCGAACGCGATCCACGACTGGAGCTCGACCTCCAGGAAGTGATCTTCGTGGTGAACCATGACGAAGTCCGCGTTCGTCATGCTCGCGCTCCAGCGCACGTTGCGCGGCAGAAGCCCGTCGCGGTGGAGCATCTCCCATGCGCCCGGCGTCATGTCGCACAGGTACACGGTGCCGCCGTTCGGCATCTGCTCGGTGAAGTACTCGGTCAGACTTCCGGTCGTGAAGCCCCAGAACTGACGGTTCATCCCGAGGTCCGCCGCGCCCGGGACGCCCCCCGCGAGCGGCGTGTAGTGCGAGAGACCGAACGGATGGGAGTGGACCGTCTGCACGAGCATCGGCGCGATCACCAGCGCGCTCACCAGCACCCGCGAGGTCCACCGCGAGGCGGGCAGCCGCGCGCCGACGCCGTGCCTCAGCGCGTTCGTCGCCCGCACGATCCCGAGCCCCGCGTACATGCAGAGGAACGGGTACGCGGGGAACCAATGCTTCGTGCCGCCGAAGATCGGGGTCGACGGCAACGCGATCATCAAGATCGGCGCGAGCAGACACCCGATCAAGAGCACGTCCGTGTGCGGCGAATCCGGCTCGACGTCGCCGTTCTTCCAAACCCGATCCCGCACGAAGCCCGGCAGCATCGCGCGGGCCCGCATCGCGATCCCGACGCCCGCCATCGCGAGCGTCACGAGCGGCACCGTGATCGCGGTGAGCACGAACGGGTACGAGATCGGAAACGGCGGCTCGAACCACGACCGGCCCAGGTAGGCGATCGTGTAGTACTCGTGGTTCACGTGGAATCGTGCGTACCAGCCGAAGCGCTCGAGCATCGTCTCCGGGTGCCAGAGCCACGGCCACGTCGCGAGGAAGATCGGCGGGCCGAGCCAGGCGAGCGAGACCAGCCACCACGGCCGCGTCACGAGCCGGGCCGACGCCGGAAGGTCGCGTTTGGCGCGCGCACGGGCGGCCAAGACCATCCACACGTAGTGGATGAGAAAGATGCCCGGGAGCACCCAACTGTTGTGTTTGACCGCGAGCGCGAGGCCCCAGGCGAGTCCGGCGATCACGATCCATCCGCGGCTCGTGAGCGCGCGCCAATACGCATAGACCGCGAACGTGAGCGCGAGCGTGATCGGGACGTCGAAGCAGTCGAGGTGCGCGTGGTAGAAGGGCCGCGGCATCAGCGCGTACGCGACCGCCGCGAACGCGCCTGCTTCGCGGCCGAAGACGCGCGCACCGAAGATGTAGAGCAGCCAGAGCAAGAGCCCCGCGCTGAGCATCCCGGGGAAGCGGAACGCGTCGGAGTCGCTCGCGAAGAGACCTGCACCCTCTGCTGCGGCACCGTCCGCGGCTGAGCCCGCGGAGCCGTGACGACCGTCCGCGGCTGACCCCGCGGACCCGACAGAACCGCCGTCCTTCGCGTTCTCGTGCGCGATCCACGAGAGCGCGAAGAGCGCCTTCGCGAGTCCGGGGTGCTCGTGGTTGTAGTCCCACGCGGCGTCGATCGACTCCGTCGTGAGCGCGGCGTCCGGATCGTTCCAGAGCTGCCGCATCCAGCGCGCGTAGTCCTGCGCGGCGGTGACGTAGAAGCTCTCGTCGCGCGACATCGCGAGGTCGGCCGAGGTGCCGAGCAGGAGCGCGACGTAGCCCGCGCAGAGCAGCGCGCCGAGGAGGTGATCGAGCCAGCCGATGCGCGGTCTCATTCGCCCACCTCGCGCGCGGGGCCGCGGAGCGACGCCGACCAACAGAAGGTCCGCATGTTCGGGTCGGGCGCGGTCACCTCGATCGTCACGTCGCCGCGACCTTCGCGGGTGGTCGCCTCCATCCGCTTCCAGCCTTCGCCGTCGCGGTGTCGCATGCGACCGACCTCCGCGCCGTCCACGAGCACGCGCACGTCGACCGGGCCGTGCACCTCGTCGCGCTCGTGCAGGTAGTAGATGCCGCCGTAGAGCACGACGCGCCCCGGCAGCTCGACGTCTCGGTAGGTGGTGGCGATCGGCTCGGTTCCCGCGGGGTGCTGCCACACGCAGTGGCGACCCTGCAGATCGAGATCTTCGGTCGCGGTCTCGCCGACCCAGAGCCACGGCTCCGGTCCGCAGAAGAAGTGCTCCGCTGGCGTGAGCGGACCCGCGCCGAGGCCGCCACCTTGCGGCGCGCTGCGTCGCCACGCGCAGGTGCGCGCGCCTCGTCGCACCTCCGCATCACGCAAGCTCGACGTCAAATCGAGGCGCACGGAGCTCGCGCCGAGGTCGAAGCGCCGCACCGTGACCGCGCCGAACACACGCTCGAGCGCGGGCGGCATCGTCTCGCGCGCGCCCTCGAGCTCCGCCGCGCGGCGCCCCCGGATCGACAGCTCCCACACCCGCTCGTACGCCGCGAGATCGCTGCGACCCGCGGCCGCGAGCGGGATCCGATCGCCGAGCTCGCGACGCAAGATCGGATCGGCCCACGCGGGCGCGACGATCACCAGGTCGGTCGGCGCGAGCTCACCGCGCACGAAGGTCGCTGCGGAGGCCCAATCGGCGTCGGGCGCGACGCGCGCGCTGATCACGGCCTGGGCGACGAGCTCGTAGATCGCCACGAGCGCGAGCAACGCGAAGGGCCACACGCGACCGCGTGCCGCCGACGCGCCACGCCCTTCGTTCGAGCCCGTCTCCGCCAAAGCCCGCGGATGTTAGGCGCCTGCCGGGGAAGGGCAACCGGCGTTGCGCACGCCCGTCGACGCTCGCCCTGCCGACGCTGACGCTCGCCCTGCGGCGCGGACGCTCGCCCTGCTGACGCTCGCCTGCCGACGCTTGCCCCGCCGACGCTCGCCCTTCCGACGCTCGGCGACCGGCTCACGCACCCATGAGCGCTTCGACCGGCGCGAGCCGATCCGTGAGCTGCTCCACGATCGGCGCGACCTCGAGCCCCTTGCGATCGCCGAGGAGCGTCAGATCGAGCACGAGGTTCGCGATGGCCATCTCGATCAGCGCCGGCTCGTCGGTGACGACCGCGCGGTTGTCCTCGGTGACCTCGGCCGCGCCCACGAGAAGGCGGCGACGATCGCTGAGCAGGATGATGCGGTGATCCCAGTGCGGCTCGAGACCCGCCGGATCGACGCCGTACGAGAACACGCGTCCCACCTCGGGCAGCGGGGTCCAGCCGAAGAGCACCACGTCGACGTCGCGCCCTGCCGCCGCTCTCAGCGCGCGCTCGAGCTGCTGCGCTTCGCGACCCCAGAGCGACGCGACCACCCGCTTGTGCGCCTGTCCGATGAGCTGCTCGGCTTGTTCGAGCATCGCCTCGTAGCCTTCGACGGTCCACGTCACGGACTGGTTGGGTTTGCGCGCGAGCTGATCGATGCCGTCGCGCAAGGACTCGAGGCTGCGCGCGAAGCGCACCTCCAGCAGCCCGAAGAGCTTCTCCGGCGGGAGCGGCACGTACCGCGCAGGCTTGTCGGCCACGATGTTGATGAGGCCGAGCGACTGCAGCCGCTTGAGCACGTTGTAGATCGCCGACCGCGGCACCCCGCTGCGCGTCGCGAGCTCGTACCCCGTCGCCGGGTGCTCCTTCAGCAGCGCGAGGTAGGTCTTCGCGTCGGTGGCGTTGAAGCCGAGCGCTCGCATCGCCTCGACGACCTTGTCCTCGATCTCCTCTGCCACGCGTACCCTTCTCTCTCTCGCTCGAGGCGCTGGTTTCGCCGCCGTGGACCGACCGAAGTCGACCGACTTCGTCGGAGGTCACCCCGCCTGCCGAGGGCGAGTTCGGAAGTGACCGATGTGCGGACCGCCGCGCGAGCCCCCAACCATGGCCGCGCGGTTTCTCGCGGACCTTACGAAAGTTGCGCGCCCGTAGCATCCCCGTTTGACGAAGAGGCGCTTCGTAACTCATCCTTAGGTCACTCGTCACTCGGGTGTGGGTGACGGGGGGCTGGAGCGTGCCGTGGGTGGGTCGAAGTCGAGGCCTCGAGGGGCGCTCGTGCTCCGCGAAAGCGTGAGCGCGAGGTCGAACCGATGCTCCGATCCCTCGTTCGTCGAGGGCTCGAAACGCGGTCGTCGGGGTGTCCCGACCCGCTGCGAGGGGGGCCCCTCCGGCGCCTCGGAACGTGGCGCGAAGCTCCGGCAAAAAGGGTGGATCCTTTCCGAGAGAGCGGATCCGAAGCTCCGGCAAAAAGGGTGGATCCTTTCCGAAGGGACGAAAAATGTCCTAAAAACGATGGGTTGCGCGACGCTGCTCGTCGCGCTCGTCGGCTGCCGTGAGGGCGGAGCGCCGGCGGGGCCGGGCGACGGTCCGCCCCCGCGCGGGCCGGTGGATGGCGCCGAGTACTACGCCGCCGAGTGCGCGTCTTGCCACGGGAGCGCCGGCCAGGGTCGTCGCGGTCCGGCGCTCGCGCCGTGGTCCGGGTCGCGCGACGCGCTGGTGGCGGCGATCGACGAGACCATGCCCTACGCGAACCCGCGCGATTGCGTGGGCCAGTGCGCAGAGGCGGTCGCGGACCACGTGCTCACGCTCACGGGGGAGCTCGATTGCTCGAGCCCGCCGCTTCCTCCGCGGCGCCTTCGGCTGCTCACGCGGCGCGAGCACGCGGCGACGGTGCGTGATCTCTTCGCCCCGATCGCAAGCGGCGAGGCGCCCGCCAACCCCTGCGCGGACGGCACGACCTTCCGCTACGTGCCGTCACGCGCGCTGCGCTCCGTGCACGTCGCGGGCAGCTTCAACGGCTGGGATCCGAGCGCGTGGCCGATGCGTGAGGAGGGCGGCGTCTGGACGCTGACGCGCGTGATCCCGGAGGGCGTGCACCAGTACAAGCTCGTGCTCGACGGCGCGGAGTGGATCGCGGATCCGAACGTGCCCGAGACGGCGCCGGACGGCTTCGGCGGTGCGAACTCCCTGCTCACGGTGCGCTGCACGAGCGGCGGGACCACGGGCGTCACGATCGCGGATCCGCCGACCGGTCTCCCGCCCGAGACGCGCCCCGAGGAGTATCCGTTCGATCTCCAAGCCGACGACGGCATCGTCACCCTCGTGCACGCGACGGAGTACCTCGCGGCCGCGCGTCGCATCGCGGACGCGCTCGGCGACTCGGTCGAACGTCTGGTTCCAGGCGCCGATCGTGACGGCTTCGTGCGGACCTTCGGGCGTCGCTTGTTCCGTCGGCCGCTCACCGACGCGGAGGTCGCGCGTTACGCGGCGCTCGCAGACGTGGAGACGGATGCGAACGCGCAGCGTCGACTGATCGTGCGCGCGATGCTCGCGAGCCCGAGCTTCCTCTACCGCAGCGAGGTCGGCGTGCTCGACGGCGGCACGCACCGCCTGGACGGATACGAGATGGCGAGCGCGCTCTCGTACGCGCTGCTCGGCACCACGCCCTCGGACGCGCTCCTCGACGCCGCGTCGCGTGGCGAGCTCGACTCCGACGAGGGCGTGCGACGCGCGGCGGAGGCGATGCTCGACGATCCGCGCACGCGCGCGACGCTCGGGGTGTTCGCGCGTCAGTGGCTCGGCCTCGACGCGATCGGCGAGCTCGCGCGCGGCACCTCGCTCGCGACGCGGCAGAAGCTACGCGAGGCGACGGAGCGTTTCGTGAGCGGCGTGATGCTCGAGGGCGACTTCGACGCGCTCTTCACCGGCTCCTCGATCCCGGCCGACGCCGACGTCGCCACGCACTACGGCGTCGCGGCGCCTTCGACTCCGTGGAGCGCGGTCGAGCTCCCGGCGGAGCGCCACGCAGGCGTGCTCGGTCACGCGAGCGTGCAGCTCCGCTACGCGCACTCCGATCAGACCTCGCCGATCGCGCGCGGCGTCTTCGTGCGGCGGCGTCTGCTCTGCCAGGAGTTCGCGCCGCCACCGCCCGAAGCGGGCGGCGTGCCGGACGTCGATCCGAACGCGACCACGCGCGAGCGTTTCCGTCAGCACACCGAGAGCGCGACCTGCGCGAGCTGCCACCAGTACATCGACGATCTCGGCTTCGCGTTCGAGGGCTTCGATCACGAAGGCCACGTGCGCACCGAAGAGCGTGGACTGCCGATCGACACGAGCGGGGTGCTGCGCGACGTGAACGGCTTCGGCACCGACACCGACGATCCGATCGACGACGTGCGCGACCTCGGCGCGGCGCTCGCGATCGCGCCCGCGGCGCAGGATTGTCTGTCGACGCAGTGGTGGCGCTGGGCGCACGGCGCGCCGGAGAGCGAAGCGGAGGAGTGCCTCGTGCGCGAGGTCGCGACCGAGTTCCGCCGCAGCGATCGGGATCTGCGGAAGCTGCTGGTCGACGTGCTCGCGTCGCCGAGCTTCCGTCGCCGGGGCGCGACGATGGAGGTGATGCCGTGACGCGTTCTTCGAGTCTCACCTCGCGGAGTTCGTCGCCGCACGGTCGTTCGCCGAAAGGCGCGCTTCCGCTCTCGCGTCGTGGCTTCGTACGCACGCTGATGGGCGCGGCGATCGCGGCGCCCTTCACCACGCTGCTCCGACCCGACCTCGCGTGCGCGTCCGGTCACGGCGCGCGGCGCGTGATCTTCTTCTACTTCCCCGACGGCGTCGCGGGCCGAAGCCAAGACGGCGACGCCTCGCTCTGGGAAGCGCGCGGCAGCGGCGGCCGCCTCGTGCTCAGCGAGCAGCTCGAGCCGCTCGCGGGCTTCGAAGATCGGTGCGTCTTCGTCAACGGCCTCCAGATGGGCGGCACCGACGAAGGCTCGCACCCGGGCGGCGCGAAGAAGCTGCTGACCAACGTCGACGGCGGCAACGGCCAGAGCCTCGATCAGTTCCTCGCATCGACCGTCGGGCGCAGCGCGCCGTTCCCGCACCTCTACCTCGGCGCGCAGGCGACGGTGAACGGCGCGAGCGGCGACAAGTTCGTCTCGTACCCGACCGCGGGCACGCCCACGCCGCCGGAGGACGACCCGCGCCGCGCCTTTTCGCGCCTCTTCGACGGCACGATCGTCGCGCCCACTCCGGAGTCGCCGGGCGGCGATCCCGCGACGGAGCTCGAGCTGCGGCGGCAGCGCAGCGTGCTCGACGTGCACCTCGCGGAGCTGACGGAGCTCTCGTCGCGGCTCGGTCGCGCGGAGAAACGAAAGCTCGACGTGCACCTCGAGTCGCTGCGCACGATCGAGCGCGGTCTGTCGCGGATGGACATGCCGCCGGTCGATCCGCCGGTGAGCTCCGCGAGCTGCGAGGATCCGCGGCTCGCGTACGACGTGAGCGACGAGACACGCTTCGAGGCCGCCGTCTTCGGGCGCATCCTCGACGCGCAGATGGACGTGATGGTGCAGGCGATGGCGTGCGGGCTCACGCGCGTGGGCGTGATCCAAGGCGGGCACCACACGAGCGAGCTCATCATGAGCCACATCCCGGGCAGCGAGATGTACGACCCGGGCTACGCGATGCGCAGCCACCAGGCCTCGCACTACGGCGCACGCCACGACCGCAGCAACCGCAACTTCGTCGACTACCTCGCGCAGCGGCGTTGGTGGGTCGCCAAGTACCGCGCGCTGCTGGAGCGGCTCGCCGCGATCCCCGAGGGCGACGGCACGATGCTCGATCACACGCTGGTGCTGCTCTGCACCGAGGTGAGCGACGGCAACACGCACAGCCACCGCGACATGCCCTTCGTGCTCGCCGGCAACGCGGGCGGCACGATCGCGACGGGGCGCGTCATGGAGACGAGTGGGCGACGCCACGGCGATCTGCTCGCCGCGATCGCGACCGCGATGGGCGAGCCGCTCGCCGGCTTCGGTTGGGACAGCCGCGAAGCGCTCCCGGGGTTGATCACGGGGTAACTCCGAGCGCTCGCATCGCCGGCCGGTGATGCTGCATCGGCTCGCGCGTGATCGGCGTGTGCGCGGTCCGAACGCGTGTCCTCGCTCGATCGCGCTCGCGGCTCGCTCGCGACGAGTCGGAGAAGTCGGCGGCTGACCCCGCCGACCCAACCAAGAAATCGTGCGCTCACTCCGCGCGCAACGCCGCGCCTCGCGCCTCCGCGCGCTCCCACATCCGCAGGTACGCCTCCGCGGAGCGGAAGAGCGGCTCGAGCTCTTCGTCGGTCATGCCGTCGCGGCGCGCGTCCTCGATCACCTCGGGCAGCAGGCCGAGGTGGATCATGCCTTCGGTGTCGAAGTCGACGTCGCGCTCGCCGAGGCGCGGCTCGGTGAAGGTCACGTCCCCTCGATACGAGGTGAACGGATACTCCATCGGGTTCTCTTGCGGCTCCGCGCAGCCGGAGTCGGGGCCGAAGCGAGGACGCGGTGCGCCCGCGAAGCCGTTCAGATCGAAGCCGAAGCCTTCCGCGGGATAGGCGCCCCGCTCCGCGATGTACTGGATGCGCTCCACGAAGCGACGACCCATCGCGCCACGCACCCCCGGCTCGCCGCAGCGACCGAGCCCCGTGATCGAGACGCCGCCGAGCTCGTAGAGCTGCCCACCGTTCGTGCGCGCGTGCGTGCCCACGGGCGGGTAGTCGTTCTCGGTGAGGATCTCGTAGGCGCGGGCGTACGCGCGGCGCGGCAGGTGATCGACCTCCACGATCATCCCGCGCGCCATCATCTCGCGCAGCAGCGTCTCGCCGAGCGGCGTGAGTGAGAAGGCCTGGCAATGATCGCCTTCGAGCGGCGGCTCCATCAGCGCGGAGAGGTGCGGCGCGATCGCGGCGACCGGATCTTCCCCGAAGGTGCTCATGTCGTTCGGCGGCGGCTCCGAGTACTCCGCGCGCGGCATGTTCAAGCCGCCGAAGACGATCGGACCCCGGTCGAAGCCGGCGTCGGTGGGCGGACAATCCGTCACGAAGCTCGACCAGTGCCCGCTGTTCGCGAAGCTCCCGATCTGGCCGACGTTGCGATCTCCGTCGCCGGGAGAGAAGGCGTTGTCGAACTTGTGGACGGGAAAGATCGCGCGCACGCCGCGCTCGCGGTAGCGGTCGAGCTGGGCGCGCACGAAGTCGGCGTCGCAGTCGGGAAAACCTTCGCGCGGCGTCAGGAAACAATCGAAGAGGTTCGAGGTCTCGATGCCGAGGATCACCGCGAGCTTGCCTTCGTTGATCACGCGACGCGCTTCCTCCGGTGTGGTCACCACCTGGAACCAGCCGCGGCCCGGGCCGCCCGATTGCGCGTCGACGTAGCGCTGGAGCGCGTAGGTCTCGTCGATCTGACGATCCACCGCGACCATGTCGTTGCAGGAGTAGCGGCGCGGCTGGGCGCCGATGCCCGAGATCAGCTCGCAGAGCACGGAGTTGGTGGTCGCGTGCGCCACGACGAGACGCAGACCCGACAGGTAGGCCCGCTGAATCCAGCGATAATACTGCGTTTGATGGGTCGGATGCTTCCAGCCATTCGGCCAATCCGTGAAGGTCGGATAGCCGTCGGTGAAGTGTTGGTCTTCCGTGGTGCGACCGGCGAGGAAGGCGGCGACGAGCGCGTTGGTGTCGAAGTCGCCGAAGTCCGCGAAGGCGAACGAGATCAGATCGCGTCGCCCCGCGGAGCCGTGGAAACGTTCGCAGCCGGGGAGCGCGTGCTCGACCCCGAGGCGGTGGAACGCCGAGCCGTGGAACATGCCCGCGCCGCCGAAGCCGTAGTTGGTGAAGAGGTGCGAGTGCGCGTCGACGAAGCCGTAGACCGCGCCGTCCTCCCACGCGCTTCCGTCGACCTCGCCTTCGGCGTCGAGCGTGAGCTCCGGGAACTCCGCGCAGCCGCTCGCGGGGTGGAGCGACACCGTGGCGGCGTCTTCGATCGCGGCGACGAGCCCTCCTTCGGCGTCGAGGTAGCGCCCACTCGCGCGGTGCCGCAGCGTGAAGCGCTCTTCGTCTTCGACGGAGGCCTCGAGATCCCACTCCGCGGGAGAGACGAAGGTGTCGTCGAGGAGCGTGAGGTTCGACTCGAGCGTGTCCACGCGACCGAGCCGCCAGACCTCACCTTCGCCTTCGCCCGTGACGTAGAAGCCCTGCGCGTCGTAGAGCAGGTAGGTGCCGAGGTCCGCCGCGCGTAGATGCAGGCGCGCACCGACGGACTCGTCGTCGCCGTCGAGCACGAAGCCGTCGCTCGTCTCGTTCACCACGAGGAAACGTCGCCGCGCGGCGCCCGCGCGCCCGGCGTCGAGCGTGAAGCATCCGTTCGCGAACGAGTGCACGCCGTCGTGCGGAGGCGCGAGCGGCGCCGTCCCCGAGCCGGTGCACCCCATCCCCCACGCTCCGACGAAGAGCGCCACCCACACGACTCGATGACCCACGACGAGGAGGATCGTCGTTCTTCGAGCGCGCGACAACCGCGACGCAATCTCTCTCCGGAGCGCGGGCGACGGGCCGGCGTGATGCGCTCGCGTCAGCGGTGGGACACGCGGACAGACCCTCCGCGATTTGACGTTTTCGGAGCCGGCCGCCAGGCCGAGCGACCCGACGTCACGTGAGCGTCGCCGTCAGGCGACCGAACCATCGAATTGACGTTTTGAGCGTGAGCGTCGCCGTCAGGCGACCGAACCATCGAAATGTCAGACCGTCGCTTCGCGTCCCTCGCGCGTCGCGCGATCGAGCGCTTCGACGTCCTGCGCCATCACCGCGTCGAGCGCGACGCGAACCTTCGGATGCGCCGCGTTCGCGCGCGCCTCGCGGGCGGCGTCGAGCTTCCCCGAGCGCGCGAGCATCCACGCGGCCGCGGCCCTCACGCTCGGTTCGGCGTCGGGGTCGTGGACGGCCTCCGCGAGTCGCTCCGCCGTGAGCGCGCCGCGGCGGTAGTCGCCGGCGCCCGCGAGCTTCTCGAGCTCCTCCAACCACTCGCGCACGTCGCGCTGGCCTCGCGCGAGGTGCTCGAGCGACGCCGCGCGCTCGCGACGCGCGTAGGCCGTGAGGGCGCGACGGATGGTCCATTCGATGTCGTCGCGCAGCGCGCCGTCGGTGCTCTTGGTCGACACCCCGAGCCGAACCCGCCGGCCGTCGCGCATCACGAGGTGGATCTTGGCGTCGCGCTTCTCGACGTCGGCGATCTCGGACATCGGGTGGAAGCGCCGTCGCGGTAGCCGGCGCTCTTCGACGCCGTCGACGCCGACCAAGAGCGGTCCGCGGGTCGCCGCGAACACCGCGAGCGGCAGCAACCACACGTTCGCCCCCACGGATCCGCCGGAGAATGCGCCGACGAGGGTGAGAACCGTGAAGAGCGTGGCGAACGCGCGGGTCTCGGTCTGGCCGACGGAGACCAAGCGCTCGTGGACCGCCAGCTCCCGCGCGCCACGATCGAGACCGAGGCGCGCGATCCACGTCTCTACCTCCGACGAGCCAGGAAGCTCGAGGGTGAAGAGCACCGCGTGCGTGCGATCGAGGACGCGCAGGAGCGTGCCGCCCCCTTTCTTGTGCGCGATCTCGGCGTGCGCGAGCGCGGAGCGAGGCCACGATCGCGTGCTTCCCGCCGCATCGACCACGTGGACGTGCGACTCGTCCACCGACACCTTCGCCTCGCGCGCTCGCCGCCGCCACCACGAGATGGCCGCCGCCGCCGCGCTGATCGTCGCCACCGCGACGATGCCTGCGAGGCGCACCGTCGGAGACCACGTCGAGCCGAGCGGCAGCCCGATCAACGCGAGCAATCCGAGCGCGGTCGTCCGCTCGGCGAGCTTGGAAGGGACCTGCACCGGGATGGTCGTGCGCTCCTCCATCGGCGCGCATCGGTACGCACGTACGCGAGACGTGCAACCCGCGATCTTCCGAAGTGCGGGCTCGGCACGGAGCGCCACACGACGGCGATTCACACGAGCGCGGCGAGCGCTTCCCGCAGCTCCGCGATCGTCCCAAAACGATCTTCCTTTTCCTTCTGCAGCGCCTTCGCCAAGACGACGTTCACGCCGAAGGGCAGGCTCGGGTTCCGCTCCGTCGCCAAACGCGGCTCGTGCTCGAGCACCATCGTGAAGGTGTCCTGCACGCCGCCCTCGGCCCGCGGGAAGGCGCGGAAGCCGGTGATCATCTCGTAGAAGAGGACGCCCGCGCCCCACATGTCCGTGCGTGGATCGACGTCCTCCGCGAGCACCTGCTCGGGCGACATGTAGCTCGGGGTGCCGAGCGCTTCGCCGGGACCCGTCACCATCGTGCGGTCTTGTTGGCTGCCCAGATCCTTCGACAGCCCGAAGTCGATCAGCTTCACCGCGCCGTCGCGCGTGAGGAAGACGTTCGACGGCTTCAGATCGCGGTGGATGATGTGGTGCTGGTGCGCGGCGTGGACCCCGTCGAGCACCGCGCAGAGGATCTTCACCGCGTCCGGCAGCGGAAACGGGCCGTCGTAGCGCAGGCGATCGTAGACGGTCTCGCCTTCGAGCAGCTCCATCACGAGGTAGGGCGTGCCGCTCTCGAGCGCGCCGGCTTCGTGGGTGACGACCCAGTTCGGATGCCGCACCCCGATCGCCATCCGCGCCTCGCGCTCGAAGCGCGCCGCGAGCCGCTTGGTGCGCAGCCGCGAGGGCAGGACCTTCACCGCGATCGGCAGCGAGGTCGTCAGATCCACGCCGCGGTAGAGCACCGACATCCCGCCGACCGCGAAGAGGTGATCGACGCGAAACCGCTCCAAGAGGACGGTGCCCGGCTCGATTTCGTCTTCGGACGCGACTTCGTGAGACACAACCACGACCCGTAAACGGTCAAGCGTGGGCCCTGGGCGGGCGCGCGTCGACCGATCCCGTTCACGTGTCCGGACCCTACCCGACTTCGAGGTGCTCCGCGCACGAGCGAGCACCGATCGAGCAGGCTCTCGCTCCTTCAGCTTCCTT
>CALJLK010000449.1 GCA_937982655.1 uncultured Sandaracinus sp.
AAACTTCTCGAGCCGCCACCTCGACGTCGTGCTCCCATCGTGTCGGCCGCCCTCGGATCGCGGATGGGACGCGCCCTTGTCGCGCGGAGCCGCGGACGCGATGCTCTGGCGATGCTTCGAGCCGTCTGCACGCTGGCGCTCACGATCTCCGTCGCCGCGTGCGACGACCCACCCGCGCCCGCGCCATCGCCGCCCCCCGTCGTCGAGCCCGCCCCCACGCCCGCGCCCGACGAGATCCCGCCGCCGGAAGACCCCGAGACGATCGTCGCCCCGAGCTACTCCGAAGCCGAGCTCGACGCGATGGACCCCGCAGCGCTCGAAGCCGCGTGTTTCCAGGGCTCGACGGCCGCGTGCGATCGCCTCGGGCATTGAGCGACACCGCGGCAAGAACGCTGGCACGTTTCCCTTTTCCCGGCGGTCGGCACGTTTCCCTTTTCCCGGCGGATGCACGATTCCCGTTGTCCGGCTCTTCGGCGGTGGCGCCGTTTCCCCACATCTTCGGCGTCGAGGGATCAGCCGATCTGCGGCTGCGTATCGGCCGCGACGTAGACGAAGTAGTGCGAGCACGTGATCTCGAATCGCACTGCGGGTGTTGCGGAGTACGGCATGGGCAGGAGCTCGACTCGGACGGCGGAGCATGGCTTCGTCACACCGAGCTCCATGGCGTGCTCGCTCCCGTCCGGTGCGATCGACGACAGTCGACCCACCATCCCTGCCAGGCCTCCGCTTCTCTCGCTGACCGTGGTGCCGTGGCAGATCACGAACGCCGACGTACCGGCGAGCTCGTTCTCGAACGCCAGAATCGTGTCTCCGCTCGGGAAGGTGGAGAAGAAGAGCATCCCCAAGTCGGCGGCTAACCCCGCCGACTCGGGTGAGAAGTCGTCGAGCGGATGAGGATGCGCCAGCGTCATTTGGGGATCCTCGCCTGAAGGAAGTAGCGTGCGCACGTGATCTCGAGCTCCGCGGGCGGGGTCGCAGTGTGCGGCGCCTGCTGCATGGGCATGCGAATCACGGAGCACTCGTCGGGTACGCCGAACAGTACGCCGCGTTCGTCTCGCCCGTCGCGGCTCATGCGAGACACGCGCCAGAGGAAGCCGGGCAACCCGCCGCGTCGCTCGATCTTCGTGACCTCGTGGCAGAACAACGTCGCGGTGCCGCCCTCGACGCCGTGGACGTTCTCGAACGCGAGGACCGCATCTCCGTTGGCGAGCAGGTTGATCGAGAGGAGCACAGCGTCGTGGAGTGAGTGAGACATGACGCACCTGGATGGGAGAGGAAGAACGAACGTCCGCGACCGATGCCCCGATGACGCGAGACGTGTCGAGCGAAGGTGCTACCGGCGCCCGCGGCGCTCGGCGATCGCCTCACACGCCTCCTTCGCTTCTTTCAGCGAGCACCGCGTGTGATCGCGGTAGTGCTTGATCGCCGTGATGAGGTTCCCCGCGTCGATCGCCTCGAGCACACCGGGCGGCACACCTCCGACCGCGCTCGGCGCCGAAGGAATCGCGTCCGGAAACGCCGCGCCGCAGTAGCCACACGCCTCGCTCCGCGCCGCGCGCGGCGCACCACAGAGCCCACACTTCATCCCGGCTGCCATGGGGGCGGAGGGTACTCCGAGTCAGGGCATGTTGTGCTCGTACGAACCGACCACGGTGCCGTCCACGCCGATGTCGAAGGTCCACGTCGTCAAGGGGCTGAGCCAAGAGCCGCGGAACGCGACGGTGTGCGTACAGTTGCCACTCACCGACTCGCACGCTCGAGTCGCTCACCGCTCAGGGAAAGCTGCCACCATTCTTGGATCGCGTCCCGCTCAGGGAAAGCTGCCGCCATTCTTGGATCGCGACCACCGAGCGAGGAGCCCGAGCGAGGCCTTTGAGCGGGGCATTTCGGTCACACGGGGCGCGGCGCGAGCGAGCGCGTGTCGGATTCATTACGAGCCGCCGATCGCGAGCACGCCCCTCGACGGCGTTCGCATGCGCGACTCCTCACCATCGACCGATCCTTCATCGCAGGCGTTCTCGCACGCGCGAGTCACTCACCCCCTCCGGGGTCACGCCGCCACGGCACCGCCCGGCGCGTACATGCCCTCTGGCCACACGACCCGGTCGCCGAGCTTCGACAGCGCTCGCGCCGCATCGTACGCGGCGTAGCGGAGCCGGCTCGCCTCGCGATACGCGGCGACGTGTTCTGGGCTTCCGAACGCGTAGGGACGACGCGACCGCTTCGGCTTCCGGGGTCGCTGGTTCACGTCCGCGTCGAGCACTCCTTCGACGCCGAGGCATCGATCCGCGGGCCGCGAGTCGCACCAGCTCTTCACCGTCGCGAGGTACGCCGAACACGAGAGCGACTCCATGCCCGGAAGTCGACTCAGACGCAGGCGGCCGCGACGCCAGTAGCGCTCGCGTTCGTTCGGGCGTTTCGCGAGCTGCCAGGCGGACCGATCGAAGTGTCTCGTCTCGAGCTCCTCGCCGTCGTGCAGGCCCGCGACCGCGACGAAGCCAGGCCACTCGGTGAAGCACTTCACGAGCCCCGCCTTCTTCGGGTTCTCGAGCACGTACTTGATGCGACCTGCAGCGGCTTCTTCGTCGAGGACGGGCTGCGCGTCGTAGCGACGCGGAAAGACTGGACCCACGCGGCCGAGCAGCAGGTTCAGGGTCTGCACGACCCGGGCGAGGAAGTAGCTCATGAACGCGGCGAGGTTCTTCCCGGGCGCACGAACCACGAGGTGCAGGTGGTTGCTCATCACCACCACCGCGAACACCTCCACCGGCGGCAGACCGCTCTCCGCACAGTGCTTCTGCGCCCGTGCCAGCGCCGAGCTCACGCAGTCTTCCGCGAGTTTCTCCGCTTCTTCCACGGTGAGCTTCGGTTGATTCTCGGGCCGGCGACGGTTCGCGCTGGCCACGAGGCGCTCCAGCTTCGCGCGCAGCCTCGACCGCTTGGCGTCCACCACCCGCCGGGCTTCTCGATTCACGGGCGCGAGCCTCGAACAGAGCAGTGGGTGGAGCCAGAAGACTTCTTCGAGAGTCCGCGTCGTCACGAAGAACAACTGTTCGGGATCTTCACACCGGAGGGGACGCGAACGACGCGTAGGCTTGGCGGTGGGCATGCCGGCTCATCGCGCCGCCGGATTCCCCGTTGATTCCTGCGGCTGGGCAAAAACGGTGGCACCTTCCCGGTGGCACGCCCGGGATCTTCACACCGGAGGGACGCGAACGACGCGTAGGTTTGGCGGTGGCATGCCGGCTCATCGCGCCGCCGGATTCCCCGTTGATTCCTGGGTCTGGACAAAAACGGTGGCACGTTCCCGTTCCCCGTTGCGTTCCCGTTCCCCGTTGATTCCTGGGGCTGGGCAAAAACGGTGGCACGTTCCCGTTCGTGGCACGGGATCTTCACACCGGAGGGGACGCGAACGACGCGTGGGCTTGGCGGTGGGCATACCGGCTCATCGCGCCGCCGGATTCCCCGTTGATTCCTGGGGCTGGGCAAAAACGGTGGCACGTTCCCACGGGCTTGGCCGGAGGGGACGGGAGCGACGCGTGAGCTTGGCGGGAATGCGGGCTCGTTGCGCCGTCGGATTCCCCGTTGGTTCCTGGGTCTGGGCAAAAACGGTGGCACGTTCTCTGGTGGTGGTGCGGGCTTGGCGCTGGGCATGCCGGCTCATCGCGCCGCCGGATTCCCCGTTGATTCCTGGGTCTGGGCAAAAACGGTGGCACGTTCCGGGAGTTCTCGTTGGCACGGCACGTTCCGGGAGTTCTCGTTGGCACGTTCCGGGAGTTCTCGTTGCGCTTCGCCGGGATCCCCGTTGATTCCTGGGGCTGGGCAAAAACGGTGGCACGTTCGCGTTCCCGCGGTGCGAGCCGAGAACAGAGCAGTGGGTGGAGCCAGAAGACTTCTTCGAGAGTTCGTGTCGTCACGAAGAACAACTGTTCGGGATCTTCACACCGGAGGGGACGGCTCATCGCACCGCCGGATTCCCCGTTGATTCCTGGGTCTGGGCCAAACGGTGGCTCGTTCCCGGTGGCACGGCACGGCCACCGGCTCGGATCGCTAGGACGTCAATCTTGGATCCGGCTACGGCGTCATTTCGGCCGTTAACCGAACGTTCCCCGGAACGTTCGGCACCTTCCCCACGTTCCCACGCTCCACCCCGCGATGTCGCTCGACCCACTCATCCGCGCGTATCGACGAGAAATGCACGAACGCTGGTGACCTCCACATACTCGCAATAGAACGACAAGACGCCGGTCTCGAAGTCTCCGACTTCGTAGCGAATATCGCTCCACCCTCGGCTACGGATGTCATCAACGTAGAAACCTCCCGTCTGAATTATCCCTCCGACCTCCTTGAGCGACAGTCTAGAGACCCTGCGGAAGATCACCGTCGCATCGCACCTAGAGGATCGGTCGTGTGACCCCATACTCCATGATGTCTCTAGCGACAACGTAGTGTAGCCGTCAATCGGGTTCTCGACATGGTAGTTGAGTCCGGCGATGTGCGACATGTTGGCCCATGACCACTCGCCTAGAACGTCATCCAATAGGTGGCTTCCCGGAATCTTCATGTTAGTCGAGGTTGTGTTGTGTCTGTGTGTAGTGCGGGTTGTGGGGAGAGGGGTGATAAGTCCGCTCGTGGTAGTGCGGATTGGAGTGACTCGCGGGGCGCATGTGGTCCGTATGGTCGATGCGTAGTCTCTGTCTACCGAAGCGATCGTAGATCACTGTTGAGTCTTCGATTCTACCAGTTCGCCCACTGATTCGACGGTGGAACATTCTCTCGGGGCTGCCGGTTGGCGCTATCTGGTCCGGGGCGTATCGCTGCCAGTACTCGTCAGGAACGAACGGCTCGTCGCAGGGGTTTCGTTTGAAGAACTTGTTGAGAAATGTGCGGATCTGTGCCAGAGGGGATCGATTGCGAAGCAGCACAGCGCCGAGCTTCGAGGCAATCTTCCCCGCCAGGGCGCCTCCCGGGGGACTGAGCACTGAGAGCGGGTCACCGTTCCCGTCACCTCCCTGATCCGATGCTATGGACAGCAGTCCCAACGCAACCCAGAACGGGTGCTCGCCGGTCAAGTCAAGATAGTTGATAGGGTCGCTTCCAGCGTACTCATACAGATTTGCCTGTCCGCCATCCCACAGGATCGGATCCTTCGCCGTCCACCGACCGAGCCTCGGATCGTAGTCCCGCGCTCCGAACCGGATCAACCCGGTGTCCTGGTCCCACAGCCCGCCCGCGAATCGGAACGGGAAGCGCTCGGCGAGCGAGCCGACCGTGGGGGCACTGGTCTGCAGCTCACCGAACGGCCCGTAGTCGTAGCTCGCCGCAACGGAGCCGTCGTCGACGTTCACCAAGCGTCGGACGCTTCCGAGGTGATCGGTGACCACGCGGAAGACGGTGTTCGTGCCCACCTGCACGACGGCGTCGGGCACGTGGGGCATCGTGCCGTACACGAAGAGGAGCTCGAGGTTCCCCGCAGCGTTGAGCTGCGCGACCGGGTTCAGGCCGTCCTGGTACAGCCAGAAGCGGTCGGCCGTCGCGGTGGTCGCCGTGCCCACGTAGCGACCCACGCGGCGACCGAGCCCGTCGATGAGGTAACGCCGAACCGCGCCGCCCGGCAGGTCCACGCGGCGCAGGTGCCCGAGCTCGTCGTACGCGTACGTCGTGCGATCTGCCGTAGTGCCCGGGTTCCCATCCAGGTCGCGGCTCGCGAGGTTGCCCGCCGCGTCGTAGGTGAAGACCGTCGTCCCGTAACGCAGGAGTCGATCCTGTGCGTCGACCTCCGTGCAGTTCGTCGAGCAGCTTCCCGACGGGGAGGTCCACGACGTGCGGTTGCCGTTCGCGTCGTAGCCGTACGCGTACTGCGTCGTCGGCCCCGGAGTGGTCACGGCCTCCAGTCGACCTCGCGAGTCGTGGTGATAGGTGCGCGTCGTGGTCGTGCTGTTGACGGTCTCCGCGATCGTCGAGATCCGCCCCGCGAGATCGTACCCGTAGGTGAACGCGAGGCGTCCTCCCGAGGTGCCCCACGTCGAGTCGAGTCCGCTCAGGTCGCCGAACCCGGGCGAGTACGACAGCGCAGTCACCGCGCTTCCGGTGCACGCGCCGCTGATCGGCGCAGAGCCGCCGAGGCAAACACGCTGCAGCTGACCCGTCTGGCCGACGTGCTGCAGGACCAACGTCTGTACACCTGGCGTGGAGGGCGCGACGAGCACTTCGGTCGGGAGCCCGTCGAGGTCGTACTCGTACGAGGCCACCGTCGTGCCGTGCGCCGAGATGGAGTCGAGCCAGAGCGCGCGCGCGGGGTCGAACGTCAGCGCGACCGTGCGGTCCCCCATCGGGAGCGCGGTCGTCGTGCCAACCGGGAGGGTGCCGATTCGGTTCAGCGTGGTCGTCACGGTCGACACGAGCCCGCCCGTTTGCGGCATCGTGATCGACTGAACCTCACCGTCGTCGGTGAACCCGTCGCCGTACGACAACACCACGTCGGCGTCGATCGGGCTCGTCAGGTTCATCCGGGTCAGCCGACGCAGACCGGTGGGTTCGTAGGTGAAGCCGATCGAACCGAGACCGGCCGGGTCGACGCCCGAGACCTCGCCCCAATCGAACCCTGCCGCGAGCGTGCCGGGCGTCCAGGTGAGGTTCGAGCTCACGTTGTTGGCGCCACCGGGCGTGTCGCGCCCGAGCGGAGGCGTGTACGTCTGCGGGTCGTCGAAGTGCGAGTAGCTGGTGGTGTGCGCCGTACGACCGGGAGGCGTCACGGACGACGCTTGACGCCCGACGTCGAAGCCGACTTCGGTCACGTCGCCGTCGACGTTCGCCGTGATCACGCGACCCAAGCTGTCGCGCGTGAAGCTGACCTCGTTGCCGTATTCGTCCGAAACGTGCCGCACTCAACCGACGTCTTGGGCGGACGCGTTCACGTACGTGTTGGTGACCTGCCGGGTGACGCCGCTCGCCGTCCTCGAAACCGTCGTCACGCGGTCACGTGAATCGTAGGTCGTGATCGAGGGGGCGTAGATGGGCGTGGGTGTGGTGCCCGGATCGTCGGGTACGACGGCAGCGCTCCACGTGGGGCGTCCTTGGACGTCGAAGAGGGTGACGGACTGGCGCCCCTCCGCGGAGGTCACGCGTAGCTCCCATCCCGTGGTCGCCGACCCGGAGGTCAGACGGGTCCACACGGACGTCGCGGTGGCCGTGGTCCCATCGATCGACTGTCGGGACGTCGCCGTGAGCTCGGCAAGCTGCTCCTCCTCGTACCACGAGGCTTCGAGCTCGCTCGTGAACGAGACGGGAGCGAGCCCCGGCAACGTCAACGTCGTCGCAGTCGCGTACGTCTGCCCCGGTACGAGCGGATGAGGCACCAACGTCTCCGTCGTGCTTTGTCTCACGACCGTCGTGTCGGCTGGGGTCGTCGATGTCCACGTGGTCGTGCGCGAGGCATCGGTCTCCAGCACGGCGGTCTCGTGCGTCGCTTCGGTGGCCGCCGTTCGTGAGATTCGGTGGGTACGCTCGCCGGCTTCATCGGCGCTGCGGAAGAACTCCGTCGAAGTCAGGGGAGCCGCAGGGTTGCCGCTCGTGACGTTCACCGTCGAGCCGCGCGTCCACCCGCCGGTGTCCTCCGTCTGCGTTCGGGTCCCACCGAGGTTCCAGCGCGCGAGCTCCGTGGCACCCGAGCGGAGAACGTCGTGTTGCACGCGACCGAGCGAGTCCAACGTGATGTCGTGCCGGTATCCCCGAGAGTCGTCGATGTAGTCGATCGCCCCGCGCGTCCCCGAGTAGGCGAACGTGAGCCCCGTGGAACTGGTCGGATCGTTCGGGTGGCGAACGTTGGTGGCCCAGCCACTTCCGTTCAACTGAATCCGCGTCAGACCGGTGAAGGGGGCTGGACGAACGAGATCGATGGTGTTCGTTCCGTAGGTTGCAGTGAGAACGACGTTGTCGTTGCCATCTCTCACCTCGGAGAGACGGCCGTTCGAAGCTCCGTAAACGAACGAGAGAAGGAGCTCGTTGGTCAACCGACTACGGGTTTGTGTGTGTCGACCCAGCTCGTCGAAGTAGAAGAGCGACGAGCCGTCGGGGGACACGACCGGGGCGCCCTCGGTCAACTCGATGCGCTCCACATATCCAACGCCGCCGGAAAGGTCGGAGTTGTGACAGCGAGCGAGACCGCTCGAGGTCACCGCGAGCGAGCTGACCGCCATCGTGTAGAGGGGATCTCCGTCGTAGAGGCCCGTGCTGGATAGGGGAACCGCGTCGAACGGACGGCTCGCACCCGAGCGCGCTCCCGCCAACCGAACGACGTCGTCACCGGTAGTCATCCAAAGGCCGGTGTTCTCGTCTTCTTCGAGGTCGCTTCGAGCCGTCTCGAAGTAGAGCCGGTCACCGAACGCACCCAGTCCCGTGACCCGCGCGCGAGGCCGGAAGTGCACGAGTGCCTGGCCATTCGCCGGCAGTGCGGTGTCGATTGCTTCCGCGGTCAGCTCGACGACCGTTCCATCGGGGCGCACTTCGGAGAGCGACGCACTGTCGCGCACCGTGCCCGCGACGATGAGTCGGTCTTGCCAGAACGCGAGGCGGTCGGGTGACCACGGCGTCGACGTCGGGGGGCTGCCCGTCGCAGCCTCCAGCATGACCGCGGATGCCGCCGTCGCGAGGCGACCTTGCGAGTCGACGATCCGTACTTCGTCATCGATCGCTTCGATGAAGTAGAGCAGGCCGTCGGAACCGAACGCGAGGTCTCGTGGAAAGAGCAACGCACCGCTCGCGACTTGTCCATCCGCCGCAACCGCATACGTCGGGGCTCCACCGAACGTCACCTGTGGAGGCGCTTGACCACCCGCGAAGGTTTGAATCGTGCCCTCGCTGCTGATTCGCGCGACTCGCGCGTACGGTGGCTGATAGGGAAGTGCCAACGTGGTCTGAGTGCGCGTCTCGACGACGTAGAGCGCCCCATCCGGGCCGAACACCGGTCGTCCCACCCCTTGCATTGCAGCCCCCACGGCGGCCGTCCCGCTCGCGAAAGGAGTCGTTGCGTTTGCAGCACCACCGCCGGCGATTCGCTGGAGGGTCCCGTTGGTGAGGATGCGGAAGACACCGCTCACGAACGTCTCGCTGTTCAACGCGCTCTCGATCGCGGAGAACACGATCTGTCCTTCCGGGTCCTCGGTGACGCCCGTGACCGCCAAGATGCGTGTGTCGAGCGCGACGGCGTTGGTGTTCGCGATCACCCCTGGCGATGCGGTCGCGTTGCCGGCCACCGTGGTCACCCGCCCGCGAAGAGCCTCGCCGACCTGCACGTGAGCCCCCGACCCCATGTACAGCCCACCGCTCGCGGTGACGTGCCGTGCGCTCAGCGCGAGACCACCGAGTTGGTGAAGGTGCTGACTGTCGAAGACTTCGAGCGTCGTTTGGGTGCGCGTGCAGAGCTCGGCCCGCATCTCCTCGCGATCGAGCGCGATGGACGATCCCGACGCGACTCCCCAGTCACCGAAGGTTCTCTCGGCGGCCTGCGTGGCGAGCCCGCTGATCGTGAAGCCGGGTCCACTCGGGTTGAACCCAGTCGCGGGGTAGCGGTGGCACACCTCGATGGTCGCGGGCACGGGGCCGTGCGCGGGTTGACCCGTCCAGTCGAGGCCATCCCAGCCGTCGAACTCGTAGAAGCTCGTCGGCGTCGTGGTGGGGAGCAGCTCCTCGAAGTGCCGGCCCGCGACATCGACGGAGACTCGGATGTCGTCTGCCTCGGCGGGAGGAAGCGTGCTTCGAATCGGGAAACGAAGTCGCCGCGCTGCTTCGAAGTCCAGGACACGATCGGACTGATACCGAAGGGTCATCTCGGTCCCCGCGACCGGGAACTCTTCTGCCACGGACTGGTTCTCGCAGTGAATCAGTGTTCCTCGACGAATTGAGGGACCTGCACCGTCACAACTCCGCTGAGATGCGAGGTCGGGCGTGGGCGCATCGGGTAGCGTCGCTCCAGCAGCGATGTCGTACGGCCAGTTGCAGTCGTATGGCGAGAAGTGCGAGAGCGGTACCCGCCAGAGTGTGGTGCCCACCGGGTAGTAGGCCTGTTGCGCCGCGAGTGCGACGAGCTCCGCAGGAGTTACCCCGAGCGGAGCGAGTTGTGTTGCGGATGCAGGTGTGTTGTCAGCAGAGATGCTGACTTGGGCCGTGCCGCCGACGTATCCGAGGATTCGAAGGACGACACCGTCGTTGGTCGCCACCCATCGTCCGGTGACTCGGTCGTAGAAACCGGTCGGCACTCGCGACCCCGGTGGGAAGCGTTCGCCGGATTCATTGGAGAGGAAGTTCTCCAGGTAGAGGAACACCGGCGACGAGAACTGAACGAAGGACGCGGCGGGAGCGCTCGCGTTGGCGTGGAGGCTGAACTCCGACGCGTACGTGTACGCGATCTGAGGCGGCATCGTTCCGGGCATGGCGGCGGGGCCCCGAACGCCGACCGTGTACTCCGTGGCCCGGACGACGGCGGTGCTTACAGGAGTGCCGTCGGCCGTCGCGGTGACACCGGCGGGGATCAGCAACATCGCATGCCGGGTACCGTCGACGTCCGTGACCGTCGAAGCGTGGTGCACCTGCACCGAGGACGAACCGAAGGTGACGCTCGTGTTGGCCGCATCGTACGGGGTCATCACGACGGGGCGTACGTAGACGTGCTCGTGAACGCTCGGTGTGACCGTACGCTGCACCTCGGGGTGACCCGCGTTCGTGAAACGGACGTGTAAGGTCGTGCCGCCGTTGGCGAGGTAGTCCCAGCGCCCATCCGCCCGCGTGAGGACGTAGCCGAGCTCGTCCTCTTGCTCGAGCACGGCCACACGGACTCCTCCGAGCGGTGAACCGAGGATCGTGCGGACCTCTCCGTAGAGCCGAACCGCGCGCCCCTCGTCGAGCGCGCTCGGCGTCGGCGCGTTCTGGTACGAACCGATCAGGTGGTTCACCGAATCGTAGAACCCAGGGAGGGTGCCGGGGGCTGGGCCCGTCACCTCCTCATTCGGATTGGCGGGGCACTGACCATTCGTGAGTTGGGTCGCGACGATTGTTCCGTTGTCACAGACCTCGCTCTCCGTGCAGGGGTTCAAATCGTCGAACGGGTCGGTGATCGAAGGGTCGGCGGTTCCGTTGCAGTCCTCGTCGATGCCGTTGCAGGTGTTGTCGACGGAAGGTACGCCACACAGCGCCTCAACGACCGTTCCGTTCACGCAAGCGCTCGGGCGCTGCACGCACTGCCCCATCACGGAGCACGAACCGCCCGGCACGTAGCCTTCATCGACGTTTCCGTCGCAGTCGTCGTCGTTCCCGTCGCACGTCGAGTCCGTGCCTCCGGCAGGCTCGCAAGTGTCGACGACGGACCCGTTCTGGCAGGCCAACACGCCGGTCGCAGCGCACGCGCCGGCACCGCACGAGGTCGGAGTGGTCGCGAAGTTCTCGTCGAGGCCGCCGTCGCAGTCTTCGTCGACTCCGTTGCACGCGGTCTCCGGTGCGCCCGGCGTGCAGACCGCGAACTCGCACGCGTCGTCGAGGCCACGCAGGCATGGCGGAGTGTTCGAAGAGTCGAAGCCCCAGACGGATGTGAAGTCCCAGCCCGCCGCAGCGAACGACGTCGGAACCACGCTCTGCGCATTGGAGAGCGGAGTGCCCCGGCAGTTGGTTCCGGATATGGTGACCGAGGTGTTGTAGAACGAATCGGTCGCGGTCGACGCGGTGCCACATGCGAGGGCGCCGATGCCGAACACCTCGTGGAACGTGACGTTGGGTGTGCCAGCGACCGAACCCGCGATGCTCGGAGCGGGGGTCTCGGAACCGGACGTCAGGCGTCGAACTGTCGCGGTGCTCGAGATTCGCTCAAAGACCGTGCTCGATGCCGCTCCGACGATGCCTCCGGTGGGGGCGAGGCCTTTCACGGTGACGTTCCTGACAACGACGTTACGGATCGTCGACTTGGTCGATTGACCGGCGATCACGCCGGCGGCTGCGCCGCTTGTGACTGTCGCGTCAGAGACGGTGAGATTTTCGACGATGGCGTTCGAGAGGCCCCAGAATAGACCGGAGGGTCGACACGGTGTGAGCTGGGTGCAGAGTGACGGACCTTTCGACACGACGAAGTCGAAGATTCGATGTCCGTTCCCATCAAGGTGGCCGGTGAACGGTGTTTGGCTCGCCCGTCCAATCGGGGTGACCACGCCAGGGTCCGTAAGACTCGGACAGATCTGTGGATATCCTCCACAGGAACAGTCGAGGTCAGCGACGAGGCGGTAGTTGCCGTCCATGTCCTGATTCACTTCCTCGAAGAACTCCGAACACGTGCTGATGTCGGTCCAACCCTCGAGTGCGCTCGTTGCGGACACAGCGGCGTCCGATTCGGTGGAAGGGATCTCGTCGCATGAGACAAGTAGCGCGAGGAGAGTGGCGACTTTCACGAAACGGCGCTGCATCCGTCTGGGGTACACCGTTCGTGGACCGGTCTGAATCACCCATCTGGGTGATCGCCTGCGACTTTCGTGTGACCCACCGACGATTCCTCTTAGGGGGTTGCAATCGTCCGCTCACACCGATGCCAGTCGCGGGGGCTACGACACCCAGAAAGAGAGAAGGCCGACGGGTCACCCCGCCGGCCTTCTCGGTTCATCGCGCCTATCGGCGCGTCGTGCTCACGGAGCGGGCGTGAAGGTCACGCTGCTCGGGAACGCCAAGAGCGTGTCGATCGAGTAGCGGACCGACCCGTCGTCGTTGATCAGCCCCACCGTGCCGTCGAGCGACTGGTGATCGGGTCCGTAGATGAAGTCGATTCGACCCGTCTGGTGAAGGACGACCTGCATCTCGACAACCCCGCCGTCTTCGTACGATTGACCACGCCACTCGATCGTGAGCGTGGAGCCGTCGCGATGCGTGCACAGAGCGTCGAGATCGAGGTCTCCCGAAAGCGGAGCGATCACGTCGAACGTGCTGGACTCGAGGAACGAGTCACCGGCGAAGCTCGGCGTGAAGGTGAGCCAGCCGTTCGTCGAGATGGTTGCTTGCGAGACTCCGGCGCCGAAGAAGGTGAACGGGAAGTCGCCAGGAATCGCCAGCGGCGTCGTCGAGAGACCATCGTCCAGCGCGGGCCAGATGTCGGTGGCCGTCACGCCGTGGTTTGCGCCCGCGCCGCCCTCCGACGGACACACGCTTGTGAAGCCGAGCGCACCGGTGGCCGGGGTGTACGGGGGCGCTTCCGCCGAGACGGTGAGGTCGTAGGAGCCGCCGACCTCCGCCAAGTCGAAGACCACGAAGGCGACCCAGTCGTTCGCCATCACGTAGGTGCCACCCTCGGCTTCGCCGGCGGCGCCGACGTCGAAGTCACGGACCGTCGCGAAGCTCGCGTCGACCACGGAGATCACGGCGTCGAGCGTCGGAGTCGTGGTGGTGGTGCCGATGGTGAGCGGGGAGAACGCGACGGCTTCGAGCAGGTAGCGCTGATACTCACCGCCGGTCGCCGTCTCGCCCGTGCGGGTGATGTCGGTGCCGGGGACGATCGAGCCGAGGTCCACGTACGGGACGTCGTCGACGAGGACGTCGAAGGTCTCGTCGCCCGTGACCGCGTCGGCGCTCGTCACCGACACGAGCACGTTCGAGCCCTCTCCACGAAGGATACGTTCGAAGACCGACGTCGCGTCGAGCTCGTCGCCGTCGATCTCCGGGACGGAGGCACCGAGCACACCGAAGGGCCCACGTTCGTAGAACGTCAGCTCGAGGTCCGTGACGTTCGTCAGGTTGCTGGCGCTCCACTGGACCCAGTCCGCGGTGCGGAGGTCGACCGAGAAGAACGCACGGTCGTGCTCCGCGAGCGCTCCGCTCGCAGCGGTGCCGAGCGTCATCGCCGTCGGTGTGATCGAGGCGCGCTCGAACTCGATGCCGTACGACTCACCGTCGACACCATCGTCGTTGACGATCTGTAGGTAATGAATGCCGGTCTGTTCGATCTGAACGTAGACGTCCGAACCGGAAACCCCGAACCCGCTCGCGTTCGGCTGGAGAACCCCGACTTCCAGCGTGTCTCCGTCGGGTTGATCGAACTGAAGACGAACGACGTCGCCCGCGGTCGCCTCGAAGAATCCGAACGCCGGGAGCTCGTCGTCGTGGGTGAAGTCGACGGTGCCGTCTTCCGGGATCTCGACCGCGTTGGCGTCCTGCACCGCCACCGAGAATCGCGTCGAGTCGAGCGAGAGATCGTAGAGGCTATCCACGACGATCCAGACGGTCTGGTCCGCGTCGAGTCCGAGGGCGAAGTCCTCCACGACACCGTCGGCAATCGGTCCGAAGAAACCGTCCTGGGTGTCCGCCGCCGCGCTGCGGAACGTCGAATCGACCAGCGTCACCATCGTGCTTTCGATGGAACCTCGATCCGCGGCTCCCGACGCGTCCTGCTCCGTGGCGGAGTGGAGCACGAGCTGGCCACGCGTCGCGTCGAACGCGAAAAAGCGCGGCTCGTCGAAGTCTCCTTCGAGGGGCGTGCCCGGCGTGATCACGGTCGGGGTCGGGAGCTCTTCGACCTCGAGCTGGGTGAAGTAGCACTGGTCCTCGCCGCCGGCGGGCTCGCCCAAGAGGAGCGAGCGCGCGTCGGTGGCGACGACGAGGTACGTGCCGGCCGCCGGAAGGAAGACCTTCTGATCGGCGCCGTCGCTCGCGAGGCTCAACACGAATCGCTGCCAGCCGAACTCGGTGAGCGCGCCTTCGGAGTCTCCGCTCAGGAACGCGACCGCCGCATTTGCCCCGCGGATACCATCCGTACGAACGCGGAGTAGGGTCGGGCCGTCGACCTCGATCGCGAAGAAGTCGCGGTCCGGGTCGATCACCCCATCGTCGTCGAAGTCCATCGGCTCCACGCAGCCGTAGAAGCTGCCGCTGCCATCCGCGATGTCGACCGGCTGGGCCATCGCGGTCTCGTTGAACGACGGGTCGTTCGGCTCCGCGAGCTCCTGCACGTCCGCCATGCCCTCGAGCAGCTCGTCCGGATCCACGCAGGTCGCGGTCTCCATCACGAACACGAGGTCACCCTCGCAGAGCGCGTCCGGATCGGGCACGCAGGTGCCGGTCTCGGTGTCGAAGATCGTGTTCCCGCCGCAGAACGCCGAGCCGTCGGGCACACACTCGGTGCCCATCAGCATCGTGCCTTCGGCACATTCGATCGCGGTCACGCAGGTGCGCGCCGTCGCGTCGTAGACGGTTCCCATGCCGCACGCGGTCTCGGCGGGAAGGCACTCGCCATCCACCTCGACCGTCCCCGTGCCGCATTCGGCTCCATCATCCCCACCGCAACCAGGTGCGGCCCCCCCCATCAGCGCGAGGCTGACGAGCAGACGAAGTCTCCAAGCGTTGGACATCCAGTGAACGTGCCTTGCCGGGTTTTGCCCGTCAACGCGCTAACGCCTGGATACTGCTGTACAAAACGTGCGCAGGCGACGTCCGCGCGCGGGGATTGACGGCTCTCCCTTCCCCACACGCTTCGTTGACACCCGCACGCCAGAAGAGAGACGATTCCGCGGTCTTGCGCGCTCCGTCGGGATCGAGCGCGTGGGCCGCTTCCGCTTCTTCTCCGTCGTCACTCGTCCGCGCGAATCGGCCGGACTGCGAGCTCTTCGAACCATGTCCTCGCTCACGTCTCTGCTCGTACGCGACCAGCGGGTGACGGTCCGCAAGATCGAGGAAGCGATCCAGCGCCAGGTGATCGTCGGCGGCGCGCTCGACACCGTGCTGCTCGAGCTCGGTGTGCTGCCGGAGGACGTGATGGCCGCGTATTGCGCGGCGGTGCATGGGCTCTTGCCCGCGACGCGCGACGAGGTGATGCGGGTCCCGCGCGACAGCATCCGCCTCGTGCCGCGCGAGGTCGCGGAGCGTCATCGCCTCGTGCCGCTCTCGCTCGAGAGCGGCACGCTCGTGGTCGCGGTCACCGCGCCGCTCGAAGCTGCGGTCGAAGAGCAGCTCGCGTTCTTGCTCGGCGTCGAGCTCGTGCAGCGCATCGTGGTCGAAGCGCGCCTCGCGGCCGCGTTGCATCACCACTACGGCACCGAGATGAGCCCGCGGCTCCGTCGCCTGACGGAGAAGCTGCGCGCGCGCGATCCGGGCGTGGTGCCCTTCGTCGCGCCGCCCGAGCCGAACCTCGTCGAGCGCTCGGTGTCCGGGAGCTACGCCGCGGTCGACGACGACGACGACGACGACGAGCCGGGCGACGGAGGCACGCAGCCCTTCGTGGCCGTCGCGCCACCCGCGTCGAACGAAGCTTCCGTGCGTGTCGGCGTCGCGCAGATCGTGGGCGTGCGGTACGGCAGTCGTCCGCCGCCCGCGCCGGCGACGGACGTCTCGCGACCCGCGATCCCCGGGCCCGCGGCGTTGCCTGGTCCGGTGCCGCTGCCGACGGAGTCGACGGAGACGACCGCGACGGAATCACCGAGCGAGCAGCCTCCCTCGGTCGCGACGAGCGCGCGTTCGAGCGTTCCACCCGCTCGCGCTGACGCGCGCGAGCGGGTGCGTTCCGCGCGCGTCGGTCGCGAAGGCGCACCCGACATGCGGCGCGTGAGCGTGCCGCGGAGCGATCTGCTGCGGCGTCATCGTGGTCCGATCACCGCGCGTCGCGCGGTGCAGCTCCTCTCGGAGGCGCCCGATCGCGACACCATCCTCGAGATCGCGTTCGCGTTCGCGCGTCAGTTCTTCGACACCACCGCGCTCTTCGTCGTGCACGAGGACTCCGCGGAGGCGGTCGACGTGGTCGGGCCGGGCACGCCCTTCGACGACGCACGTCGACCGGGCGTGAGCCTCGACGAGCCGGGCGCGTTCGCGCTCGTACGCGAGGGTGTCGTCCCGCTGGTCACGCACCTCGATCAATCCGACGTCGATCGTGCGTTGCGCGCGGAGCTCGGTCGTGAGGACGCGATGCCGGCGGTGCTCGTGCCGATCGCGATCCGTCAGCGCGTGGTGCTCGTGCTCTACGGCGATCGCAGCGGCGACGACTTCGGGCTCTCCGACGTGCCCGAGCTGCTCGCGTTCGCGCCGCGGCTGAGCGAGGCGTTCCAGAAGCTCATCTTGAAGATGAAGCGTGGGCCGACGGATCCCGCGCCGCGTCCGCCCGAAATGCCGAGCGCGATCCCAGCGCCCGCCGCGAAGCGTTGGAGCGCGCCGCCGCCCGAAGACGACGCGCGTTGGTCGACGCCGCCGGAGCCCTCGCGTGCGGACTCGGACTCGTCGAGCGCGCCAATTTCGACGGCGAGCACGTCGAGCGCGCCACCCCGCGTCGCTTTCGAGGCGCCGTCCCCGAGCTCGTCTCCAGGTGCACTGCCCGCAGAGTCGCCGGACACGACGACGTCGAGCGAGGCCGCGCGCCGTCGTCGTCCACGCAAACGCTCCGAGGCCTTCGAGGTGCTCGGCATTCCACGCGAAGCGCCGCCTCCGCCGGTGCCGGGCGCGATGCCCGACGTGGTGCCGCGTCCGTCGTCGAGCTCTTCGCGTCGACCGGACTCGACGTCGACGTCACCCGGCATGACCACGTCGCCGGGCGCGGCGGCCGAAGAAGCGACGCTCCCGGGCACCACATCGCCCGGTCTCGTGGAGGCCGGTTTGGCGGAGGCCGGTTCGGTCGATGCCGGTTTGATGGAGGCCGGTTCGGTGGATGCGCTGCCCTCGGCGAGCACGCGCGCGTCGAGCAGCGACGAGTCGGACCCGAGCATCACCACCACGCCCGGCATGCTCTCCTCACCGGGCACGCAGCGTGCGCTCGCGCGTGAACAGGCCGCCCGCGAGCAGGCCGCGTCGTCCGATCCGAGCGCGAGCGATCCGACCGCCAGCGAGCCAGAGGACGTCGTGGTCGGCGTTCCCGCCGCCGACGCCGACGCGCGCGCGGCCGACATCGCGGTCGGCGTGCCGGTGGTCGAGCGTCGCGACACCGATCGCGCGCCGCCTCCGGTGGAAGCCACCACCGAACCGTCAGTCGATGCGTCGAGCGAATCCGTCGACGCAGGCGAAGGATCCGACACCGACGACGACGAGCCCGACATCGAGGTCACCGAAGCGACCTCCGACGAGGTAGCGCTCGTCGACGAGGCCGTCCGTCCCCGCCGACGCAGCGCGGGGCCTGCGGGCTCGTACCGCATGCGCGGTGGCGTCGAAGAGGTCGTCTTCTCCTCGCGCCGCAAGGAGCAGCCGCGCCGCGACGATCCGCGCCGCGAGGACGGCGGCAGCGCGCCCGCCGAAGAGGTCGTGCGCCTCGAAGGCATCACGCCCGTCGCGTCGCGCGCGACCCTCGCGCCGTCTTCCTCGCCGCCGCCGCGTCCTTCGCTCGCGCCGGGCCAAGAGCTCCCGAGCGTGATCGTCGAGATGGACGAGAGCGTCGAGGCGCTGGTCGGCGATCTGCGTGACGTCGGGCCGGAGGACGAAGCCAACGCGGTCACCGCAGTCGTCGCGCTCGGCGAGGTCGCGTTGCCGGTGCTCGTGCGCGATTTCCCCGGGCCGCTCTGGTTCGATCGCCACCGGCCGCACCGTCGCCTCCCGCGCGGTCGTGACGTCAGCGCGGTCGCGCGCGCGATCGTGGCTTTCGGAGATCGCGCGGTTCCGTACGTCGGCTCGCTCCTCGATCGCGACGACGTCGAGATCCGCTTCTACGCGACCCTGCTCGCGTCCGAGCTCCCGCACCGCGATCTCGTCGCTCCCCTCGGCCGCCGCGTCTTCGACGACGACGGCAAGGTCGCCGCGCTCGCGCTCGACGTGCTCTCGCTCGTCCGCAGCTACGAGGACGAGATGGCCGAGGTGCTTCAGCTCCTGCGCGCAACCGCGCGCGTGCCGCGTTACCCGGCCGAGCGTCGTGCCCGCGCCGCCCACGCGCTCGGCGAGCTGCGCGACGTCGAGGCGCTCGATCTGCTCGTCGCGCTCCTCGAAGCGCACGAGGACGTGCTCGCAGAAGCCGCGCACGGCGCGCTCGTCACCCTCACGCGCCAAGACTTCGGCATGGATCCGGACCGTTGGGATCCGTGGATCGAGACGAACAAGCCGCGTCACCGCATCGAGTGGCTCATCGACGGTTTGCTCCATGCGGACGAGGAGCTCCGCCGCGCGGCGGGCGAAGAGCTCAAGCACCTCACGCAGGAGTACTACGGCTATCACCCCGCGCTCCCGAAGCGTGATCGCGAGGTCGCGCAGCGGAAGTACCGCCGCTGGTGGGAAGCCGAAGGCCACCAGCGCTTCGCGTCGTGAGGATGGACGACCTCTGGGCGCGCGTGCGTGACCGATGGAAGCGGGAAGGGCTCAGCGTTCGAGAGCCCGCCGACGAAGCTCGGCTCGCCGAGTGTGAGCGACGCCTCGGTCGCGCGCTTCCGAGTGACCTCCGCGGGTGGTTCGCCGCCGTCGGCGGGATGGAAGCGCACGTCTACGACTCGGAGTTTTTTCGGTTCTGGACGATCGAGGAGGTGACGTTCGCGTCGGATCACGGGATCGACGATGGCGAACCGAGCCTGTTGTTCGCGGACTTCATGATCTGGTCACACGCCTACGGGATCCGGTGTGCTCCGCCGCACGACGTCTTACTCGTCGGCGATTCCGTCCCGCTCCACGTGTGTAACGGGTTTCGAGACTTCGTCGCGCGCTACCTCGAACAGCCGATCAGCCTGTTTGGATTGCCGATTCGGTGAGCCGTCGCGTCTGCTCCGGACACACGTCGCGCCTTCCCGACGCCCCGTCCCGACCCCACGCCCGCGCGATGCGCGCGCTCTTCCTCGCTCAGCTCGTGTCGACTTACGGGATGGTCGCGGTGATCGTTTTCGTGCAGCTCGTGCACTACCCGCTCTTCGCGCACGTCGGTGCGGACGGGTTCGCGCGCTACGAGGCGCTGCACACCCAGCGTATCTCGTGGATCGTGGTGCCGCTGATGCTCGTCGAGGCGGCGACCGCGCTGCTGCTCCTCGCCGCCGACGTCGCCTTCGCGTCGCGCACGGAACGCATGGTGGGCCTCGCCCTGGTCGCGCTCGTCTGGGGCGTCACCTTCTTCTTGTCGGTGCCGGCCCACGCCAAGCTCGCGCACGGCTTCGACCCGGAAGCGCACGCGCGCCTCGTGAGCACCAACTGGCTCCGCACGATCGGCTGGTGCGCGCGCGGCGGGCTCGTCACGCTCTGGCTCCACCGCGCGCTCGCGCCCGCGGGGTGATCCTCCGACGTGGGAAGCGCCCGCGCCTGCGTGCGTAGGATGACGGGTGAGCGGTTGGCAGAAACCTCTGTTTGTCGCGTCGACCGTCACGCAGGTCGTGTTCTCGCTCGTGCTGCTGGCCGCCTTCCTGTTCTACTTCGTCGCTGCGGGTCGGTTGCTCGCGGGGCCGCCGAACGCGGGCATCCTCGTCGGGCTCGCGGCCGCGGGGGCGCTGATGATGGCGATGCTCGTCGCGCTCGCGTTCACGTTCACGATCGGCGGGCTCGTCCTGCACGTGATGCGCTTTCGGGTCGCTCGTTTCCTCGTGCCGCTCGCGCCTTTCGTTTGCGCGCTCACGCTCGGGATCTGGCGCGCGTCCGACGATCCGGGCGACGAGGCGGCGGTCACGGTCGCGTTCGCGATCTGCCTCGGGTGCTTCCTTCTCACCTCGGCGAGCGCGATCGCTGGGCTCCCTCCTCGGGCGGCGAGCGATCAACGGTAGGGCGTGTCGCGTGCGAGGAGCCACGCGGTCTCGCCGTCGAGCGGGATCGCCTCGGGGTTCTTCACGTAGAGCTCCACGAACCCACACTCGCGACAGACGCCGGCCTCCAGATCGCCCACGCTGGCCGAGGGATCGTGCGCGAGGGCTACGAGCCTCATCGGTTCGGGGCGGCCGTCGTGGCTCTCCGCCACGCGCGGCACGTAGATGACGGAGCCCTCGCACTTCGGACACAGACCACGACGCTTCATGCCCGGAGCGTACCTGCGCTCCAACCAACGTCGGACTTCGTCGTGACGTGGCGTGGGGGCGAAGTGCCGCATCTGCGGCGGCGCGCCTCGCGACGCGTCGGCCCTCATCGCAACACGAGCTGCACGACGACGACCTGCATCAAGACGATCAGCCCGATGGCGACGAGGAGGAGCTTCATGGCGTGGTGGACGCGGGGATCGATCATGGGAACCTCGCGTGCTCTCTCAGCACGCCGCGTACCGGCCGTTCGTTTGCGTCGCTGGGAACTGCGTCCCGCGGCGTGCTCGTCAAAGCGCGGCTACCTCACGAGCCGATTCGGCCCCACATAGACGCCCCATGAACGCGCTCCTCCTCGTCGATCACGGCTCCCGTCGCGCCGAAGCCAACTCGCTGCTCGCGCAGATCGCCGCATTGGTGGCTGCGCGGCGTCCAACGCTGATCGTCGAGATCGCGCACATGGAGCTCGCGCCGCCCACCGTCGACGAGGCCTTCGACGCGTGTGTGGCACGCGGCGCGACCGAGGTCGTGGTGATGCCCTACTTCCTCGCGCGCGGGCGGCACGCGACGGAGGACATCCCGGCCCTCGCGCGCGCGGCGGCCGCGCGTCATCCCCACGTCGCGCTTCGGATCGCGGAGCCTTTGGGCGTGCACGCGTTGCTCGCGGAGCTCGTGCTCGCCCGCGCGGACGATGCGGGGGTGCTCGCGGGCGACTGACGACCGACGAATGGGCGACAGCTGACGGCCGGCCGACCCTTTCCCTCCCCCGCCTCCGACCACAGAGCCGCCCGATGCCGTCGAGCGGTGCTCCTGCGTACTTCGTCGGGCCGTGGGATCTCCACCGCGGCTACCCCTGCGTGCCTCCTTCTCCCGACGCGGGCACGGTCGTGCTCGTCGAATCCGAGGCGAAGGGGGCCGCGCTGCCCTGGCACGCGAAGAAGCTCGTGCTCGTGCTCTCCGCGATGCGGCACTTCGCGGTCGAGCTCGAGCGCGACGGCTTCGACGTCACGGTGCTGCGCGCGCCCGACTACCTCGAAGGCATTCGTCGCCACGTGCAGACCCGACGGTCCTCCGAGGTGCACGCGATGCGGCCGCGCGAGCACGCGATCGATCGCCGCTTCGTCCGCGCGGCAGAGGAGACCTCGCTCGGGGTGCCGCTGCACCTGCACGACGACGGCGGTCCCGGTCGCGCGTTCTTGCTCACGCGCGACGAGGCGGCGGCGTGGTGCGACGCGCAGAAAGCGCCGCGCGGCGAGCTGCAGCGCTTCCGCCAGGATCGGCTCTACCAGCACGTGCGCCGCAAGACCGGCTGGCTGATGGAGAAGGGCAAGCCGGTCGGCGGCAAATGGTCGTTCGACGCCGACAACCGCAAGGTCCCCAAGGGAACGCGCCCGCCGAAGCGGCTGCGCTTTCCGCCCGACGCGATCACGGAGCGCGCGATGCGACGGGTCACGCGCGACTTCCCGCCCGGGTCGGCGGGGTCAGCCGCCGACTTCTCGCCCGGGTCGGCGGGGTCAGCCGCCGACTTCCCGCGCGCGTGGGGCTCCGTCGACGGCTTCGACTGGCCGGTCACCCGCGACGACGCGCGGCGCGCGCTCGATCACTTCGTCGAGGCCGCCGCGAAGGACTTCGGGCCTTACCAAGACGCGATGCTCGAAGGCGAGCCGTGGATGTGGCACGCGCTGCTCTCCGTGCCGCTCAACCTCGGGCTGCTCACCCCACACGAGCTCGGCGAGGCGGCGGTGGAGGCCTACGCGCGGGACGCGATGCCACTCGCGTCCGCGGAGGGCTTCGTGCGCCAGGTCGCGGGGTGGCGCGAGCACGTGCGCGCGGTCTACCTCGCGCGCATGCCCGAGATGCGCACCGCGAACGAGCTCGGGGCCAAGCGTCGGCTGCCGCTCTTCTATTGGGAGCCGGAGCGCACGGAGATGCGCTGCGTGAAGGCAGCGGTGTCGCAGGTGAGAGAGACGGGGTACGCGCATCACATTCAGCGTCTGATGGTGCTGGGGAATCTCGGTTTGATCTACGGGGTCGAGCCGCTCGAGCTGAGCCACTGGTTCTGGGCCGGCTTCGTCGACGCGTACGAGTGGGTGGAGCTGCCGAACGTCCACGGCATGGCGCTCTACGCGGACCCGACCTTCACCACGAAGCCCTACGCGGCGAGCGGCGCGTACATCCAGCGCATGAGCGATCACTGCGGGCATTGCGCCTTCGATCCGAAGGAGCGGGTGGGCGACGACGCCTGCCCGTTCAACGCGCTCTTCTGGGACTTCATGGTCCGCCACCGGGCGCGGCTCGAGCGCAATCCGCGGGTCCGAGCGCTCTTTTCGACCTGGGACCGCTGGGACGAGACCCACCGAGCGGCGATCCAGGCTCGTGCCGAGGCGCTGCGCGACGCGTGGGAACCCTCGGAAACCTATGGCGAATTCGCCGACGACGACGGCTGAGCGCGCGGCCCTCACGTCGGCGTCGGGAGAATTGTCTACATTTTGTTTCACTAGGGTCTTGCGAAACCTAGACGGCTGCCGCATAACCTCCTCAGACGTCGCGGCGGTGACCCAACCAACGCGTGCCCACCCAAGCCGTCGCGACGATCCCTCCTGCGAAGCCCCGGTCCACGCCGGGGCTTCGCTTTTTCCGTCGTTCGCGCGCGGATCGACGCCGCTTCGGCTCGCCTCGATTGACCCCCGCACGCCATGCTCCCAGGCCCTCCCCCGTGAACGAGCCCGCCCACACGCCGTTTGTCTTCGAGGTCTTCTTCGACGGGGATTGCCCGCTCTGCGTGCGCGAGATCCGCATGCTCCAGCGCCTCGATCGGCGTGGCCGCCTCCGGTTCACCGACATCGCACGGGCCGACTTCGACGCGAGCGACACCGGTCGCACGTGGGACGAATTGATGGCGCGCATCCACGGGCGCCTGCCGAACGGCGAGCTCGTCGAGGGCGTCGAGGTCTTTCGGCGGCTCTACGCGGCGGTCGGCTTCGGCCCGCTCGTCGCCCTCACGCGTCTTCCCGGCGTGCGCCACTTGCTCGACGCCGCCTACCACCTCTTCGCGAAGAACCGCCTCCGACTCACCGGCCGCTGCGAGAGGGGCGTGTGCGAGGTTCCCCAGCGCACGATCGCGACGGGCGAGATCGCGGCGCGCGAAGCCTCCGCGTCGGCGTGAGCCGCGGCGCTGCAGGCCCTCGCGTGAGCACGCGGGAGCGCCTCGACGGCGTGCGTGATCGCGGAGGACCACGCGCGGCGCCTTCGAGAGCGCGACCCCGGCGGGCGCACGCGAAAACCTCGCGATCCGACGTCGACCTGCTACCACCGCGCGCATGACCGAAGCCTCGGCGCGGCTCAGTCGCGCGTTCTGGATGCTCTGCACGATGGAGATGTGGGAGCGCCTCGCCTACTACGGCGTGCGCGTCGTCGTGCCCATCTACATCATGCAGGCCGACGAGCCCGGAGGGCTGCATTTCTCGGCCGCCGACAAAGGCTTCATCTACGGCTGGTGGTTCGTCGTTCAATCGATCCTCCCGACCTTCACGGGCGGGCTCGCGGATCGCTACGGCTACAAGAACACCCTCGCGTTCTCCATCACGCTCAAGGTCCTGGGCTACGTGCTCATGGCCACCCAGCGGAGCTTCTGGGGCTTCTTCCTCGGCACCATGGTGCTCGCCGCCGGCACCGCGCAGTTCAAGCCCGGCATCCAGGGCTCGATCGCGCAGCACCTCGACGAGCGCTCCGGCAGCAAGGGCTGGGGCATCTTCTACTGGCTCGTGAACGTGGGCGCGGTGGTCGGTCCGCCCTTCGCCGGCTGGCTGCACGGCTACGGCTGGGACGCGGTCTTCTACGGCTGCGCGGGCATCGTCTCGCTGAACTACCTGATGCTCTTCACCTACGAGGAGAAGCGCCACGAGACCAAGGATCTCCGATCGCCCGGCCGCGTGCTCGCGGACACCTTTCGTGATTTCGCCGACTGGCGCCTGCTCACGTTTTTGTTTTTGATGAGCGGCTTCTGGCTGATGATGTATCAGCTCTGGGATCTGCACCCAAACTTCCTCACGGACTGGGTGTACAGCGAATCGATCGCGGAGACGCTCCACGTGCCGGAGGCGTGGGTCGAGACGAAGAACGGCATCACGCAGGTGAAGCAGGAGAACATGCTGAACCTGAACGCCGCGTTGATCGTGCTCTTCGTGATCCCGCTCTCGGCGCTGGTCGCGAAGATGCGCACGCTCTCGGCGATGCTGGGCGGCATGATCGTCGCGACGGGCGGCATCGTGGTGTCGGGCATCACGCAGATCGGCTGGATCTTCCTGCTCGGCGTGGTGCTCTTCTCGTTCGGCGAGATGCTCACCGGTCCGAAGAAGAACCAATACCTCGCCGCGATCGCGCCCGCCGACAAGCGCGGTCAGTACCTCGGGTACGTGAACATCCCCGCCGGTCTCGGCGGCGCCGTCGGCAGCAACCTGGCCGGCTACCTCTACGGGAACTTTGGAGAAAAGGCGACGCTCGCGCTCCGCTATCTCGCCGAGCACACGAGCTTCCTCACCGAGCGAGGCGCGCGTTGGAACGGCGAGGTGGAGACCCTCGAAGCGACCTTCGAGCCGCTGCAGATCACACGCGCCAACGCGTTCGAGACGCTGATGACCGAGCTCGGGAAGTCGGGCGCGGAGGCGACGGACTTGCTCTGGGTCACCTACGAGCCGCACCGGATCTGGTACGTCTTCGCCGCCATCGGCGTCGCGTCTACGGTCGGCCTCTTCTTCTTCAACCGCGCGGCCAAGCGCTGGTCGGATCTGAACAAGTGAACGGAGCCTCGCGCGACCCCGTCGTGACGTCTCCTCCGCGTGGGTCCCGACGTGATGGAGTGACGAGGCCATGACCACGCCCTCTGCGCCCTCGACCGCCGATCGTGATCTCGCGCGCCTGCCGAACGATCGGATCTTTTCGTACGTCTACGACGGCCCCGCCGACCGACGGCATGCCGAAGCGCCGACGTTCCTGCTGATCCACGGCCTCCCGGGCAGCGCGCGCGACTTCCGCTGGCTCGCGCCGGTGCTCGCGGCGCACGGCGCGCGGGTCGTGCGGATCGAAATGCCGGGCTTCGGCGAGACGCCGCTCTCCACCGAGCCCGACCCGAGCGTCGAGGCGCGAGGTCGTTTCGTGGTCGACGTGGTGCGCGCGCTGGAGCTCGATCGTGGACCCATGAAGCCGTGGCTCGCCGGCCACTCGATGGGTGGCGTGGTGGGCACGATGGCCGCGACGTCGGCACCGGAGCTCTTCTCGGGGCTCGCGCTCGTCAGCTCGCCCGGTCTGCGGATTCATCGTGGACTGCGGCGTGCGCGGCCTCGCGCGGCGGAGGCGGTGCTCTCGCTGCCCTTCGCGGAGCGCGTGCTCCGCAAGCCGCTGCGGAAGATGTTCGAGCGCACGGGCTTCCAGCACGCGACCGATCTCGGCATCCGCCACACGATGCGTTGCATCGCCGCGACCGACACCGCGGCGCACGCCGAGCGCCTTCGTCGCTTGGAGCTCCCGATCCTGCACGCGTTCTGCGCGCGCGACCCGTTCATCGAGCGCGCGATCTTCGAAGAGACCGCGCGCGAGATCGGCGGTCCGGTGCTCCGCTTCGCGGAGGGCGGACACAACCCGCAGAAGTTCCAGGCGGTGGAGCTCGGCGAGGCGCTCGTGCGCTTCGCGACGGGTGAGCTCGTCTGATCGCGCGCGGCGCACCTCGTGTTCGTGAGCTCGTTCTCGAGCTCGTGTTCTCGAGCTCGTGTTCTCGAGCTCACGACGCGTGCGCCCGACGTCGCGCGGGGAGCGAGGCTGCGCGGTCGTGGACTCGAACGCTCGTCTCTGAAACGCTCTTCAGATGCCGAACCGACTCTTGCTGCTCGCGCTCCTCTTCGGCCTCGCGTGTGGAGACGACGACGCGTCGACGGATGCGGCGGTGAGGGACTCGGCGATGCCGCGGCCGGACGCGAACGGGATCGACGCTTCGTTCGACGCGGGGGACGACGTGGAGCTCGACGCGGGTGTACCCGACGTGGGCGTCGACGCGGGGCCGATCGGCTCGCCGGGCTGCGTCGACGGTGAAGGTCTCGCGACGGGTGAGCGCACCTTCACCCTCGATGGGATGGAGCGGCGCTACCTGCTCTACGTGCCGAGCGGATACACCCGCGAGCGTTCGTGGCCGGTGGTCTTCGCGCTGCACGGCAACGGCGGCAGCGTCTCGTATTGGAACGGCACGAGCGGCGATCGAAACGTTCGGGAAGCGTTCGCAGAGAACGCGATCCTCGTCGTCGCGGAGGCGATCGACGGCAACTGGCGCGACTACGACATGCCGGCGGACACGTGGCCCGCGCGCATCGAGCTGGAGCTCGCGTACTTCGACGCCATCCGCGACGAGCTGCGCGGCGCGTACTGCGTGAACGACGACGCGATCTTCTCGATGGGCTTCTCGGGCGGCGGCTCGTTCTCGGGTGTGCTCGGTTGTCGCCGCGAGTGGATCCGCGCGATCGCGGTCGGCGGCTCGGTGCTCTACTTCGACGAAGAAGAGTGTGTGAGCACGCCCGCGGCGTGGATCACGATCGGGACGATGGAGCTCAACTCCGGGCGGGAAGCGTTCCGCAACTACTTTCGCGACGCCGCCGGCTGCGAGGCGACGGGCAGCGACGTCATGCCCGAGCCCTGCATCGAGTACGACGGCTGCAACGTCGGAACACCCGTGCACTATTGCCAGCACGCGGGCGGACACGTCTGGCCGAGCTTCGGCACGGAAGCGGCGGCGCTCTTCTTCGCGCGTCTGGTCGAGTGAGCGCCGTCGCGAGAGCGCGCGCTCGCGAGCGGTGTGACCCACGCGTGATCGCTCGCGTCGCGAGCGCGATCAGCGGTACGTGAAGCGGATCTCGTAGTCGCACACCGCGAAGACGTCGCCTTCTTCGATGCGCTTGCTGTCGATGCGGCGACCGAGGTGCTCGATGCCGTTCGTGCTGCCGAGGTCCTTGATGTAGAAGGCGCCGCCCTGGAAGACGACCGCCGCGTGACGGCGCGAGATGTTGCCGTCCTTGATCGGAAGGTCTGCGGTCTTGCTGCCGCGACCGATCACGAACTCGTCTTTGGTCACCGGGATCTTCTGTCCGTTGAAGATCGCGAACAGCGTCGGACGCGCGCCGGGCATCGGGCCGGGCGCGCTGGACCCCGGCAGCGGTGGCGGCGCGCTCGGGCGCGGCGCCGGGGCTCCCGGACGCGGTGCCGGAGCAGAAGGGTAGCCGGCCTGAGGGGGATAGGCGGGCGGCGCGGAGGGATAGCCGGGTGGCGCGGCCTGAGGCGGATAGCCGGGCGCGGGCTGCGGCGGGTACGCCGGAGGTGCGGCCTGCGGCGGGTAGGCGGGGGGCGCCGCTTGAGGCGGATACCCCGGTGCGGACGGGTAACCCCCGTAGCCGGGCGGCGCGGCTTGCGGCGGCGGGGCTTGCGGCGCGGACGGGAAGGGTGCTGCCGCGGCTCCGTAGGCGCCGGGCGTCGGGCCGGGACGAGGTGGCGGCGCGCTCGGGATCGGCGGTCGCGAGGCGGGCTTCACGGACGGGATCGGCGCCGCAGGCGGTGGTCCCGGCGGCATGGCCTGGGGCATCGGCTGCGGCATGGGCTGCCCAGGCGGCGGCCCCGTGCGGGGCGAGGGCATGCCCGGCGTGGACGGGCTACGCACGCCGTAGTTGCGGGAGCGCGCGTACTGCCGCATCGCCTCGTTGATCAAATAGTCTACCGAGCATTCCAGCTCGGCGGACATCTGTCCGAAGATCTCCCAGAGATAATCGCGACACTGGAAGCTGCGGAGCGTCTTCTTGTTCTGATCCATCTCGCTCCTTCACTCCCCCGTCGCTTGGCCTGCCGGCGCTTGGCCTGCCGGCGCTTGGCCTGCCGGAGCCTCTGCCGCCTCTCCTGCCGGAGCGGCTCCGTTGGCGGGCGCAGCGAGCCGCTCGCGCAGCTTCGCGATCGCGTCCTCGGCTACCTTGCCCACGGTCGGGATCTCGCGGTTCGCCCAGCTCGCGCCCACGCCCGCCGCGGAGTCGCTCACGAGGCGCTGGAGCTTCGCGACGTCGGCTTCGACGCCGTGCCGCTCGACGAAGCGGATGCCGATGATGCGCAGATGCCACGCGGGCGAGCGGAGCTGCGCCTCCGCGATCGCCACCGGCGCGGGCGTCATCTGGTTCATGCGCTGCGCATAACCCGCGAGCTCTTCGGGCTCGTACTCGACCTCACGCGCGGCAGGGAGCTTCGCGAGGAATTCCGCCACGACCTCCGGTCCACCGAGCGCGAGCACCAGCTCGCCGGCGCGCCAGCGGAGGCGCTTCTTGAGCACGTCGTTCTCGACCGTCTGCACCAGCGGCCAGAGGCGCGGGATCGCGTCGCGGCTGCCGATGTCGCCCACGCGGTCGAAGGCGTAGTCGCGCACGTTGATCGGGTTGGTCTCGTCGAGCGCGATGTCGAGCAGCGCCGTGAGCTCCGCGGCGGTCGCGTTGCCCTCGAGCGCCTGGAGCGCCTTCTGGCGCCGCAGGTTCGCGGCCTCGGCCACGACCGCGTCGGTGCCGGCCGGCGGGGCCTGACGCGCGATCTCCATCAGACGGTTGCGCACGACCTCTTCGCTCGCGAGGTGCTTCATCGCTGGAAGCGCGCCCTCGTTGATGAAGTTTTCGCGATTGATCTCCGCGATGAGCGTGATGCGCGCGTCGTCGACCTCACGGCCTTGCTCCTGGAGCGACGTGCGGATCTTGTTCTTCAGCCAGTCGAGGAACTCCTGGCCTTCCATCTGACGCTCGATGCCGACGAGGCGCTCCGACGCGCGCTGCTTCGTCGCGGGCGAGCCGATCTGGCCGATCATCTCGGTGATCTTGATGAGCGCCTGCTGCGGCTGCTCCGCGCTCATCGCGTCGACGAGCTGCTCGGCCGCCGGTGCGCCGAGCGAGCGAACGACCTGCTCGGCGCTGTAGTTGCCCGCGAGGTTTCGCTCCGCGAAGTCGACCGCGTACCAGCCGACGACGGCCGCCACGAGCTGCTGGCGCGTGCCTGCGCTCGCGTGCGGGATGAGGATGTAGGCCGCGTCCTTCGCGCGCACCTGCGAGGGCGGCGGGCCGAGCGCGGGATCCTGCTGCGTGGTGTCGCCGCCGCGCATCATCTCCTGCAGCCCCGGCACCATGCCGTCGACGATCTGCTGCGTCGCGGCGGCGTCCTGCGATTGCAGCGTCTGCACCGCGCGCTGGAGCTCCTGCACGTAGTCGCGGTCGTTGCGCTCCATTTCCACGAGCGCGAGCGCGGCCTGCGTGCGCAGCTCGATCGGGTAGCGCTCGGCGAGCATGACCGCGACGATCTTGCCGGGCCCCTTCACCGTGCCCTGCCAGTACTCGATGTCCTCCGCGGTGACCTTGCAGCCGGCGAAGAGCGAGAGACCCGCGAGCAAGATGAGCCCGCGCAGCAGGGAGCCTCGGCGTGAGGAGAATCGCTCGTGCATGTGCTTCCAACCCGGTTCGACGTGCTCGAAGCCGTTCGAGCGACGACGCAAACCCCTTGGGAGTCGAGAGGATACCGTACCTCGGACCGAAAGAGGGACTCGAGCCTCACGTCCGGGGTCGTGGGGGGGCTCGTGGGCCTCGGGCCTCCGACCGAACCGCCTCCGGCGACGCCGACCCGCGACGATCGGGGCCTCTCTTCCGCCGCGCGATACTAGACGAGCGGTCGTAGGGATCAAGAGGTACGTCCGGCGCCGGATTCGACCGCGATCGGGCATTCGTATGGAGGCTCGGATGCACGAAACGAAACCATGGGTTTCGGCGCCTCGGGGTCCCCGACCGGGTGTAGGGCTGCAAGCTCCGCGGCATCACATGTCCGCTTCGTGGAGGGGCTGTCGCCAGGTCCTCCGCGCATCCCTCGACCCGCGGTCGAGGCGGAGGAACGACGATGAAGATTGCGATCGTGGGAGCAGGAAACGTGGGTGGAGCGCTTGGGACGCGGCTGCTCGAGGCAGGGCACGACGTGCGGTTCGCGGTGCGCGCGGCCGATTCGGAGCTGTCGGCGCGGTTCGGGGAGGCGCGGGTGAAGCCGCTCGTCGAAGCGACGCGTGACGCCGAGGTCGTGTTTCTGGCCGTTCCGGGTGGAGTGGTGGTCGAGGCGGCGAGGAGCCTCGGCTCGCTCGACGGGAAGGTCCTCGTGGACTGCACGAACCCGATCCGCTGGGATGCCGGGCCGGTGTGGACGCCACCCGCGGAGGGCTCGAACGCGGCGGCGCTGGCGGCGGCGTTCCCGAACGCGCACGTGGTCAAAGCCTTCAACCAGTTCGGGGCGGAGACCCACGCCGATCCGCAGTATGGAGCGCGCGGGGCGGACGTCTTCCTCGCGGGCGACTCGGCGGATGCGAAGGCGCGTGTGGCCGGGCTCTGCGAAGAGACCGGGTTCGTCGCGGTGGACGCGGGACCGCTGCGCAACGCGGCGGTCCTCGAGAACGTCGCGGTGTTGTGGATCCACCTCGCGACGGTCGGCGGCGTCGGGCGTGCGTTCGTGCTCGCGCGCGTCTCGCGTTGATTCGAGCGCGAACCGCGCGATTCGATCGCTCAGACTCGGGCGGCTCGTTCGCGTGATTCGAGTGCGTGATCCAGGCGCGTGATTCGAGCGCGTGATTCACGTCGATCGGTGGGCGTCGGATCGTGTGGGTCGGTCAGCGCGCCGACCGACCGCGGGCGCGGCGCGCGCGATCGCAAGGATCCACGAACGCGTACGCGAAGCGCACGAAGCTCTCGGAGCGCGTGAAGGTCTCCGCGTACGTCGCCGCGTGCTCGGGGTCGTCGGGCAGTGGGGTCGGTGCGACCACCACGCGCGCGCCCGCGCACTCGAAGAGCTCGCCCGCGCGCGGCAGGTGGAAAGGCGAGCTCACCACGAGCAGGCGTGGCTCGCAGCGGTCGGGTGTCTCGCGCGTCTCGTGCTCGTCGCAGAGCATCGCCAGCGTGAAGCCGGCGTTCTCGATGGTGTCGCGCGATCGACCTTCGATGCGGATCGCGTCGTGCGGCACACCGAGCTCCACCGCGAGCTCGCGCATCACCTCGGCCTCCACGTGACCGCTCGGTGCGGGACCTCCGGTCATCACGAGGAGCGGCGCGCGGCCTTCTTTCCAGAGCCGCACCCCGGTCTCGACGCGCCGACGGAGCTCGGGGCGGACGCGACCTTCCGCGTCGACCGGCGGGCGGTTGCCGAGCACCACGATCGCGTCCGCGCGCGGGAGGGAACGAGGTGCCGCAGCGGGCGGACGAGGCGAGCACGCGACGAGCGCGGTCGCCACGAAGACCCACGCGAGACGCGCGCGGCGCGATGCGTTCGATTCGCGCGATGCGTTCGATTCGCGCGATGCGTTCGATTCGCGCGATGCGTTCGATTCG
>CALJLK010000450.1 GCA_937982655.1 uncultured Sandaracinus sp.
CGCTCGAAAATGCACCACATTTCCTCGGTTCGCGGACGCGGCGATCGACGCACGGCTGCCACGAATCAACTCACGGGAGGTCATGAGATGCGCTCTAGTCGCTCGGTGCGGAGAGCTTCCGGGAGCCGTGCTCAGTACCCGCTCGCCTCCATCGCGTTGTCGTACGCGTCGAGCGCTGCACCACGCGCCGCCGCCGGGCTCGGAGCTTCGGCCGCGCGCGCCCGGGTCGCGCGCAGGCGCGTCTGGCTCGACTGCAGCCGCGTGCGTACCTCCGCGTCGACCGGCGCCGCGAGCGCTCCGTCGATGCGATCGTCGGCGAACTGGAACTGACGCTCGGCCTCCACGCGATCGCCGCGCATCAACGCCTCCGCCGCGCGCTGCTGCGCGACCGCCGCTTCCACGTTCGCGACCATCGCCACCACACGCGGCGCCGCGCTCGCCTCCGCCGCGCGGGTGTCGCGCACGACCTCGTAGCGGAGCGGCGCGACCTGAGTGGCCGGAGTCGTCGTCGCGCCCGGCGTGACGTAGCGGAGCTCCGCGGTCGCGAGCTCGCGCGCGCCCGGACGCGCGGTGTCGACGCGCGCCTTGAAGAGCACGTCGCGGTGCTGACCCGCGAACACCGTGCCGAGCGGCACGCGCAGCACGTTGCCCTGCACGCTCGCGCCCGGCGTCATCGGCTCGAGGATCGTCACGCCCGGCGCGGGGTGGATCTCGATCACCGCGTTCGTCGCGACGGTGCGCGCGAGGAGCTGCACTTCGCCTTCGAGGATCGCCGCGAGCTGATGCGGACGCTCGAGGTGCCAGAGGCGACCCGAGCTCTGGACCGCGAGGCTGCCGAGCGTGTGCTCGTCGTAGTCGAGTCCGACGCCGATCGCGCTGATCTGCGCGCCGTGCTCGGTGCCGTTCGCCGCGAGGTGGCCGAGGGTCTGCGGATCCGAGGGCCCGACGTTCGCTTGCCCGTCGCTGACGAGGAAGATGCGCCGCACGGGATGCGAGGCGGGCGCCTGCGCGAGGCGCTGCAGACCCGTCGACACGCCACCGTAGAGGTTCGTGCCACCGCCGGCGTGCAGGTAACGCACGCGGTTCATCAGATCACCGCGCGTGGCGGGGCTCAGCACCGTGGGCGGCGCGACCTCCGCGACCCCGTTCGCGAAGGCGTAGATCGACACGATGTCACCGTCCGCGAGGGTCTCGAGCAGGCTCGACGCGGCCATGCGCGCGTTCTCGATCTTGTCGCCGCTCATGGAGCCCGAGGTGTCGACCACCAGCGAGACCGCCATCGGCGCGCGCGCGATCACGTCCACGACGGGCTCGTTTGGCGCGTCGATCCACACACCCACGTAGGTCTCCCCGTCCGCGCCCACGACCACGCGCGTCCGCACCGCCGAGCCTCCGAGCCACGACGTCGTGCCGCCCGTCTCCCCACCGCTGCTCTGCACGACCACGCGCGTGGTCTGTGCTTCGATCGTCCCTTCGGTGGCGCTGCAGCCGAGCAACACCACGAGCATCGCGAACCTGCGCATCGGAGCCTCCCTCGCGGACCGTTCGCCCGCCGAAAGCAGCTCCGACGCACGGGCTCGCGCGACGGTCTACCGAATGCGAACCAGCGCGTGGCGCGCGTGGCTCATGGGAGCGCTCCGCTCCGAACGCTCAAGGGATGGGCCCCTCGCACACGTAGCGCAGGTTGTCGTTGCAGTTGCGATCGCCCCACTCGCCCGAGGTGAGCATGCGTGCGCAGTTGCCGCTCCCGTCCGGCTCGACGTCCGCCCAGTTGTTGTAGGGCGGTGCCGCCGCGTCCGAGGTCTGTGGCGCGGCCGTGCCATCCTCCCACGTCCACATCGGCGATCCGCCGCTCGTCCGATAGAGTCCGATCCACCACTCGTTCATCGAGATCGCGAGCGCGGCGGTCCGGACGAACGTCTGCTCGGCCTCCGAGTTGATGCTCACGAGCTCCATCCCACCACCGATCGAGCCGCAGTCCGAAACGCCTTCGTCGTAGTCGCGGTTCGTTCGGTTGCAGAAGACGTAAAACCTTCCTCCGCTCACGGCTCCACGGCAGTTCGTGCCGCACTCGTCGTCGATCGATCCGTCGCAGTTGTCGTCGACGCCATTGCATCGCTCCATCGCGCCGGGGTTCACGTTCGCGTTGCCTTCGGCGCAGTCGCGGTTGGCCGCGACCGCCGGATCGCGGTTGGTGGTGTTCGCCGGGCACCCTCCCGACGGGGCGCACTGCCCCGCCGCGCCCGAGATGGCGTAGCCATCGCCGTCGGGATCCGCCCAGCATCCGTTGGGGAGCCCGTTGTCGACGCCGCCCGCGCAGTCGTCGTCGACGCCGTTGCAGATCTCCATCGACGGCGTCGGAGCGGTGCAGCCAGCGAACGTCCCGGCGCTACACGTCTCGATGCCCATCCCACACGCGGTCGTACACGAGCGCGTCACGCCTTCGTCGATGTTGGTGTCGCAGTCCTCGTCGACGTTGTTGCACGTCTCCGTGCCGCCGGGTCGGATGCTCGCGTTGCCGTCGTTGCAGTCGCGAGTCGCGGCGCTCGATGGGTTTCGGTTCGTCGTGCCCGCCGGGCACCCGCCGGAAGGCTGGCAGCGCCCCGCCGCGCCGTTGAGGGCGTACGTGTCTCCGTCGCCATCCGTCCAGCAGCCGAACGCGAGGCCCTCGTCGTTCATGCCGTCGCAGTCTTCGTCTGCGCCGTTGCAGACCTCGGTCGCGCCCGGCCGAATGCTCATGTTTCCGTCGTTGCAGTCCGCCGCGGTCGCGGGATCGCGGTTGGTGGTCCCCATCGGACAGCCGCTCGCGGGCGCGCACTGACCCGCGGCACCCATCGGCGCGTAGGTGTCTCGGTCTCCGTCGTTCCAGCATCCGTTCGGGAGGCCGTCGTCGACGACACCATTGCAGTTGTCGTCGACGCCGTTGCAGACCTCGGTCGCCATGGGGCGCACGGCCATGTTCGCGTCGTTGCAGTCGCGGTTTGCGGCGATCGCGGGGTTTCGCGTCGTGGTCCCGGCGGGGCAGCCACCCGAAGGCACGCAACGGCCGGCGGCGCCGTTCGCGGGATAGCCATCACGGTCGCCATCGACCCAGCACCCGAGCATGATGCCTTCGTCGATGCGTCCATCGCAGTCCTGATCGACGGAGTCGCAGACCTCGGTCGCGCCGGGGTTGATCCCTCCCGCGCCGTCGTTGCAGTCCTGCTCGCCCGAGACCGGGCGCCGCGCGGTGAAGCCGCCTGGGCATCCCCCGGTCGGCGTGCACGTGCTCGCCGCACCTGCCGTCGCGTAGGTGTCGGCGTCGCCGTCCACCCAGCACCCTGCGTCGAGCGCCTCGTCGGTGCGTCCATCGCAGTCGTCGTCGAGCGCGTTGCAGACGTCGTCGACCGGACCGACGCCGTCGCAGGCGGAGTACACGCCGGCCACGCAGCGTTGCAGGCCGCGCGTACACTCGCCCACGTCCAAGCCGCAGCTCCGCGTGTCGTTGCCGGTGCACACACACCCTTCGTCGACCACGCCGTCGCAGTCGTCGTCCTGCTCGAACTCGTCGCAGATTTCGTCGTCGTTGTCGGTCGGCTCCTCGCACGAGAAGCCCGCTTCCGCGCAGACGTAGGCGCCATCCTCGCAGCGGTCGGCATCGTCGCCGTCGCACGCGGTGCCGACGATCGGATCGCTCGAGCCATCGGGGGTCGACAGATCACAGTCGTTGTCGATGCCGTCGCAGCTCTCGACGTCGCTCGAGAACGTGCACTCGCACCGGCCGTCGCCGTCGAGGTCGAAGGTGCCCTCGGGGCACATGAAGCCAGCGTCGAACTGACCGTCGAAGCCGCCGCCGTCCGAAATGCCGAGGCCGCTCCGGTCGGCCGCACATCCGAGACCCGTGGCTCCGAGGCCCATGGCCCCGAGACTCATGGCTCCGAGACCCAAGACGCCGACGAGCGAAAGCCGAGCTCTCATAGTCCTCCAGCGTATCACCGTGGAACGCGCGCCGACGACGAAGTGTCGTCGTGGAGCGGCAAGACGAGCTCGAACGTCGTCCCGCACCCCACCTCGCTCGTCGCCCGCAGCTCACCCCCGTGGTGGTCGACGATGCGGCGCGCGATCGACAGGCCGAGCCCCGTACCTTCGCCCGCGTGTTTGGTGCTGAAGAAGGGCTCGAAGATCCGAGCGAGGTGCTCCTCGGGGATGCCCGCGCCGTTGTCGTTCAGCCGCACGTGTACGCGTCCGTCGCGCACCTCGCTCTCCACCACGAGGCGTCCTTCGCCGCGCGGCATCGCGTGGCAGGCGTTGGTGACCAGGTTGATGAAGACCTGATGGAGCTGGGACGCGACGCCGAGGATCTGCGTCCGAGCGTCCGCCAGACGTCGCTCCACCGCGACCCCCGCGTCGGCGAGCACGTGCTCGCAGAACGCGAGCGATTGATCGAGAGTGTCGTGCAGATCGAGCGGGCTCGCGCGCTCCTCCGTCGCGGGGCGCGCGTAGCTCACGAGGTCGCGCGAGAACTGGAGCACGCGCTCGGCGGCCTGCCGAATGCGCTGGAGCTTCTCGCGGTCCTCCGCGGCGTGCGCCTCACGGGCCCACTTCGCGTGGAGGAAATCCGAATAGATCGAGATGCTGGTCAGCGGGTTGTTCAGCTCGTGCACCACGCCGGCGGCGAGCTGCCCGAGGGTCGCGAGCCGCTCCGCGTGGCGGACCTGGCTCTCCAACGCGCGCAGCTCCGTGACGTCGCGCCCGAGCACGAGCGCGCCCTCGACCTCACCCTCGCGGCTCACGATCGGGACGAGGTGCGCGAGCAGATGAACGGTCGCGGGAGCACCGTCGGCACGTGGCAAGCCGAGCTCGATCGGCGCGCTCGGCGCGGCCTCCCGAAGCGTGGCGTCGATCGCGGCGCGGGTGGTCTCGCGATGCTCGGCGAGCACGAAGCGATGCAGCTCCTCACCGACGAGCTCGTCGCGACCTCGTCCGAGCAGCGTCAGCAACGCCTGGCTCGCGACGCGCACCCGGTGCGCGCGATCGACCACCGCGATCGGCGCGTGCGCGTGATCGAGGACCAGCGTGCCCGCGAACCGCGCAGCGGGGGGG
>CALJLK010000451.1 GCA_937982655.1 uncultured Sandaracinus sp.
CGTTCGGCGCGCCCGTCGCGATCCTCGGGGTGTACCCCGCGGGGGCGGTCGCTCGGACGACAGTCGGCGACCGCGTGATGAACCTGCCCGTTCGCGTCGAGCGCACGTCGTTCGAGCTCGGGGTGTCCGCGTCCGCGAAGGATCTCGACGCACGCTTTCTCGAGCCGCTCGGGCTCGATCGCGCGTCGGTGCTGACGCTCGACGTGATGCCGTACTTCCTCGCGAACACACGGAAGTCGAAGGGACGCTCGATGGCAGACAACCTCCGCGAGGCCGAGGCCGCGTTCGGGCGTTCGTTCGGGATCGAGGCACGCCCTGCGCCGGAGGCGCTCGTGAAGCTCGCGCGTCAGATGCCCGGGAACGTCGCGCGTCTCACGGACTTCTTCTCGCGATCGAAGGCGAAGCTGCTGCTCACCCTCGGCAGCGAAGCCGCCGCGTTCGTCCGCCACGAGACCTACGAGAAGGTGAACGATGCAGCGCGCTCGCTCTTCTACGCGGCGCCGGTCGCGCTCGACGTCTTCGGCACGCGCTTCTCGGTCGTACACCTCGCGCATCCGGGGATTCTGATGAGCGGGAAGGGAAAGAAGTCGGATTGGCCGCTGCGGCACGATCGCTGGTGCTCGGGCGATGGGCGCGAGCTGGTGGCGCGGGTGATGGGGAGGGCGTGATCGGGAGTCCTCGCCGCGCCGTGCCCGTCCGGCACCGAGTAGCTCCCCCCGTACTCGCTCACCGCCACGCGAAACCACGCCACCGCTTCGCGAACGCGTCCGAGGCGTTCGTGGTTCGTCCGCGCGGGAAGACGCCGCGCTCTTCGAGTCGGCGCCAGGCTTCGGCGCGATTTCCTGCTGCGGCCTGCAACGCCTCCCAGAGGTAGCGCGCCTCCCAACGTTGGAGGAGCGAGAGCTCGGACCAGGCGTCGGATACGAGCGCGTCTCGGACGGGAGCCCACTCGTCGTCGTTCGTGGCGCTCGAACCGCGCTCGTCCCAGCTCTTGCGAAGACGATCTCGTTCGGCCGCGAGCTCGCGCGGCTTGAGCATCACGCGGCCGCTCGCTTCGGGGGCGTACTTCTGCGCTGCCCATGCGTCGAACGCGAGGCGTTCCGCCGACTGTTGGGCGTCGCGGTGGTTCCAGGACCACGGCGCGTCTTGCGCGAACGCGAGCTCGGCGAGCTCGAGCCAGGCGCTTCGCTCGAAGTGGAAGCTCGCGTTTCCGAACGCGCTCCGGATCGTGTGGAGGTAACGCAGGTACGCCGCGAGGATGCGGTGGCGGGCTCCCCGAAACGGCGGCAGCGACACGACGTGGGTCGAGATGCGCGCGAGCAAGTCCTCGCGGAAGGCGCCCTCGCGCATCCGCGCGTGCAGATCGCGATGCGTCGCGAAGACGAAGCGCACCTCGGCGGTCTCCCGCTTGTTCGCGCCGACCGGTCGGAAGTGGCAGCGGAACTTGTCGTCGAGCTGGAGGACGTCGAGCAGCTTGCCCTGGAGTGGCATCGGCATCTCGCCGATCTCGTCGAGGAAGAGCGTGCCTCCATCGCACTCCTTGATGAGCCCGGGCTTGTCGTTCGTCGCGCCGGAGAACGCGCCGCGCTTGTAGCCGAAGAGCTCGCTCTCGAGCAGGTTCTCCGGGAACGCGGCGCAGTTCACCTCGCCGAAGCGATCTCGATGCCGCGGATTCCATCGCTCGTGCAGCGCTCGCGCGCGGCGCGACTTGCCGGTGCCGCTCTCGCCGACCAACAGCAGCGAGCGCCCCTTGGGCAGCTTGCCGTAGTGATCGAGCTCCTCGCGCAGGCTGCGCGTGCCTTCTCGCTTCTCGAGCACGCGCGTCGCGCGCGGGCGTTCGCGTTCGTCGAGCCAGACCGCCCACGTCTCGAGGCCCAAGGTCCCACAGAGCTCGACGAGCGCCGCGATCTGCGCCGGCGTCCCCGACTCGAACCCCACCGCGACGGGACCCGTGCTCCTACGTAGGCGTGCGGCGACGCTCTTCTCCGCAGGCGCGCTCGGATCTCCGAGCTGCAAGAGCACCGCGTCGACGTCGTAGGGATCGGACCGCTCCTTCTCGAGCTCGACTTTGGACACCCGTTCGTCGCCTCGCGCCGCCTTTGCCGCGTCGACCACCTGTCGCGCGACGGTCTCCGGCGCGAGCTCGCCTTTCCGCACCTCGCCGTGCGGGTCGTAGAGCACGAACACGCGGTGCGGCTTGCCGAGGGGCTTCGCGCTGGTGGTCGCCATCGTCACCGCGGGCATCGACCTGCCGGGCGCGTTCCGACGCACACCTCCGAAGACGAAGAGGTCGTAGCTCGTCATCGCCCGAACGCTATCACACCTCTCTCGATCGCTATATCGCTTCCTCTCGGACGCATGAATCCGCTCGTTCTCGGACTCCGATCGGTTGGCACCTCCCCTGCTCTATCCGATCGCATGCACCGCTCACTCGTCGCCCTCCGCCAGACCGCGCTCGACTTCGAAGCCCCCACGCCGCCGCCCGCGCGCTTCGTCCCACGGCTCGTACCGACCCACGCTCCCGCCCCGCGTCGGCCCGAATGGTCCCCCGGCGCGCTGCTCGCGCGCGTCCGAGCGATGCGCGAGGTGCCGGACGAGCTCGTCGTGTTGCTGCGCCGTGCGCTGGCGGAGGCGGAAGCCCGCACGTCGTGCGCGCGCACCGAGGCGCAGCGGTACGAGCTCGAGCTCGCTCTCGGCGAGGCCCTTCAACGTCCGCCGCTCTCCGCGCTCTGCGCCGTCACGCCCACCAACGTGGCGCTGGTCGTCGCGTCCTCCGGGCCCGTCCCGAGGGAGCACCCCGACGACCTCGACGGGTGGGACTACGAGATGGACCTCGACTGATTCACGAAGCCCACGCGCACGCGCGGGCGCGAAGCAGGATCTGGTGCATCGACCAGACATCCCAGTGGCAGTAGGCGTGGAACTCGCGCTCCTGAGCGGCATTCGCCTTACCGGCGAACACCAGCCGCTCGCGTGTGAGGATCTCCATTTGGCCTTGGACGCCGGCCGAGTCGATGTAGGTGTGGCCACGCACGGGAAGTTGGCGCTGAAGCCCGAACGCTCGTTCAAGCGCTTCGAGACAGAGCGACGGGCGCTTCGACTTCATCTTCTTGTCACGCAGGATGCACTCGGGTCGGTCGGCGAACGAGCGACCGAGTCCGGCGCCGCCACGGGCCTTCGTGAGAGGCGCATGAAGGTCGATCTCGTGGGTCTTCGGGAAGACCCGAGCCCCGAACACTGCGCGTGCGCGATGCAGCTCACTCGACGGCAGTTTGTCGGTGCCCGGCGGAGCGAATGTCACGATCTCGGAGACGCGACCGTGAGGGGAGCCCATGGCGGCTTCCAGTCGGGCGAGGTCCGAGACGGTGAGTCGCTTCTCGCCTGGACGTCGCTGGATCAACGTGAAGCGAGGGTCGCGCGCGGGTGGAACACTCTCGATCTTCGACAACTTCGAGCCAGGCATGAAGACCGACACGGCCACGTCGCCTTCGAAGTCCAAGTACACGACGGTGCTCAGGTCGAACGCGTGATTTGCTTGGAGTGCTTTCCAGTACTCGGCACCGAACCGCCGCTGTTCGTCGGTCGGCTTCCACACCGCGCGGTCGGCTCGTGATGGACGAGGCTCGTCACGAGGTCGGGTCCCGGATGCTCGCGTGCTGCGGCCTGTCTTGCTCGGAATCGCAAGCACTGGTCCCGTTGCCTCATCCGCCCGAGCCTTCGTCGACGCCTTGGCCCGCGCTCGCATCGTCGTGCTGGCTGCTCCGATCGGCGCGCGGCGCTTCTTCGGCTCGTCTTCCTGTGGCAGTCGGCTCTCCAACTCCTGCGCTCGTGCGATCGCGTTGTCGCGTCGACGAAAGACGGTGGCTGGCGCGCTCGGGCCTTCGACCCGAAATCCGTCTGGGTTGCCAGGAACCAGCACGACCGCGTAGAGCTTGCCGCGCCACACCTGCATGCCTTGGAGCTTCACGCGTCCCCCCAGTGTTCCTTCTCGTACTCCAGCACCTCGTCGGACGTGAGCTGCCGGGTCGAGTTGCCGAAGCGGACGTAGAAGTCGGCCGTCTTGGGGCCCTTCGGGGGCTTCACGAAGATGGGGCGACTCGAAGGACGCACGTCGACGCGGCAGACGTCGTGGCCTTCGACCACGTCGAAGAAGATGGCGAGCAGTCCGAGCACGGGCTTTCCGAGATGCGTCTCGAAGAGGTCCGACAAGAAGAGCTCGAATCCGTCGCGGTTGCCCTTCTTCGTGAGCGCGTAGTCGTTCGCGAGGCCGACCGGTTCGCCGTCGTCGTTCACGCCGATGAGGAGCGTGCCGCCGTCCGCATTGAGGAACCCGGCCACGGTCTTCACGATCACCTGCTCGAGTCGCTCGTCACGCGCTTGGGTGTGGAGGTTGTAGCGAGCGCTCGACTTGAGCTCGAGGTGCGCACCCTCGCCGAGCTCGAGGAGCTCCGCCGTCGAGTGCTCGGCGTCGAGCTCGACCGCCTCTGCGTGCGACCAGAGCTTGTCGAAGCCCACCCTCACGACCTCGGCCATCCGCTTGCGACGCTCCTCGAGGAACTGCGCGAAGGGCATCGTCTCCCAAGCCGGCGGCAGCGCGTGCCAGAAGCGCATGTTCTGCTGCTCCGCCTTGGTGAGGCGGGCCATGTACTCCGCGAAATACTCGCTCGGAGCGGTGCCGCTGATCGCGAGGTTGTCCGGCCACTCGACGAACGCGTAGTTCGCGATCTGGTTCACGTCCTTGCGGTCCGCGATTCCGAGCGTCGCGAGGTAGGCCTTCGGGAAGAGGTGGTGACGCTCGAGGCTCGCGCGCTTGGTCTTGACGTGCGGGTCCATGAGCTCGGCGACCCGGAGCTTCGAGAAGAGGACCTTGGCGTCGAGGAGGTTGAGCGCGGCGAAGTAGCCGAAGAGCGCGGGGCTCCGGGCGGACGACGTGCCGAGCGCGTTGGGGAGCTGGATCGACCAGAAGTCGTTGGTGAGCGTGGTGGTGACGATGCGGTCCACCTCGGCCACGAACTCGTCCGCGGTCTTCAGGCTCGCGAAGCGCGCGACGTCGGACTCGAACACCGTCTCGAACGACCCGGTGTAGCGCGCGGTGATGGACGCCATGAAGAACCAGCGGGCGATCGCCTCACGCAGGCGCACGCCGAAGTCGCGGCGTCCGATGAGCCAGAGCGCATAGCTGTAGAGGATCGCGCTCTCCGAGGTGATCTCGTTCGAGCGGCGATACCCGGCGCGCATCAGGCACTTGAGGAACTCGTGCCAGTTCGTCAGGTCGAGGGCCGCCGCTTGGGCCTCCTGCAAGCGCGCGAACTGTTCGTCACGCGTCGCGGCCGAGTACTGCCCCGTCTCGATGTCGCGCCCGCGCAGCAAGGTGTAGACCGACTTCAACTTGCCGCGCCGATACGCGAGACCGACCGCAACCCGGAGCAACTGGTCCGGCGATGGTTGAATGAACGGGTTGTAGGGCGACGCGCCTTTCGCGGAGGGCTCCTTCCCCTGCCGGCTGAAGGCTTCGAGCTGCTTGCGTCCGTCCTCCCAGAAGACGGAGAGCAGCGTGAGGATGAAGTCCGACTGATTGAGGGTGACGCCCTTGGAGTTGATGCGGACGAAGATCTCCGCGACGCGCTCTTCTTCGACGTCCGAGGCGAGCTCCATCGCGGTGAAGGGGTACGAGTGCACGTCGCGGAGACGGTCGATCGCCTCTTCGATGTGGTCGATCTCCTCGTCCGTCAGCTCGCGGCTCGCCTGCAGCCGCTCCACGAACGCCTTCACGAAGCGACGATGCGGGAGCTCACCGCGCCAGAGCTGCGTGATGTCGTCGATGTACTCGGGGTCACGCCGCGTCGTCGCGTCCGGAACCGCGAAGCTCTCGTCGCGCGGGCGGAACGCGACCTGGATTCGCCGCTCGCGGTACTGCTCGTCGATCACCGGCGTGCCCGTCATGACGGCGTAGAGCGAGGTGAGGCGCTGCTGTCCGTCGACGACCAAGAGCCGCGGACTGTCGTGCTGCTTCCGATCCGTACCGATGCTCTTCGAGCGCGGAACGTCGGTCGCCCAGAGCAGCAGATAGCCCACGGGGAAACCGCGATACATCGAGTCGAAAGAGGTCGCGAACCTTCGTGTTGTCCCAGACGAAAGGACGCTGGATCTCGGGCAGGCCGATCTCTCCCGATTCGATCTCGCCGACCAGCTTCGACACCGAGTAGCCGACTTCCTTGAACACCGTCGATGACATGCACTCTCCGTTCGTTCGCCCGAGGCGACGCTCACACCGACGCTTCGTCGCGCCGTTCTCTGACCGAGCGGGACCGGTTCGCTCTCCCGCACGTCACGGCACGAGCAGCTTCTCCGTGTCGGTCGACTGAATCGCCGCGAAGGTCGCCTTCTCGCCCGCGGGCCACACGCCGCGCGCGAGCATCACCTCGTGGCGCGAGAGGCCCTTGGCGTAGCGGCTGACCACGAGGCCTTCGAGCGGGAGGACGTGGCCGGCGCGGTCGCGGAGCGCGCACCAGTCTTTGGGGAGGTGGGCGTTCGCGGTGGTCTCGACGATCGCGAACGGCGTCTTGATGCCTTGATGCCGGCGCACGCGGACGCGGAAGGCGCCGCCCTTCTCGAGGTCTTCGATCGACTGACGACTGATCAGCTCGAGCTCGGCGAGTGGCGCGAGCGCGGCGCGGACCTTCTCCCACGCCTCGCGCACCGGGCGCTCCTGCTCCGCGAGCTCGGCCTCCGGCACGGAGTGGTGGGCGAAGGTGTTGCGGAGCGGCACGACGCGCGACTGGACCTCCGACGCGAGCTCGGAGGGCTTGCCCTTCTCGTTCACGAAAGCCCGCGCGGCGCGGGCGATCGGGTGTACGTCGTCGCGATCGAAGAGCGCGGCCAGGCGCCACGCGAGCTCGAGCCAGCTCCCGAGCGCGAGGGGCTTGCCCGCACCTTCCAGAGCTTCGGTGAGCGCCTTCGATCCGCGCCGACGCAGGAGCGCGATCTCGCAGAGCACCAAGAACGCGATCGCGCGCTCGATGCCCTCCCAGCGCGACTTCACCACGAGCGCGAGCGACTCCTGGCTCGACGTGATCGCATCCGCGACCGCGATCGGATACGGGAGCTCGCCCTCGACCTCGACGACGCCGACCTCGTCGGTCCACGTCGCGTCGTCCTGCACCTCGGGCGCGCCGTCGACGAGGCGGATGCCGAGCTGCTTGGCCTGCGCGAGCACCGTCTCGACCGCGGCCTTCTCGAGATCGGGCGGATAGCCGTGCTTTCGCAAGAGGCGCTTCACGAGCGCGCGCAGGTTCGCCTGCACGTTCTTGCGCAGCGTCCAGTCGACGGTCGCTTCCTTGCGAACCAGCTCGAGCAGCTCGTGGGCGAGGAAGCTCAGGATCTTGTCGCCCATCACCTCGCGCGCGCTCTCGTTCTCCGCGAGCGCCTCGTAGAAGAAGAACTCCTCGCGCGAGAGGCCGAGCTCCTTGCCCTTCGCCGCCGCCTCGCGGATCGCCTTCGCGAGGTCGATCAGCTCTTGGATCATCGCCGCGCTGTCGAGGCTCCGGTTGCGGTAGCGGACCATCGCCTTCTCGAGCAGGTCCGCGAAGCTCTTCTGCCCCACCACGCTGCCCGCGAAGCGCTCCTTCACCTCGCCGTTGAGCAGCCGGTGCAGCAGCTCCACCGCGAGGCGCTTGTTCTTCATCCCCTGCACCTCGACGAGGAACTCGTCGCTCAGGATGCTGAGGTCCGGCCGCTCGATCCCCGCCGCCGCGAAGATGTCGATCACGCCTTCGCTGATCACCGCGTTCGACACGATCTGGCGGAGCGCGTGGTCGAGATCGTCCGCGGACGCCTTCTTGCCGCTCGTGGCGAGCTTCACGAGGCCCGCCTTCACGGCCTGGAAGAACGCGAGCTCGTCGCGCACCTCGTCCGTGCGCGCGTGCGGCGCCGCGAGCGCGAAGGCCTTCGACGCCTCCGTCACGAGCAAGAGGAAGCGGTCGTAGCCGTCCTTCTCGCGGTCGTTCGGCGCGGGCGCCCCCTTCGCGGGCGGCGCTTCGCGCAGCGAGAGTACGTGCTCGCGCGCGGCCGGCAGGAGCGCGAGACGCTCCTTCGGTGAGCCCGTGAAGAAGCGCTCGTAGTCGAAGCCGTGGAAGAGATCGCGGAGCAGGTCGAGCTTCTCGTCGAGGACCTCGACCGCCTTCTCCATCATCGAGGTCGGATCGCCACGACCACCGCTCTTGGTGTACGTGGCCATCGCCGACTTCAGGAACCCGAGGATGCCGAGGTAGTCGACGACGAGGCCGCCCGGCTTGTCGCCGAAGACCCGGTTCACGCGGGCGATCGCCTGCATGAGGTTGTGGCCCTGCATCGGCTTGTCGACGTAAAGCGTGTGCATGCACGGCGCGTCGAAGCCGGTCAGCCACATGTCGCGCACGAAGACGAGCTTGAGGGGATCCTTCTCGTCCTTGAACCGCCGCGCGACGAGCTCCTGGTCGCGCTTGCTCCGCACGTGCGGCTGCAGCAGCTCCGCGTCGCTCGCGGAGCCGGTCATCACGACCTTCATCACGCCGTGCTCGACGTCGTCGTCGTGCCAATGCGGCCGCAGCTTGCGGATCTCGGCGTAGAGCTCGGCGCAGATGCGGCGGCTCATGCACACCACCATCGCCTTGCCGTCGAGCGCGTCCAGGCGCTTCTCGAAGTGCTCGACCAGATCCTTGGCGACGATCTCGAGTCGCTTCGGGTGCCCGACGATGCGCTCGAGCGCCGTCCACTCGGTCTTGAGCGACTCCTTCGCGCCTTCTTCCTGCTGCTCGGTGATCTCTTCGAACTCGGGATCGATCTTCGGCTTGTAGGCCTCGTCGAGGTCGAGCTTCGCGAGCCGCGCCTCGTAGTAGATCGGCACCGTCGCGCCGTCGGCCACCGCTTGTTGGATGTCGTAGACGTCGATCTCGTCGCCGAAGACCTTGCGGGTGTCCTTGTCCTCCAGCTCGACCGGCGTGCCCGTGAAGCCGATGAACGACGCGTTCGGCAGCGCGTCGCGCAGGTGCTTCGCGAAGCCGTAGCGCTTCTGTCCGGTCTTGCGATCGACGCGCCCGCCAAAGCCGTACTGGCTGCGGTGCGCCTCGTCCGCGATGACCACGATGTTCCGGCGGTCGGAGAGCGCGTCGAAGGTCTCACCCTCCGGCGCGAACTTCTGGATGGTCGTGAAGTACACGCCGCCCGACGTGGTGCGGAGCAGCTCGCGGAGGTGCTCGCGATCGCGCGCTTGGATCGGGCTCTGATGCAGGAGCTTCTCGCCGTGCGAGAAGGTCTGGAAGAGCTGCAGATCGAGGTCGTTCCGGTCCGTGAGCACGACCAGGGTCGGGTTCTTCAGCACGGAGTCGGTCACGAGCTTCCCGGCGTAGAAGAGCATCGAATAGCTCTTCCCCGAGCCTTGCGTGTGCCACACCACGCCGACCCGTCGGTCGCCCTTCTCTCCGATCGCGGTGCGGGTCTTCTCCACCGCGACGCGGACCGCGTGGAACTGGTGATAGCCCCCGAGGATCTTGCTGACCTTCGAGCCCGAGCCTTCGAAGAAGACGAAGTGTCGGATCAGATCGGTGAAGCGCTCTTTGTGGAAGACGCCCGTGATCAACACCTCGAGCGGCTGCGACGAGCCCGGCGCGAGTCGCTCGCCGTCGACGGTGCGCCAGTACGCGAAGCGTGAGCGCGGCGCGGTCAGGCTCCCGATGCGCGCCTCCACGTCGTCGGAGCCGACGACCACCGCGTTGTAGGCGAAGAGCGTCGGGAGATCCTGTTTGTACGTCTGGATCTGCGCGTACGCCTTCCAGACGTCGGCTTCCGGATCGGACGGATTCTTCAGCTCGAGCACGCCGAGCGGGAGGCCGTTGACGAAGACGACCAGGTCGAGCCGCCGCACCTGCCCGGTACCACGCGCGCCGTCGACCACCGTGAACTGGCGCACGACCAAGAAGTCGTTCGCCTCCACGTCTTCGAAGTCGATCAATCGAACTTGAAACCCACGCGCCTTCCCGCCCACCTGGCCTTCGACCGTCACGCCGTCGACCAAGAGGCGATGAAACGCCTGGTTGTTCCCGATCAGCGTCGGATGATCCTGGCGGAGCACGAGCCGGATCGCCTCGTCGATCGCGGCCGGCGGCACGTCGCGGTTGATCGCGTGCAGCGCGCTCTCGAGCCGCCCGCGCAGCACGACCTCCTCGAACGACTGCCGCTCTTGCCCGAGCTCGCCCGGCGCGTACTCCTCGTCGTGGACCTCGTACCCGAGCTCCGCGAACCACGAGAGCGCGACCGCCTCGAGCTCGTTCTCCTTCGTCGCGCTCATCGCAGCACCTCCGATCGACTCGCTCGCGGGTGTGCGCGCATCGACTCGGACCGTACCGTGAGAGTGGTGGATTCTTCCATACCTCAAGTGGGGTAGATGCCCACGTCACGAGACGGATCGAGCCGCGCTTCGCTGACACGACGCCGCGTGTGTTGACTCGCGTCCACGGAGTGTCGTTCGATTTCGGGTCGATCGAGCGTCGTCGGCGAGGGGTGATGCAGTCAGCTTCCCTCGATCGATCGGAGGATCACCATGCAGGCCATGGCCGGCCCGACCGAGATTTCGCGCCACACGTTCTTCCAGGGGCTGCTCCTCGCTGCCCGCGCCGAGGGGGCGCCGGACGAGTTCGATGCGGAGGGCCGCCTCGTCCATGACGCCTTCGCCGCGGTCGTCGCGTTCCTGCAGCAGTCCCCCGACGTCAGGGTCGTTGGGCTCTCGACGGCGCGCCGCGATCCGATGTTCGGAGTCTTTCACGAGGCCGATGAGCTCCTCCTTCAGGCCGAGCAGGATCTGGTCCTCGACTTCGTGAACCCCACGCGTCGGAAGGCGACGTTCAAGATCGCTGCAGCGGAAGCCAAGGAAGAGCTCGGCGAGTTCAAGCACAGCGCGTGGCTGCTCGATGCGGGGCGTCAGTTCGCGAAGGCTCTCAAGTTGGGCGCCAGTGCTGCCCCCACCAGCACCGCCGCTCCTGCGTGAGCGGCACGACCGTCGATGACGAGTGCACGTGGCGCTCGTCGAGTCGATGGAGATCGACGAGGGGCGGCTCCTCGATCCGTACCTCGCCCGCCTCCGGCGTTCGGGCAGGGTCATCTACGCGTCTGGGTCCGTTGGAGGCGTGGGACGTGCTCATCGACAGCCCACTCTTGCAGCGCTTGCTCACCCCCAATCGACCGGGAACGTGTAAGCGGCGTTTACACGTTTGGCGTGAGGTGATCGTCGGCGCGTTCGAACTCTCCGGAATCTCCGGAGGGTTCGTCGCGGGCCTCATGGCTCGAGGCGATCAGCGCCCGTTCCCTCGCGGTCGCGCGGTGAAGCACACGTTCGCCTCCACCGTGCTCACGCCGTCGGGCGGACACGGGAACGGCGTCGCGGCCACCACGCGCTGAACACACGCGCGCAGCTCCGCGAGCGCGGGCTCCGGGCCGGTCGCTTCGAGGGTCTGAACCTCGCTGTTGGTGACGCGACCGCTGGCGTCGAGCTGCGCGCGGACGTGGAGCGCAACGACGCCGGGGCCGGCGAAGCACGCGCGCAGATCGCGGCTCTGCGCGCGCAGGCGACTCGCCACCGAGAACACCGCGTCGCTCGGGCTCGGGTGGGCGACCTGGAAGTCGGGGTTCTCGGCGGCGGCGCGTGAGATCAGGACTCCGACGAGCGGCGCGTGTCCGGGCTCGAGCCGAGCCGCGGCGGCGATCCAATCGCGCGCGTTCGGAGTCCGACCGGCAACCTCGGTCGAGAGGCGGTCGGGGACGTCGTCCGTCGAATCGCCTTGCCGCGCGGGGCGGCGGAAGGTGACCGCGAGCTCGCACCGCTCGCGAAGACACGTGTGGGAAGCGGTCGCGAGGAGGAGGTTCGGGTGCCTCGGCGCGAGGACCGACGCGAGCGAAGGACCGACCTGACAGACGGGACCTTCCGACCGCGTGCGACGCGACTGCACCTGCTCGAGCGCGGCCCGAACCTCGGGACGCGGGAGGAGACGAAGGCCACGTCGCGTGAGTGTGCGCTCCACCGCGGCGATCAGGCGCTCGGCGTCCGGACCGCGCAGCGAACCGTGGTAGTCGAGCGCCACCACGCTCTCGACGTTGATGTTCGGCGACGCCGAGGCTTCGTCGGGGAACGGAAACGCCGCCGGCGTGCACGCGCGGGGCATCGACGTGGCTCCGCGAACGTCGGCGTTCGGCGAAGGCGGAGAGCTCGGCGGCACACCGGGTCCCAGCTGCGCACGCAATACGTTCGCACGGGCAGCGCACCGTGCGGCCCACGGGCTCGAGCCCGCGAGCGCGACGCAGCGCTCGAAGGCGGGAAGCGCTCGCTCACGGAGCGCCGTGCTCACACCTTCGCGCATGGAGGTCGCGTACATCTCGACGAGCGCGGGATCGCCGGCGATCTCCTCGGGCGTCGGCAGCTCGGTGATGCGCGTCACCACGTGCTCGACGACGTCGCCGACCACGACCGCGGCGAGCAGGCGCCACGACGCTGGGGCGTCCGGACGCGTGAGCGCGGCTTCGGCGGCATCCAGCGCGGCGCTCTGCCGTTCCATCCACGGTCGGTACACCTCGGTGGCCCAAGCGTTCGTCGCCTCCAAAGAGCGTCCGCGGGGAGACGGCAGCGGACGATGCGCGCTCTGCCACGTCGCGATCGCGTCGCGCACCTCTTGCGGCGCGCGGCGCACGTCGCCGTTCCAAAGCGGGAGCCCGTCGAGAGTCGGCGTCTGGGCGGAGGCGACCGACGCGAGGGCGACCAGGGCAAGCGGGAGTAGGCGGCGCATCAATCCTTCTTTCGTGGCGGGCGGATGCTCGTCTTCCCGAGCGACTTGGTCTCTGCCCGACCTCAGCTCGCGCGGTCGAGCTCGCCGAGGAGCGAGCGGAGCTGGCCGAAGCTGCCCGAGGCGTTGCGCTTCGGCTCCATGTGCTCCGCGATCGCGCGAGCCGCTTCGATCTTCCGCAATCCCTCTTTGAAGTAGCCCGCGTCCTGGAGGATTCGTTCGAGCGCTTCCCAGGTGCCGCCGCGGATCGCGTCCGGGTCGCGGTATCGCTCTTCGCGCGGGATGCCGGCGGGGACCTTCGGGTACGCGGCGCGCACCGCCTGCCAGTCGCCGAAGTACCAGGCTTCGAGCTCCTCGATCGCGATGCGACCGACGACGTGCCACGCATCGCCCGAGGCCCGCCGCGCCGCGTCGCCCTCCACGACCTGCGCGCGCTCGAAGCACGCCCGAAGGCCCGCCTTCAGCTCCACGCACGCTTGGTCGTCGCGGTCGACGACCACGAGCACGCGGTACGTCACGGGGAGCCAGCTCGCGTAGCCGCGCAGCTTCCCCTCCAGCTTGGCGAGCAAGTCCGCCTTGCCTTGGTGCGGGTGGATCGTGAACGTCGCGCTCGTCATCCTCGGGAGGAGGCGCTCGAGCGCGGCCTCCATCGAGGGCTCTTCGACGAGCACCTCCAGGTGCTCCACCTTCATCGACGCCCTCGCGGCGGCAGCGGTGCGCCCGCGTTGCGGAGCGGATCGCCGACGTCGAAGTGTCCTTCGAGCCAGAGGTGACCGAGCTTCGAGCCTTCGCGCACGAAGTCCGGGATGCCCTGCATCTCGCTCGCTCGGCGCGCCTGGGTGTACCCCTGCTCGTCGCGGTAGAGCACGAAGACCTCCTCGGGGCGGAGCTCGTTGAGGAAGAAGGGCGAGTGCGTGGTCACGAGCAGCTGCGAGCGCGCGCTCGCCTCGCGGCACTCCTCCGCGAGCTCGGGCAAGAGCCGCGGGTGGAGGAAGTTCTCCGGTTCTTCGATGCCGACGAAGGGCGGCGGGGCGGGGTCGTGCAGCACCGTGAGGTACGCGAGCATCTTCAGCGTGCCGTCGGAGGCGAAGCGCGAGAGGATCGGTCGGTCGAAGGGCGCGTCCTTGATCTGCAAGAGCAGGCGTCCGTCGTCCATCGGCTCCGCCTTCACGTCCTGCAGGCGCGGCACGCGACGCCGCAGCACCTCGAAGATCTGCTCCAGCGTCTCCGGGTGCTTCTCCTTCAGGTACTGCACGACGTTCGCGAGGTTGTCGCCCGTCTTGCTGAGGTGCTCCTGCGCCCCCGCCTCCGGCTGCCCACGCGTGTCGTCGATCGTGAGGTACGAGACGTACCAATCGGAGATGAAGCGCCGCAGCGCGGCCACGCGCGGGTTCTTCGAGAGCCGCCCGAGCGTGCTCACCGCGAGCATGTCGGGCTCGTCGAGCTGCTCGCGCACCTTCTTGTCGGTGGCGACGGGCTTGTCGCCCGAGATCACGTAGCCGCTGCCGTTCTTGAAGCTGAGGATCTTGTAGGGCGCGCCCTGGGTGTTCTTCGAGACGCGCCGCCACTTCAGCCACTCCTCGCGCACCACCGGGCTGCCCTCCACCTCGTCGATCTCGAGGTGGTAGGTCGCGGGCTGCATGTCCTCCTGCTCGCGGTACTTCAGCTCGAACACGATCGGCCCCTCGCCGCCACGCGTCCGCAGCTCCTTGAACCGCCCGCGCCGCTCCCACGCCTTGCGGAGCCCGGTCGTGAAGCACTCCGAGAGGAAGCTGAACACGTCGAACACGGTGGACTTGCCGCTCCCGTTCGGCCCGAGCAGCACCGTCATCGGCGTCAGCTCGTCGAGCTCGATGCGCCGCAGCGCGCGGTAGTTCTCCACCTTCAGGTAGAGGATCCGCATCGGCTCGGAGGGAGCGGCGTGCTTGGAGGGCTTGCGCTTGGACTGGGCCATGGGTGCTCGCTCGTGGAGAACGCGCGAGCTTACTCGGGATGCGCGGAGCGGTCGCGATCGAGGCGCTCCTCGACGGGCCGCGCGGCGCGATCGCGAACGTGTGAGCGGGGCTTACACGTTGCCCAGTCGACGGCTCAGAGCGCGAACTGCGAGAGGTCGGACGGCAGATCGAAGACCACCGCATCCGCCGCCGACGGATCCTTGGTCGAGCTCACGCGGAGCAGTCGCTTACCACCCACGCCGATGTCGCCGAGGTCCTCGACCACGTAGACGACGGTGTCCTGACCGGGCGCGAACGCGACCGTCAGCTCGGTCCCAACAGGGAGCCGCTTGGGCTTCTTCACCTTCAGCGTCTTGACCGACATCGGCATCAGGGTGCCTGGTGCGTGACGGGCCGCAACACGCGCGAACGATCAGACACCGACGGCGCGGAGGTCGCAGTCCTCGACGTACTTGACGTGGTCGGTGTCGAGGCTGTGCTCGACGCTCCACTGCGCGAGATCGCGCAAGACCAGGCGCGCCAGCTCGCGAAGCCTCACGAGTTCTTCTCGCTTCACGCGCGGGAGGCCGTCGTGGACGTAGCGAGAGCGAACGTCGTAGAGGTCCTTCATCTCACGTTTTACGTCCATGTTCCGACAGATGTTCGCGACGCGCTGGCTGACCGACGCGGTCACGCGAGACCGACTCGAGATGGCGACCTCGATGGCGGTCATGTACGCCAAGTACCGGTCCGCGACGTCGAACGCCGAACCCCCAGAGCTTCGGTGGAACGCCTCTCCCCGCGACCAGAAGTGCAGCGCCCGCCGAAAGCGACCGCCGCAGGTCTTCGGTTGCGTCGCGTACTCGTGCAGCCCGAAGGCGAAGCGATGGCCATGAGCCCACCACCAGCCATCGGAGAGCATCGGCATGACGCCATCTGGAAAGACACACTCGAACGTCGTGTCCGCATGAATCGGCGGGTCGACCTTCTGAGGGCGGTCCGCCCATTCCTCGACCCCCACCACCACCAGACGGCACGACGTTCGACTCGGCCGCGCGCCGGCGAGGCTCGTCAGTCCGGCGAGGAGCTCCAGTGAACGCTGGGCATGCTGAACGCACGAGAGCGGGGACGCGTCGGCGTGCCACAGGAGGGCGAACATCGCGCTCGAGCGAATCGCACGCACGGTTGCCTCGACGATCGCGTCCTCGTCCCAACGGTGGAGGAACCAGAGGAAGGGGTCGTCCGCTCTCCCCGGGTGGCTCTCGACGATCGCGGGCTGAAACTTCCGAAGGGCTTCCAACGTCTCCGGGTCGCGCTCCGCCCTCTGCTCGCGTGCGAGCTCGGAGTGACGCACGAGGCGGGAGCGAAGCGACTCCTTCGTCAAGAACAGCACCTCGTACTGGTTGAACCAAGACTCACCGGGATTCGGAATCTCGCGAACCTTCCCGCTCGAGACCGGCTGGTCAGGGATGACGACGAAGAGCGACTCCGCGGGGCGCGCCCCCTGGGTCAGGTGGAGTGAGAGAAACGCCGTGAGGCCGTCCATCTCCGCAGGGCGAAACGCACGCCAAGGATCGTCGTCCGTTCCGGGTTTCGGCTTCCAACCGTCGAGGCGCTCCAAGACGAGCCTCAGGAAGTCCTGCAAGGCGTCCGTCGTGACGACGTCGGGTGCTCGGAGCGCCTCGAGATCGTGAAGCACGCCACCGTGGGCATCGGCAACCGCGGGGAGGTGATGGAGATGAGCGAACGCGGCGCGCGCCTCTCGCTCCAGCCACCGACGGACTCGGAGCCGGGCATCCGCCAAGGTGGAGTCGTCCACCGCCTCCCCAAGCACACGGTCACATCGCCGCACCATCTCGCAAGCGTGCTGGCGAAGCTCGGCCCAAGAAGCGTCATCGTGGTCCGCCTTCTCGGAGGCCACGAACTTCACACCGTGTGGAGACCGCATCCAATCCCAGTTCATGGATCCCATGCGTCAGTGGTCGCCAAAGAGCCCGAGCTGTTCCGACTTCGAGGTCGGGGCGTGGGTGACGTCGAGCGGAACGCGGAGCTCGCCGGAGAGGAGCTTCGGGAGGAGAGTGTCGCGAAGCTCGGCGAGGGTGAGCGACTCGCGCTCGGTCTGCGACGAACGCTCTCGAAACGGACCGACGACCTCACCGAATCGTCGCTGAACGATCTCGGGGGGCACCACGACCAGCTCCGCGGCGATCCGTCCGCGACTGAGCTCGGTTTGGCCGGTACTTCCTTCTCCGAGCGCCTCGTAGACCCGCTCCTTCATCAACTGCCCCACGCCGAAGAACGTGGGATCGACGTTGTCTGCCGCCCGGAGCGCCGTGACATGGGTATCGAACGAAGCGGGCTCGGGAAGCCACGTGACTTGCGCAACGCGCCCCAGGGTCCCGACACCCGTCGAGTTCACGAGCACATCTCCAACTGCGAGAGCTCGATCATCCCATCGCCCCGAATCTGCTTCGGTCCGGCGTGCCTTGTCGAACGATACTCGTCCGTTTCGAATGCACTTCTGGTTCAGAATCAAGAGCCCTTCGTCCGAATACGACGGCGCACGTCCCCGCGTCAGCATCGAAGTCAGCTCCCCCAGCGCCGCCACCCGCCACCCACGCGGGATCGGCCCGAGCTCGGAATCCTCGAACGAGTCGGGGAAGAGCGCCGCGGTGGCGTCGTCCATGCCGAAGGGCTTCTTGCCCGCGGCCTTGGCGTGCACGGGGTCGAAGTCGACGAACCAGCTCTTGAAGAGCGTCCGCGCGAGCTCCTCGAGCGTCTCGCTCATCTTGCGGTTGAGCTCGATCTTGTCGTCGAGCGTGCCGAGGACGTGGGCGATGGCGCGTTGTTCGGGGAGTGGTGGAACCTCGATGACGAGGGATTCAAGCATCCCTTTTGTCAACGCGTTTCTCGTCGCGCCCGCCGACGCAAGGGACAACAAGTGGGCTTGCATCAACGGCTGAACGAGCAGGTATCTAAGATACCTGGCATCGAGCACATCACGCTCCGCGCGAACTATCGCGACATGCTGATTGACTCTCGCGGGGAGAATAGACGAATCTACGATACAACACCGCGCAACAGAGTCTCCAGTGATATTCAAAAGCACATCGCCCGGCTCGACGATCACATTCCTAAGCTCACTAGCCTGTTCGTCCGAAATGTAGACGAGGCCGCCGCGAACAAACCCCTCGTTGTAGACATTCTGACTACGAATCAGAGCCGTGCGACCACCCTTGTATGACTCTTTGCCACCTCTCGGCGTTGCACCACTTCCGATCTTGGAGCATGCCGCGTTCAGCGCGATCGCTCGTCGCTCAGACGTCACAGAGACCTCGGATGACCAGCTTAATCTGATGCTCTATCGCCCTACTCTGGTCTATTTGGGCATTGAGACGCGCCACCAAACGGCTCACCTTGGCTTGAACAGGCTCATCATCGTTCTCGAGTTCTTCTGCGCCTACGTAGCGCCCCGGCGTGAGCACGAAGTGCTGCGCTTCGATCTCAGCGAGGGTTACGTTCTTGCTGAATCCTGGGACGTCCTTGTACTCCCGCCCCGCGCCCACACCGCGCCAGCGATGGTAGGTTTCGGCGATGCGCGCGATCTCTTCGTCTCCGAGCTCGCGGTGCGTCCGGTCCACGAGCGTGCCGAGCTTCCGGGCGTCGATGAAGAGCGTTTCTCCCGACCGATCACGGAGCTTCTTGCCTCCCACGCCCACTCCGCCCCGCTTGTCCCGCGCGAGGAACCAGAGGCACACGGGGATCTGCGTCGAGTAGAACAACTGCCCCGGCAGCGCGACCATGCAGTCCACCAGGTCCGCCTCGACCAGCGCCTTCCGGATCTCCCCCTCGCCCGACTGCTGCGAGCTCATCGAGCCGTTCGCGAGCACCACGCCCGCCACGCCGCGCGGGGAGAGCTTGCCGACGATGTGCTGGAGCCAGGCGAAGTTCGCGTTGCCAGTGGGGGGCACGCCGTACTTCCAGCGGGGGTCGTCGCGCAGATGCTCTCCGCCCCAGTCGCTGATGTTGAAGGGCGGGTTCGCGAGCACGTACTCGGCTTTGA
>CALJLK010000452.1 GCA_937982655.1 uncultured Sandaracinus sp.
CGAACGAGGGTTCCAAGGGGGGAACCCCCTTGGCCCGCGGAGCGTCCGAGCGCCGCTCCCGTAGCGAAGCCAGAGCGCAGCGAAGGCGAAGCGAAGGGTGCGGTGCGAGGAGGGGGTCGCGGGGATCTCCCCGCGCTCCGTGAGCGGAGGCCGGAGGCCGCAGCGAACACAACACCGCAAATAGCGAGAGCGGGGCCACCCTGGTGACCCCGCCCTCCCGATCGCATTGGGTATTGTGGCTCCGGATCTTTCGGGGTTTCCCCCGACGTGAATCCGGAAAAGAAGTCAGCTTCCGAAGAAGCTCACTCCTTGATCTGACGGCGAATCTTCGCCAACGCCTGCTCCTGGAGCTGACGGATGCGCTCACGGGAGAGGTTGTACTTGTCGCCGATCTCCTTGAGCGTGAGCTCGTCCTCGTCGTCGAGGCCGAAGCGCCAGCGAAGGATGCGCGCCTCCATGGGCGTGAGCGTGTCGAGCAGACGGCGGACCTCGTCGGCCCACTTGCGGCTCACGAGCTGCTCGTACGGGGTCGGGACGTTCTCCTGCTCCAGGAAGTCGATGAACTTCCGGCCGTCCTCGTCGTTGACCGGGCGGTCGAGGCTGAAGGGCGTCTCGGCCCAGTAGCCCTTGATCTTCTCGAGCTTCTCGGCCGCGATGCCGGTCTCCTTCTCGAGCTCCTCCGGCGTGGGCTCCTTGCCGGTGCGCGTCGCGATCGCCTGCGTGGCGCGGGCGACGCGGTTGTACGTGTCGAGCATGTGGACCGGGATGCGGACCGCGCGGCCCTTGTCGGCGAGCGCGCGGCTGATCGCGTGACGGATCCACCACGAGGCGTACGTGCTGAAGCGGTAGCCGCGGTTGTGATCGAAGCGCTCGACCGCCTTCATGAGGCCGATGTTGCCCTCTTGAATCAGGTCGATGAGCGGGAGGCGGCCGCGGTTGTAGCGACGCGCGATGCTGACCACGAGGCGGAGGTTCGCCGCGACGAAGCGGTTCTTGGCGCGCTGCTGGAGGCGCTGCGCCTTCTCGACCGACTTCAGGTAGGTCTTGAACGCCGGCGTGATGCGGATCTCGTCGCCCTCGAGGTCACGCTCGGTCGCGTAGTCGCCCGCGAGGCGATGCACGGCCTTGTCGGACTCCTGCACGAAGAGGCGGTCGCTGTCGACGGCGCGGAGGATCGTGGAGAGCGCCTTGGCGGACTTCTCCCAGCTGTCCTGCTGCTTCTTGCCGAGCTTGCCGCGCTTGGCGGTCTTCGCGAGCTTGCGGAGCGAGCCGAGCTCGTTGGTGAGCTCCGGCGTCGGCTCGAGCACGCAGCGCTCGATCACGGTCGCGACGGTCTCGAAGCACGGCGGGTACGAGAGGAGCGCCTCCCAGTAGCCGATCTCGAGCTCTTCGACGTTGCGCGCCGCCTCGATCTCCTCTTGCGGCGTGAGCACGCGGTGACACGCCATCTCGCGGAAGTAACGCGAGAGCGTGCTGTCACCGGCGCCCTGACGCTCGAGCTCCTTGAGAGCCTTCTCGGCGTCCGCGCGCGCCTTCTCGAGCGCCTCCTTGGAGGGCTCGCCGGCGTCGGCGCTCATTTCGAGCTCCTCTTCGGCGTCGTCGAGCTCGAGGACCTCGACGTCCTCTTCGACCTTCTTGCTGCTGCTGGAATTGCTGCTGCTCTTACGGAGCTGTGCTGCCTGCTTCGCCATGGAATGCCTCACACCAGGGCTGGAGGGTGTCGTCGGGACGGAGCTCGACGAACGGATGGGGCGTTGATTCCCCTCACGCGATCGGTTGCACGCTAGAAGTGCATGTCGTGTGCCGCTCTCGCGAGTGGCCTTTCGACTTGCCGATGGGCTCACGAACCACGGAAAAGTCGATTCCCTTCCCGACCTTCGTGACGCCCCTGTGGCTTTCGTTCGCGAAACGTCGCTTTCGTGTTTGCACGACGCGATCACCAGATCACGGCGTTTTCTGCGCACGACCCTGCTCGACGCGCAGCCCGTTCGCGTCCGGTCGTGCCTCGGCCGCGCGGCCAGAAGTGGTGGCGCCTCGCGAGCGTCGGTGGCCACCCGACGAGCCAGGTGGGCGCGCGCGGCAGGCTGATTCGGTTGCCGGTGGTGGCTCGGGTAGCCACCACCCGCGACCCGAGACACTCCAACGGACGGTTTCGGAGCCAGCCACCAGCGACAGCGTCGCCGTCGGGCGACCGAGCGATCGAGTCGAGCCGTGTGGTCGGCCTGGCGAAGCCACTCGTCCCTCGCGCGAAGCGTGGTAGACGCCTCGCATGCGCCTCGGGCTCGTCCTCGTCGTTCTCCTGATCGGCTCGCGCGCGAGCGCGCAGCCCTCGTCTGCCGCGAATCCTGCATCGACGGCACCGACCCCGGCGCGTGCGATCACCCTCGCGCTCGGGAGTCGCACCCTCCCCGTGCGCTTCGAGGCGTCCTCGGACGCGACGAGCGGCGCGCTGATCGTGGGCCGCGGTCGCGTCGAAGCGCGCGTCGAGCTCCCACTCCGCGCGCCGACGATCGAGACACGCGTCGTGCAGCTCGCGGGTCGGTCGATGGGCATCGTCGAGCTGCGTGAGGGGCCGCGGCACTTCGCGGTCGTGCTCGACGTTCCCGGAGGACGCCCCACCGCGCGCTGGACGGGACGCCTCGATCTGCATGGCGATCCGGGGGAGCGTCGACGCGACGTGCTCCAAGTCGCGGACCGCACGGGAGACGGCATCGACGACCTCGTCGTCGCGTCGATCGAAGAAGCGCGTGGGATCTGCGGCCTCGAGACCTGGCTCGACCCGCACGCGATCGACCCGCGCAGCGGAGAGCTGCGGCCCGTCGCCCTCCGCTCGATCCCCGAGGTACCCAACGAGCCCGAGCTCGCGGCGCGCTCGGAGCGTCCGGCCGAGCTCTCCGCGGACCTTCCCCTCGTGCGCGCGTTGGTGCCCCGCGCGACCACCAGCACGGCGGGCATCGCGAGCGCCGTGGCGCCTCCGCCCACCGCGCTCACGGACGGAGACGTGAGCACGGCGTGGATCGAAGGACACCCGAGCAACGGCCGCTGGGAAGCCGCGACCTTCGGCTGGATCGCGACCGGCCTGCGCGCGCGTCATCTCGCGCTCGTCCCACCCGCCGAGCCCGCGCGCTCCCCCTCCGCGGTCTGGCTCGTCCACGACGGAGGTCGCGTCCGAGTCCGCGCGCCCGAGACGCCGGGCACGTGGTGGGTCACCCTCCCCGAGGCACTCGAGACGCGCTGTCTCTCCATCGTCTTGGATGCACCGTCCGGCGAGCCCGCCACCGCGCACACCGGTCTGGCGGAGGTGCGTGTGTTCACCGAGGTCGAGTCCGGCGGTGGCCTCGACACGCTCTTCACGAAGCTCGCCGGCGGCGGCAGCGAGAGCGACGAAGCGGCGCGCGTGTTGACCTTGGTCGGCGACGCCGCGATGCCGGAGGTCGCGCGACGCTGGCCCGACATGCCGAGCGCGGAGCGACGCGCGCTCGTCCCGTTGCTCGCACGCTCCGTGAGCCGCGACGACGCGAAGGCACTCCTGCGCGCCGCCGCGCGGGCCGACGACGAGCTCCTGCGCGACGCCGCCCTCGACGCGTGCGAGCGCGGCGGGGCGCCGGGTCACGAGGTCCTGAGCGAGCTCGTGCTCGATCCGTCGGTGGGCGACGACGCGGCGATGCGCGTCGCGCGCGTGGCGCCGAGCCTCGCGCTACGGCCGCTGCTCGCCGCCCTCTCGATCGAGGGCGGCGCTTCTCGACCTGCGCTCCGCGACGCGCTTCGAGTCGCCGCCGCGCGTGCACCGCAGAGCGCGGACGCGATCGACGCGTGGGTGATGGGCTCGCCCTCCGCGAGTGCACGCGCAGCCGTCACCCTCGCCCTCGCGCCCGCCGACGAGACGCGCGCGCTCGCGGTGCGAGTGCTCGAGACCCTCGACGTGGCGAGCGTCGACGATGTTTCTCGGTCGGCCGGGTCAGCGGCCGACGATGCCTTCGAGGATCGTTGGCGCATCGCGTCCGCCGCGCGTTTCCTCCCGCGCGAGAGCACGAACGGCTGGACCGCGAATCTCACGCGCTCCGAGGAGTGGATGCTCCGCCGCGAGGCGGTGCGCGCGATCGCCACGTGGCCACGCGACGAAGAGAGCCGCGCCCTCGCGCGCCCGCTGCTCGACGATCCTTACCCGCGCGTGCGCGCGGCCGCCGCGACCGCGCTGGCCGCGCTGGAGCCGACGGATCGCGACGTCGAAGCGATCGCCGTGTTGGCGCGTCGCGACAAATGGCCGCTCGTCCGCGCAGCCGGCATCGAAGCGCTCACCGGCTTCGAGCGCGCGCTGCCGATCTTGCGCGTCGGCGTCGACGATCCTTCGCGGCGCGTTCGGGCCGCCGCGATCGACGCGTTGCGGGTGCGCGCGGACGACGGCTCGTGGTCCCGCATCGAAGCGCGCATGAACGACGACGGCGAGTGGCCGGAGGTGATCTCGGCGGGCATTCGTTTCGCGCGCGAGCGATGCCTCGAAGTCGGCGTTCCCACGTTGACCGCCGTGATCGAGCGAGGTCGACGCCCCGACGCGTGGGCCCCCGACGTCGATCTCGCGATGGCCGCGATCGACGCGCTCGTCGCCATCGGAGGCGCGGAAGCCGAGGCCACGCTCACACGCGCGGCGAGCGAGTCGTCCCCGCCGCCGCTGCGGGCCGCCGCGAACAGCCGCGAGCGCGTGACGCAGCGCTGCACGCGCTGACGCTGTCTCGGACGCTGTCTCAAACGCAGACGAGCGTCAGCTCTCGCCGTCGTCCGCCTCGCCGTCGCTCTCCGTCTCGGGCGCCGGAGGGCTCTCGGTGTCGCGGCGCCGACGCACGCGCGGGATCGCGCGCGCCTTCACTTGCGGCTTCACGCCTCCCGCGTCGTTCGGGATGAAGCGCACCTCGGTCTTGATCTCGAACGAGAGGCTCGTGAGCGCGCGCTGGAGCTCGCCCGCGACGTCGGTCGCTTCGAGGAAGTCGCGCACCTCGCCCGCCACCGTTCGCACGAGCGCGTTCTTCGTCTCGTCGACTTGCGAGAAGAAGAAGCCGACGAGCTCCTTGGGCAGCGGCACGTCGTCGACCACGCCACGCACGGCGCGGTCGGCCTTGCTCAACGTACCCACGCCGGCCTCGACGCCCTTCTCGATCGCGCGGCGCAGGGTCTCGCGCAACACACGCTCGAGGCGCCGCCGACGCTCTTGGCCTTCGCTCGGCTCGTCGTCGGGAGGCGAGTCAGGGGTGTCGTCGGCGTCCTGCGTCACTCGACCTGGGTACGGCGACGGCGCGAAAGTGTCAACGCCGTCGCTCACGCATCGACACACGAGCAACGTCGCTCACCCGACCGCACGACGTGCGTGCGTCGCACGAGACGCGTCGAACCTACGACGTGCGATGCGCGATCACGACGCAGCGATCACTCGAGCATCACCGACGAAGCTCGAAGACCGCGCGCAGCGTCGCCGCTCAGGCCTCGCCGACGCTGCGCATCGTGGTCGCGACGTCGAACACACCTCGTCGCTTCGCCGCCGCGAGCACCCGGAGCGCCTCACGATACCCACGCAGCAGGAGCTTGCGCGACTCGCGCCGCGAGGTGAACGAGTGCTCGCCGAGATCGGGCGTGACGTTGAGCACCGTGACGTGCGGGAACTGCTGATGCAGCAGGTCGATCCCACGCTTCTCTTTCTCGGAGAGCACGATGTTGAGCGCCTGCCGTGCGACGGCCGCGACACCACGACGCGCGAGCGAGGGCCCCTTTCGCGTCACGTGCGGGCGGTAGACGTTCGAGACGATCACCACGTCCGCGCCGGCTTCGACCGCGACGTCCATCGACAACGTCCGCACGACCTCGCCGTCGATGAAGTAGCGCTCGCCGATCTTGTACGGCCGGAAGAGGATCGGAACGCACGAGCTCGCCGCGACGGCTTCGCTGATGGGCACGTCCTCGATGTGCCCGCGACCGAACACCACGCGGCCGCGCCCGTCGATGTCCGCCGCGGTCACGAAGAGCGGCGTGTCGAGCTGGCGGAAGTCGTTGTGCGGGAGCTTGTCGCGCAGGTAGTGCTCGAAACGATCGATCGAGAACAAACCGCTCGTGAGCCAGCCGGGGCTCGCGAGCTGCTCGGCGCTCGGAAGCCCGAGGAAGTAGCGACCCTTGAGCGGATCCTCGCTCTTGCGGCGCCAGAAGGGGCGGAACCAGTCGACCATCTCGTCGGCCGACACGCCTTGCGCGAAGAACGCGCTCGCGATCGCGCCCGACGAGGCGCCGACGTAGATGTCGGGCTTGAGCCCGAGCTCTTCCATGGCCTTGAGGACCCCGAGGTGCGCGACGCCCTTCGTCGCTCCGCCGGTGCCCACGAACGCTACTTTCGGTCGAGCCATCGTTTCACTACCGCCCAGCCCCCCGAGCACGTCCCAGACACCCAGCACGCGCACGAACTGACGCGCGCACTGCGAAGCATGCCACGGCGAAATCACCACGACACGCGACGGACACAGTGGACCTCCGCGAGGCCCTCCGCGTCAAGCTTCGTGACTCCATCGGTCGGGAGAAATCGGGACGTTCGAGAAGTCGGCGGCTGACCCCGCCGACCGGTCGAGAAGTCGGCGGCTGACCCCGCCGACCGGTCGAGAAGTCGGGGCGCTCGAAGACGGAGGCCGAAAAGAAGCTCGGCCGATTTCGCAAGCCGCCCTACCGGACGGCGCGCAGCGGTTCGAAGTG
>CALJLK010000453.1 GCA_937982655.1 uncultured Sandaracinus sp.
GCTCTCGTGCGCCTTCGCGGCGCTCCTCTTCGCGTTCGGCTGCGGCCGCTCGTTCGAAGCTCTCACGCCCGACGGCGATCGCGACGGCGGTTTGGCGGACGCGTCTTTCGAGGACGCTCCCTTCTGCACGTCCGACGCATGCGGATTCGAGCCCGACGCGGGCGACGCCGCGATCGACACCTGTCTCCCCGGCGGCTGGCTGCCGCCGCTCGCGCCCCGGTTCTTCGACGCGTCGGCGACCGTGCCCGCGGTCGTCGATCACGACGGCTCGACGTTCTACCTCGCGTTCCTCAACGGCAACCCGAGCCCCTGCGACGGCGCGTGCCCGGTGGTGATGGAGGCGACCATCGACACCGACTCTCGCACGGCGGTCCTCGAGACGTCCTTCGTGATGCCGGCGTACTGGTCCGACGCCGTCACCACCGCGCGCCTCGACGCGCGCAAAGCCGGCAGCTCCTCGAACCTGCTGCTGACGTCGGTGAGCGACGCGCAGGTCGCGTGGCAGTGGCGGCCGCTGCGCCGCGAGGGATGGCAGAACGACGGCACCTTCGACTTCTCCGATCCGATCTACGCCGCGCGTCGCGTGGCCGACGTCGCCCCGCTCGGCGATCACGCGATCCCGACGCGCGCGTCACGGGTCGCGATCGTGCACCTGCCCGAAGCCGCCGACGAAGAAGGTTACTTCGACGACCTCCAGGTCGTGGCGGTCGACGAGAGCGGAACCGCCGTGACCTACGACGACCTCTTCGTGGTCGACGGCGTTCGCGCGCCCCGCGTGGTCGATGGCAGCGCGTGGCTCGCGGCGATTCAGAACTGGGACTTCCCGCCCACCGTGCAGCTCGTGCAGATCGGCTCCGAGACGGTCGGGATCGCGGGGACGAGCTGCGGCGTGGAGAGCTTCGACGCCGTGGCAGCGACGGATGGCCGCGTCGCGGTCGCCCAAGACTGCCGCGACCGTTCCGAGATCGGTGGGATGGTCGAGCTCGAGCTGCGTGGGATCACGGGCGCGGAAGGTGCACGCGTGACGGTGAGTCAGCGCCGCAGCTTCGTGCCCTCGCGCGTCGCGTCGTTGCCGCAGACGATCGGCGGCGCGGAGGGCTTCGTGGTCGCGGTGGTGGAGCAGGGGGCGAGCTCGCCCACGCTGATCGTCGTCGATCGCGTGGAGGACGGGCTCGAGGTGCGCGAGTCGATGCGTATGCCCGTCGCGGAGGGACTTCGTCTCCCGATCACCGCGGTCGACGTCGTCGCGCGCGACGATCGCACGCTCCTCGTGACGTGGACGGGCACACCCGCCAACCCCGACGACCTCTGGGCGTGGGAAGGTCCGGAGGCCGCGTTCACGATCGTGCAGCGGTGCTTCTGCGCCGACACCGACTGCTTCTGAAGGAGGGCTGAAAGCGACCGTCTGAAAGCGACCGACTGAAAGCGACCGACTGAAAGCGACCGACTGAACGCGACCGACTGAAAGCGACCGACTGAAAGCGACAGTGTTTGACGTAAGGTCACGGTGGCGTGAGGAGTCGGGCGCGTTCGCCTTCCGGATTCTGTCTCCGCCCGAGACTCCGTGGCACCATCCGCCGCGATGCGCGTCCTCTCGTTGCTCTTGCTCGTGGTGGCCGGCCTCGGCTGTGCGTACCCACGCCGGTCGACCTCACTCTGTCCCGCGACCACCGAGGCGCGTCCCGCTCCGCCCGACGTCTGGCGCCTCGCGTTCCACGAGGTCGTGATCCCGCCGCGCCAGCGGGGCGATCAGCCGTGGGACGAGGACGGCACGCCGCCCGACGTGTTCGTGCGTGTGTACCGAGGCGACGCGTTGGTCTTCGAGAGCTCGCCCATCGAAGGTCTGCAGGTGAGGCTCGACGCGACGACCCCCAACCTCCACCTCCCCGGGGGCACCCCGACGCGCATCGAGCTCTGGGACCAAGACACCGTGATGCCGACCGTGATCGGCGTCTGGCGTGGCAACGGGCTCCCGAGCGGCGCGATGGAGGACGGCGACACGCGCATCATGCTCGACGGCAACGCGTCGGTCGGCTTCCGCGTGCTCGCGCCCGAAGGCTCGCGTGGCGCGGGCATTCCTCTCTACGAGGTGCGTCGCAAGGAGCTCCGGGTCCTCGAGGTGCTCGAGCATTCACCCGCGGGTCGCGCGGGCCTCGTGCCGGGCGACGCGATCGTCGCGATCGGCGGCGAGTCGATCGCCGACCTCGGCGAAGCGCGGGCGGCGGGAGCCCTCTCTCGCGCCTGCTCGGAGGCCACGCGCCTCACCGTGAAGCGCGCCGACGGACGTACCGAAGACCTCGTGCTCGACCGCGGCTTCGTTTGGATCGCGCGTTGATCGCGAGTCCGCGCCGAACCTGCACGTCGCGCATCGTCGTCGCGCCGAGCGTTCTCGTCTCGCCGAGCGAGCTCGCGTCGAATCGTCCGCGCGCGCCGGCCGATCCTTCACGTGTCGTGGGCGCGAGCCTGCGCGTCCTGGTGGCGATTGTCGCGCTCGCGACGCTCACGCCTTCGTCCGCGCGCGCCGACGTGCAGTGGTCCTCGCGTCTCGGCTTCGGCTTCGGCGCCGCGATGGGCGAGCTCGAGCGCGCGTTCGTGTACGAGAACACGATCCGCGTGGAAGCGCTCTTCGGCGGCCGCGGCGACGAGCACGTGCGCATCGGGCCCGCGATCGATCTGCGCACGCGCCTCTTCCGGAGCGCCGAGGGCTCGGCCGGGCTCGGGCTCTTGCTGCCGATCGCGCGCGGCTACCCGATCGTGATCACTGCGACCGCGGGCTACGCCTTTCGGCGCGACGACGTGCTCGCGGGCTGGGAGGACGGCCCGATCTTCGTCGGCACCGTCGCGTGGGGCTACCGAAGCTACGACTTCCACGATCGTTATCAGCTCGGCTTCCACGTCTTCGTCTCGTCGCGCGTGCACCTCGATCAGGTCTCGCGTTGGGAGCTGACGGCCGGCATCGAGCTCGACCTCGAGATGCTCTTCGTCGTGCCCGCGCGTTTCCTCGTCTCACTCTTCCGTCGCGGCCCGCCCGACGAGCCGGAGTGATCGTCGCGGAGTGATCGAAGCGCGCCTTCCACGCGCCTGACCTCGTCGCGTTCATCATCGTCCCGCGAGCCGGAGCGATCGAAGCGCGCCTTCTACGCACACGCAGCTCGTCTTCTCCCTCGCTTTTGCGACGCCGTCGCGATCATCGTGGCGCGTGGAAAGCCGACTCGGTCTCCTCGCGTCGATCCTCGGAACCTCACGTCGGTCGCGGTGTCGGGGGGCCATGCTTCGAGCCGCCGCTCCTCGCGCCGTCGTCTCCGCGCTCGTCCTCGCGTTCGTCCTCGACGCGCTGATCTTCCCGCGCGACGCTGCCGCGCAGCCACCCTTCGGCGGACTCGAGCTCGCGCTCCACGGCTCCGACGCTGCGACCCCCGGCCGACCGTGGCGCGTGGCGGGCCAAGCCTTCGAGGTTCGCGGCCTCGCGCGTTTGAGGCCGCTCCCGCGCGGTGAGATCGAGGCGCGCTGGATCGGCGAGGCCGACGACGCGCCGACCGGCGTGAGCACGCGCGTGGTGGCCGGCGTCGACGGACGTTTCGTGCTCGAGGTCCCGATCCCGGCGGGCGCGCACGGCGCCGGTCACGTCGAGCTCGTGCTCACCGACGCGGCCGAGCACGAGCGTTCGTTCGAGGTCCCGATCGGGCTCACCGCGGCCGAACAGATCTCCTTCCACACCGACCGGCGCTTCTACGAGCCGGGTGAGCCGGTGCACCTCTGGGCGCTCGTGCGCGATCTGCGCGACGGACGGCCACTTCCAGGTCGCGTGGTCGAGCTCGCGATCGGGAGCGTGCTCGAGCCGCGCGAGCTGCGCACCGACGCCTCGGGCGTCGCGCATCTGCAGATCACGCTGCCGAACGACGACGTCGTGATCCATACCTCGGCCAACGCTCGACTGGTCGACGTGCCCAACGGCCCACGCGCCGAGCAACCGATCTCGGTCGGCCGTCGCACCTCGGAGCGTCTGCTCGTCGAGCTGCGTGGCGTCGACTTCGAGGTCGCGCCGGCGGCCGCGTTCTCGCCGTCGGTGCACGTCACGACCACCAGCGGCGCCGCGGTACCGAACGCGCAGGTGACGCTGACGGTGTCGGGCCTCGAGCCGCTCGTCGGAACCACCGACCGTGAAGGTGTCGCGCGCTTCGAGGCACGCGCGCCCGCATACCTGCCGGGCGAGAGCGGCTCGGTGGGGATCCTGGCGCAGGTCGAGCACGCCGCGCACGGCAGCGCGCGCGCGAGCGGCCAGGTGACCCTCGCGGTGCCGCTCGCGCTCGAGCTCGAGCTGGTCGCGGAGAGCGGCGCGCTCGTGCCGGAGGTGCCGTCGGGGCTGCTCCTGCGTGTGACGGATGCGCGCGGTGAGCCCTCGGTGGACGCGCGGGTGCACGTGCGCGGGCCCGGATTGCCGCGCGGCGAGGTCGACGTGCGCACCGACCGTCACGGGCTCGCGCGGGTGGAGACGACGGTGCCCGCGCACGCGGTCGCGGCGCTGCACGACGGTTCGTGTGGCGAAGGGCGCGGCGCGATCTTCGACGTGCGCGTCGAGGGCCCGCGCGATCGTGTCGCGCGTCGCTGCGTGCCGGTGCACGAGGGCTCGGTGCGCGTGCGCGTGGAGCCCGCGGTGGCCGCGCCGGGCGAGCCGCTCGACGTCCGCGTGATGCGCCGCCCGCACGCGCGGAGCTGGCCGGTCGCCGTGATCGTCCGCGACGCGCGGGGGGAGCTCGTGGGCTTCGAGGTGCTCGGCGCGGGCCGCGATCGCACCCGATTCGACGCGCCGCGGGTGCACGGCGTGGCTTCGGTGGAGGCGCGCCCGGTCGAGCCGGACGGGACGACCACGCTCGGGATCGCGTTCACGGATGTGGTATTGATTCGTCCGAGCGCGCCATCGTTTCCACGATTGAGCTCCGACGCGCCGGTGCACGAGGTGGGCACGGAAGCGACCCTGACCATCGCGGACGCGCCCGCGGGCTGGGTCGCGCTCGACGTCCGCGATCTCGCGCAGCACGGCGGGGAGCGGCCGTTCGTCGCGTGGTTCTTGAACCACGCCTTCGCGCGCGCGGTGCTCGATCCGAGCACACCGGACGCCGACCGTCTGGTGCGCGCGGCGCTGGTCGCGCACGTGGAGCAGATCGCGCTCGACACCTCGATCGAGCCGGTGGTGGACGACTTCGGGCGCGCGGTGGAGTCCGAGCTCGACGCCGAGACCTGGGCGCAGCAGCTCGGCGATCTGCGCGATCCGCGGCCGGACGCGCTCGAGCTCGTGCGCCGCGGGCTCTTCGACGTCTACCGGGGCCTCGAGGCGGGGATCGCGGAGGGCAGCGTGTCGCTCGTCGGCGAAGGACCGCGGCGCCGCTTCGCGGACGAAGCACTCGAAGAGCTCGGGCTCGAGATCGAGACGGTCGGCGGCGAGCTCGCGACCCTCGCGGCGGTGGAGGACGCCGACCCGAGCTTCACCTTCGAGCGGGCGGCGCGCCGTGTGGCCCGCGCACGTCTGGTCCGAGTGCTCGCGACCCTCGCGGGCGCGCTCTCGGAGGGCCTGCTCGACGAACAACCACCCGAGCGTTGGCTCTCGATCTTGGTTCGGTCGGGCCGCCTCTCCGCGGAGGACCTGCGCGACCCGTGGGATCACGTGCTCGGTCTGCGCGCGCGTCCGGCGCAGGTTCCCGCGCTCGCTGTCGAGCTCGCCGGTCGCGCCTTCGCGTTCCCCGGCCCCGACGGAAGGCTCGGCACCGCGGACGACGTGCTCGATCCCTTCGCGCGCGAGGTCCCGGCCGGGACGCCGTACGCCGTCGCGTCGGGCGAGGACGAGCTCCAGCGTCAGCTCGCGCTCCTCGCGCCGGGTCCCGCGGCGCTGCAAGCGATGCTCGAAGCCTTCGAGCGCATCACGCGCGCGATGCTCGCCGCGCAGATCGGCGACGCCGCGACCGCCGACGCGACTCAAGGGCTCGCGGACTCGACGCTCTTCGAAGGCCACGGTGGCCTCGGGCTCTCGGGCGTCGGGGCAGGCGGTGGTGGCAGCGGCTACGGCTCGGGATACGGCGGAGGCTCCGGTCGAATGTCGCGCGCGCCGCAGATGCGCGTGGGCACGGCGGCGGCGGCGGCGATGGGCTCGTTACGTGGTCTCATCCGTGATGACCTTCCGGCCACGCTGCGCTTCTTCCCGAGCGTCGCGCTGAACGGCACCACGCAGGTCCGCATCCCGCTCGCGGACGCGGCGACGACGTATCTGGTCGAAGCGATCCATTGGCGCGAGGACGGCTGGACCTGGTCTGCGCACACACGATTGCGGGTCGATCGCGAGGTCGTGGTCGACGCGCCGGTCCCGGATGGCGCGACGGTGGGCGACGTGCTCGAGCTCCCGATCCGCGCGCGCAGCCGCGGTGCCGAGCGCACGCTCCGTCTGTTCACGCGTGGCGAAGAAGGCATCGCCTTCGATGCGCTCGACGCGGGCGAAGTGCGCGTTCCCGCGGACGACGCACGCTCGCTGCTCGCGCGGGTTCCGCTCGTGCGTGCGGGCCGAGGTCGCGTGGTGGTCGCGGCGTTCGAGGGTGATACGCCCCGCGACGCGCTCGCACGCACGATGGAAGTGTTGCCGGCCGGACGCCTCGAGGTGCTCGCCGTGGACTCGTTGGTCCCCGTGGGCGGCGCGTTGACGTGGACGGTGCCGGAGGGTGCGAGCTGGCGCCGCCCCGCCACGCTGCACGTGTCGCTCGCGTCGAGTGTCCTCCTGCGCGATGCCACCGGCTGGGCTGCGTGGGCGCGTCGGGTTCGTGGCCGGACGATCGACGCCGAGGAGCTCCGTCGGTGGCGCGAGCGTGTGCGCAGCGGCCACGTGAGCAACGCGCTCGCCTTCGGTCTGCTCTGGCACGACCGCGAGACGCGTGACGAGACGCTGCTCGAGTCGCTGCTGGCGTTGACGCCCAACGACGGGAGCACCGCGACCGAGGCCGAAGCGCTCGTGCTGCTCGCGCTCGCGCCCGCGCAGCGCGATCCGAACGTGCGCCCACGCGTCGCGCCGAACCTCCGTCGCCTCGTCGAGACCTTGCGTGGGCGCCTCGAGGACGAGGTCGCGCTCAGCTCTTCGCGCCCCGCGTTTCATGCGGCGGCGGCCGCGGCGCTCGCGTGGACGGGCGAGCATCGCTCGGCGCGCGAGGCCGATCGTCGCGCCTCGCGTCACCTCGCGACCTTCGGCGACGAGACTTGGCTGCAGGCCTACTCCGACGCCGCGAGCTCGCAGAACGTCGCGCCGACGGCGCTGCTCGCCCTCGCGCGCATCGCCGACGATCGGCGCCTCGAGGCGTTCCCGCTCGTCCGCACGCTCACGCGTTGGGCCTTCGAGACCTCGACGACCCCGCCCCGCCGCGCGAGCTTCGGGTCGACCGCCACCGAGCTCGCGATGGCGGCCTTCGCCTTCGACGCGCCCATGCCTCGTCGCGCGGTGCGGGTGGAGGTCGATGGCGTCGTGCACGACGTCGCGCTGGAGCAGGGGCGCGGCACGCTCCGTCTTCCCGAGCTCGCACCGGGCGAGCATCGCGCGCGCCTGGTCGAGGGTCCGCGCGATGGCGCGGTGCACCTGCGGATCGACGGCGAGGTTCGGCGTCCGTGGCGCGACGAGCGCGGACCGATCGCGCTGCGCTGGCGGATCCCGAGATCGGATGGATCGCTCGATCCCGCCGAGCCGGAAGACGACGGCCGTGCGCGTGTGCGCGCGCGCCGCGATGCCCGCGACGAGCTCGTCCTCGAGGTCCGCAACCGCACGCCACGCACCTTCCCCGGCGTCGTCGTGCAGGTGCAGCTCCCCGCGGGCGCCGAGCTCGACGAGACCGCGCTCGCGCGGCTTCGCAGCCAGGGCCGCACCGCGCTCGTGATGGGCGGCGTGCTGACGGTTCAGCTCCCCGCGATCCTCCCCTCGCGCTCCACGCGCATCCCGCTCGCGCTCCGCTGGAGCGTCGGCGGACGTCTCGCCGCCCTCGGCACCGCGGCGTGGCCCGTCGACCGCACGGACACGGTCACCTCGCTGCCGCCCGTCGCCCTCGACGTCGCGTCGCCGGAGGCCCGCTGATGTCTTCTTCCACCTTTCGTTCGTCGGATCGCTCGGATTTCGTGGGAGATCGTTCGATGCACGCGTTCTTGCTCGAGTCGGCGGGGTCAGCCGCCGACTTCTCTTCGCCTCGCCCGTCGCCGACGGTCGCGTTCGTCGCGTTCATCGCGTTCGTCGCGTTCGCGGGCGTCCTCGGTGCGCCCGCCTCCGCCCAGCCGCTTCGCCGCGCGTTGCCCGCGGGCGAGCTCAGCGGCCTCGAGCTCGGCATCGAAGGCCCCATGACCGTGACGCCCGGCACACGCGCGCGTTGGTTCGTGGTCGCCCACGAGGTGGTGCGCGACCGCGATCTGCGCCCCGCCCGCGACGCCCGCGTCGAAGCCTTCGCGAGCTACGAGCCGGCGCGCGCGGTCGCCGAGACCCGTACCGACGTGTACGGCCGTGCGGTCGTGGAGGTCGCGATCCCGGCCGAGCTCCCTTCGGGCTTCGAGCTCCAGATCGACCTGCGCTCCGAACGCGCGCGCCTCACGCGGCGGTTCCGCGTGCAGGTCGCGGTCGACACCAGCGATCGCCTGACCCTCGTCGCGATGCGTCCGACCCCACGTCCCGGCGAGCGCGTGGCCATCCTCGGCACCTTGAAGGATCCCCTCGGCGCGCCGCGCGCGAACACCACCGTCGCGCTCCAGGCATGGCGCGGCGCGGCGCCCGAGGGCGAACGTTGGGAGCTCACGACGGACGCGCAGGGTCAGTTCGTCGCGTTCGTCCGCGCGATCGAGGGCCCGCTCCGCATCGACGCCGAGGTCACGCGCGATCGCCGCACGGTGACCGCCCGCACCGCGATCGTCGGCACCCCGGTGGTGCCTCCTTCCCTCGTGCTCCGCGCCGTCGCGCGCACGCCCGTGGTGGCGCCGAGCGCGGTCGTGGAGGTCGACGTCCAAGCGCGCGATCCCCGCGGTCTCCCGCTCGAAGGCGCGGAGGTCCGAGGTCCCGCGCTCGATCCCGACGGAGAGGAAGAGCGCGCCACCACCGACGCGCGCGGCATCGCGACCCTGCGCACGCGTGTCCCCGCGCCGGAAGGCGATCACGCCATCGCGTTCTCGGTCGTGGTTCCAGGCCTCGCGCGCTCCGCGGTGTCGTCGACGATTCGTGTCACCCGCGGGCGACCGGTGGTGCGCGCGGTGGTCGAGGGTGGCGCGTTGCTCGCGGGCTTGCCGTCGCGGGTCTTCGTACGCGCGGTTGGCGCGGACGGCGCGGTGCTCGCGGAGACTCCGCTGACGCTTCAGGTGGGAGAGCAGTCGCTCGCGGCGACCACGGACGCGGCGGGCGTCGCGGTGCTCGAAGTGTCGATTCCGATGCCGACCGACGAGCTCGGCGAGCCGGACGGCTGCGGCGGCGGCACCGCGATCGAAGCGTCGGTCGCGATCGCAGGCACCACAGATCGCCTGTGTTTACCGACCGATCCGGACGGAGTCGTGCGCGTGCGCGCCGAGCCGCGCGAAGCTCAGCTCGAGGTCGCGGTGCGCCGCCGCGAGGACGTCGCGCGCGCGCCCGTGTCGATCGTGATTCTCGCCTCGCGCCCGCAGGGGCTCGTCCCCGTGCACGCGACGGTGCTCGCCGCCGGCTCCACTACCACACGTTTCCCTTCTCCGAACGAGCCCTGGGTGGTGCGCGCGCGTGCCCTCGTCGGCGAGACCCACGTCGAGGTCCGTGGCAGCACGCTGATCGTCGAGCCCACCGCGCTCCTCGACGCACGAATCGAGAACGACACCGTCGTCGCGGATCGTCCGCTCCTCGCCATGGCGCTCCCGGAGGACGAAGCGGCGGCCATCGTGCCCCTCCCGCGCTCGCCCGCTTTCCTCGCCGCCCGTCTCGCGGACGATGCGCCCTTCGACGACGCGGCTCCCGCGGTGTGGCGTCGCGGTCAGGTCGTCTTCCTCGCGCCGCCCGAAGAGCCCGTGAGCCGCGGGTTGCTCCGCGATCCGTGGCGCCAACGTGCGGTCTACCGCACGGGCCGGCTCGCCCTCGTGCTCCGCGCGCTCGAGGCGGAGGTCGCGAACGCGAGCGCGGAGGGCGATCTCGCGGACGTCGCGCACCGCGTCGGTGGCCGCTGGCAGCTCAACCGCGCGTTGCTCGAGCGCGCGATCAGCGGTCAGCCCCTCGGTGCCGAAGGCGCGCGCGATCTCGGCGGGCTCCCGCTCAGCCTCGATCAGCTCGAAGCGGCCGATCGCGCGATCGACTTCGATCACCTCGCGGCTCGCGTGACCCGAGCGCGCCTGCTCCGCGTGCTCGTCGCTCTCCGCGAGCTCGTCCAAGAGCGTGGCCTCGACCTCGTCTTCGCGCGGCGCGGCGACGTGAGCACGTGGCTCCTCGCCTTGGTCGACGAGGGCCGCATCGAGACCTCCGATCTGCGCGACGGCTGGGGCGGCGCGATCGCGCTTCGACCGAGCGCGCGCCCCCGCTTCTCGCTCTTCACGCCGGTCGCGGGCTACGAGCTGCTCGCCCCCGGGCCGGACGGAGCGATCGGCTCCCGCGACGATCTCTGGGATCCCCTCGCGCGGGTGCTGCCGAGCGGGCTCTACGCAGACGCGGTCGACGAAGAGGGGCTGCTCTTGCGACTGCGTGGTGTCTCGCTCGCGCACGCCACCCTGGCCGAGCTCGGCGCGATCTACGAGGCGGTCGACACCGGCGCCGGCGAAGGGGCGACTCCGCTCGCGTCGTGGGGCGACGTGCCCGTGCCGCTCACGACTCCGCCCATCGACCCGCGCCCCTTCGCGACCCGCCCGCACGCCGAGCTCGTGAGCCCCGGCACCTCGCTCGCGCGCCTCGCGCTCGGGGATCGTCCGGGCCGCTACACGGTCGTGCTCTACGACGCGGGCGAGCCGGTCGCGCGCGCCTCGCACGTGCGTGGTGGGGCGGCGAGCTTCGTGGGTCAGCTCCCGCGTCGTCTCCCGCGCGAGCCGTTGCGCCTCCGGCTGCCCTTCGTGGCCTTCGCCGCGCTCGACGGTCTGCGGGCGGAGCTCGAGGTCGAAGGCGCGCAAGTGCGTGTGCTCTCGTCGCCCGACGCTGTCTCTTATACACATCTCCGAGCCCACGAGACAGGCAGAAATCT
>CALJLK010000454.1 GCA_937982655.1 uncultured Sandaracinus sp.
AGAAAGAAGAGGCAGTCCGTTGAAGGACTCGAAGAGTTCTTCAACGGGCTGCGAGGCGCGCCAGGTACGCCGCCGTCGTCGGGGCGGCGCTCGGACGCAGCGTGAGCTCGAGGCGCAACAAACGCAGATCTTCGGCGTCGTCGACGTCGTACCAAGGCTCGATCACCGCGGCCCCCGGGTTCTGCGCGAGGGTGTCGGCGAGCGCGTGGCGCGTCGACCAACGCACGCCGTCGAAGCGTGGCACCTCGCGCGCGCCGACCAGCACGTAGCCGCCGTCGACGCTCGGCACGTAGACCTGCGCGTGCGTCTCCAGCGCGGCGCGCGCCGCATGCCACACCCGCTCCGGCAGCGTGGGCACGTCGGTGCCGGCGAGCAGCACCGGCACGCGGAAGGCGAGCTCGCGCTCGAAGCAGCGCGCCATGCGTTCACCGAGGTCGGCGCCTTCTTGCGCGCACGTCGGCAGCTCGACCACCTCGAGCGTCGGGTGCGTGGGATCGCCGTCCACGAACAGCGTGATCGGCCCGCGCAGGCAGCGCGCGTGCGCCACCGCGTCGAGCAAGAACGCGCGGTAGAGGCTCGCCGCGACCGCGTCGCGGAGGCTCGCGCCGAGCCGGGTCTTCACGAGCCCCGGCACCGGCGGCTTGCCGAAGAGCGCCACGCGCGTCGGCAGGCTCACGAGCGACCTCCGGACACGAGCCTCCACGGAGCGCGCTTCCACGTCGCGAGCGTCCGCTTCGCGTTCGACGGCGTCACGAGCTCACCGCATGGCGTGCGAGCAGCCAGAGGATCTTGCGGCTCGCCCCGAGCGTGCCGCGGAGGGTGCCGCTGACCTTCGACTCGCCGATGCGTGGGCGGTAGCTGACGGGCACCTCGGCACCGCGAAAGCCGAGCCGCGCGGCGCGGATCTGCATCTCGACCGTCCAGCCGTAGTTGCGGTCGCGCATGCGGAGCTGCTCGAGCGCCTCCCAGCGGATCGCGCGGAAGGGGCCGAGGTCGGAGTACTCCGCCTGGTAGATCACGCGCAGCACCACACACGCGATCGCGTTGCCGACGCGCTGTTGGGGCGTGAGCGCGCCGCGCTGGAGGTTGCCGCGTACGCGCGAGCCGATCACGAGGTCCGCGCGTCCGGCCGCGATCGGTGCGATCAGCGCGGGCAGCTCCTCCGGATGATCCGAAGCGTCGCCGTCGAGGAAGACCACCACGTCCGGCGGATCGTTCGCGAGGTGCGCGAGCGCTTCGAGGCACGCCGCGCCGTAACCGCGCTCGTCCTGTCGCACGACCTCCGCGCCGCCTTCGCGCGCGACCTCCGCCGTGCGATCCGTGGAGCCGTTGTCGGCCACGACGACACGGCGCACGGGCGGGCGCGGGATCGAAGCGAGCACGGTGGGGAGCGCGGCCTCTTCGTTGAGCGCGGGGATGACGACGTCGACCTTCATCGGAGCTTCGTACGTGGAGCCCGTACGTTCGTGACGCCAGCGCGGATCGACGTGCGCGAACGGCTCCGTCGGAATCGGGTCGGCTCCACCCACGGCTCCACCCAGGAGGGTTCCCGCTCGCGGTGGAAACGAAGCTCCGTCCGACGTGTCACGGGCCTACCACCAAGGGCCGACGCATCGTCGACCGGCGGTGCCCGAGTGCGTTCAGGGCGTCACGCACACGGCGCGGTTCGCGGCGTCGAAGCCACCGCGCTGGTCGCGCATCACGAAGAAGATCGGCACCAGCAGGCCTCCCTCGGGGACCGAGATGTCCTCGTCGTTCGGCTCGAGCTCGAGGTCCGCGATCGGATCGTCGACGGTGATGAAGGTGAAGCGGCGCTCGATGCGGCGGAACGGCGAGAGGGTCTCGACGTAGATCTCCTCCGTCGTCGTCTCGGGCTCACCGTTCATGCCGAGACGCACGTAGCTCTCGAGGTCGTCCTCGCGGGCACGCACCACGATCTCGACTGGATCGCTTCCGTAGGCGAGCTCCGGATACCCCATCCCCACACACGGGCCCGTGGTCGTCGGCTCCGTCGTCCACTCTTCACCACCGAGGGTGATGGACGCGATGCGCGGCGCGCGGTTCTCACGGTTCGCGTCGATCGCGACCGGATGGGCAAACGTGAAGATCTGCGGGACGCCCACGCCGTCCACGCAGATTCGATCCGGATCGAGACCGCCCGCGAGATCCGACGCCAGAGCGAGATCGATCTCGCCGTTCATGCAGACCGCACCGAGGAAGAGCACGTTGCGGTTCGTGTAGTCCTCCGGGAGCGTGACCGTGAACGGACGATCTTCTTCGTCCGGATCCGCCTTCGCGTCGAACGTGAAGGGCTCTCCTGCGCAGAAGTCGAATCCCGAGGTGGTCGCGGGCTCGCAGGCCACGAAGACCCACGAAGGCCGCACGGGGGTCCCGTCGGGCTGCGCATAGAGGAGCTGCACGCGGAGCGTCTCGCCCGGTCGCGGCGTCACGCGGTCGCCCGCATCGTCGACCGTCGCGAGGATGCCCGTCATGCGCGCCTCGACCACGAGCCACGCCGGATCGACGGAGGGCCCACACGCGATCGCGAGCGGGAGAAGGAAGTACGAGAGACGACGAAGGAAGATCACAGCTCACCTCGGATGCCGAGCGCAGGAATGAAGGGCAGACCGTTGATGGGCACGCTCTGCGTGTAGTTGTAGTTGTAGATCGTGCCTTCGGGGTTGTCGGCGTTCCAGACGTTCTGGATGTCGAGGAAGAGCGCGAGCTTCCAGGACTCGAAGTCCCAGATCTTCTCGATGCGGAGGTCGAAGCGGTTGAAGAGCGGGTTGCGGACGCTGTTGGTAGCGAGCGAGATCGGGTTCGCGGTGCCGTTCGCCGGGTTGTAGATGCCGCCGGTGACGGGGGTCGCGGGGTTGCCGCTCACGAGCCGCAAGGTGCCGCCGACCGACCAGTTGCGCGGGAGCTGGTAGGTCCCCGAGAGGGTGAAGATGTGCGTCTGGTCGAAGTCGAACAGGCGCCACTCCTGGTTCGGACGGTCGCGCCGCTCCGAGCGCATCAGCGTGTAGCTGAGGAAACCCGTGAACTTTCGGCCGCGACGCGGCTCCACGCGCCCGCTGACCTCCATGCCGTAGATGCGACCGATGCCCGCGTTGTCGAAGAACGGCTCGACGCCGTCCTCGGTCGTGACCACCCGATCCCAGAGGTACTTGTAGAAGCCCTCCACGCCGACGCGGATGCCCGGCGCGAGCTCGGCGTCGGTGCCGAGGCCGAAGTGCGCGGAGTGGATCATGTCGAGGTTCGGGTTGCCGAGGCCCTCAGCGGATTCGTTGAACTCGGGCGGCTGACTGAAGATGCCCGCGCCCATCTTCAGGCGATATCCGTCCGCCACCGTGAAGATCGCGGCGAAGCGAGGATCGAACGACCACTGCTGGATCTCTTTGGCGTAATCGACACGAATCCCCATCAGGATCTGGACCCAATCCCACGGGCGCAGATCGCTCTCGAAGTAGATCGCAGGGCGATAGGCTACACCGTCGAACCGGAAGTACTGCGACGTCTCTTCGCCTAGACCTTGGCCTTCGGTGCCGCCTTCGGACTGGCCCAGGAGCGGACCGAAGTACTCGAGGGTCAACGGCGTGATGAACATGTCGAGCCCCGCGATCAGACGGACGCGGTCGTTGGCGCGATGGCGAAGCTCGGCGCGGCCGTAGGTCTGGTTGAAGCGTGCATCGAACGACACGAGGTCGCCGAGCCCGAACTCCAGAATCGACGTGCCGACCTGGAAGTCCACGTCGAGCACGGTGCGCTCGTCGAAGGTGTGATCCCACGCGAGATCCAGGAAGTGGAAGCGCGTGAGAAGATCGAGGTTGCCGCGGATCGAGGGGTCCTCGTCGGAGAGCGAGTCGCCCGCGAAGAGACCGAAGCGATCGGACGCGCCGTACATGAGCACGCGGAACTTGTCGCGCGGGGTGGGCGTCCAAGTGATGAAGCCCTGGTAGTCGTAGTAGACGGGCAGCGCCGTGATCGTGAAGGTGTCCTCGGGGAGCGCGGAGAAGACGCCGTCGATGGTGCTGCGGCGGACCGCGGCGGCCATGGCGGCGTTGTCGCCGAGCGGAAACTCCGCCAGAAGCGACGCATCGATGAGCGAGATCTCGGCCACGCCGTGGAAGCCGCGGTCGTCGTACATGGCGAGCGGATCACGAAAGCCGACCTCGAGCACACCGCCCATCTTGCGGCCGTAACGGGCGCTGAAGTTGCCGGGATAGAAGTCGATCTGTTCGAGCAAGCGGCTGTTCACGACCGAGGTCAGACCGCCGAAGTGGTAGAGGAGCGGAACCGGCACGCCTTCGAAGAAGGTCTGGCTGTCTCCCGGCGCCGCGCCACGGACGATGAGCTGACCCGCGCCGAAGGGAGGGCGACCGACCCCCGGCAGGAGCTCGACCGCTCGGAGCGCGTCGCCGCGGGTGCCCGGGATACGCGTGAGCTCTTCGCGACGGATCGTGCGGCGCGTGACCTCGCGCGGCGGCGGATCGATCACGGCCTCCGCGCCGAAGCCGAAGTCCTCGCCGTCGTCGACGCTGACGATCTCGAGGCGATAGATCACGTCGGTGACCTCACCGCTGCCGACCTCCTCGGTCTGCGAGAGCTCGCCGTACTCGTCCGCGAGCACGAGCACGGTGTAGGTGCCGGCCGGGAGCTCGTCCGCCGCGAAGCGCCCGTCGTTCCCCGCGACCACGCGACGGCTCACCCCGAGCTCGGCGTTCGAGATCAACACCTCGGCGTTGCGGATCGGCGCGCCGTCCTCACGACCGAGCACGCGACCTTCGAGGCGCCCCGGCGCGGGCGGCGGCGGCTCGTCCGGGACCTCGGGCTCGGGCGGCGGCTCCGGGACGCGGCGCTCGAAGACGTACTCGTATTGGATGCGCACCGGCACCGGGGCTCCGTCGCGACGCGCGGGCTCGAAGCGGAAGCGGCGCACCGCGTCGACCGCCGCTTCGTCGAAGCCGTTCCCCGCCGGCCGCACCACCTGCACGTCGGTGACCGCGCCGTCGGCCGCGATGGTGATCGCGACGAGCACGCGGCCTTCGAGCCCTTCGGCTTCGGCTGTCGGCGGATAGCTCGCCTCGACGAACTCGACGAGGCGCGGAGGCGTGATCACGGGCGCGGCGGGAGCTTCCTGCGCGGACGCGAGCGAAGCGGTGCCGACGAGCCACACGAAGCTGAGCCAAGGGAAGCGGCGCACGGCGGCGAGCATAGTGTTAGTCCTCACCCAGAGGCACGCGCTCGCGCGTGCGGGCGCGCGTTCGTCGGCGAAGGGGCCAAAACGTGACGAACGAAGGCAAAGAGATGCACGCCGCAGCGGCCACGGGAGCGGAGTCGAGCTGAAGGAGTGTGCAGTGTCGGCGCTTCGTCTCCGCACACCTCGGCACGGGGCACCTCGCCCCGACCGAGGCGCGATGCCTCGCGCGAGCGGCGCTTCGCCCCACGCGCGCCCGGTACGCACGTTGCGACCTCACCGCGCATGGATTTCGATCTCGACGCGTTCCTCGCGCGCCTGCAGGAAACCCTCGTCCACTGGGCGGATGGCTTTGCGGCGTGGCTCCCTCACCTCGTCGCGGGCCTCGTGCTCGCGGTGGTCTTCTGGATGATCGCGAAGCTCGCGCATCGAACCGCCCGCCGCGTGCTCGCGCGAAGTCGTCTGCACGCCGAGGCGCAGACCCTCTTCGCGCGCTTCGTGCGGTTCGGGGTGTTGGTCGCGGGCTTGATGATCACGCTCAGCGTCCTGCAGCTCGACAAGACCGTGACGAGCCTCCTCGCGGGCGCCGGTGTCGTCGGTCTCGCGCTCGGTCTGGCCTTCCAGTCGCTCGCCGCGAACTTCATCGGCGGCGTCGGCCTCTCGCTGCGACGCCCCTTCGGGGTCGGCGACGTGATCGAGTCCAACGGCATCGTCGGCACCGCGGAAGAGGTCGCGCTCCGCACCACGACCGTCCGCACCTTCGACGGCAAGAAGGTGATGATCCCGAACAAGAAGCTCGACGAGGAGATCCTCACGAACCACTCGGACACCCGCGAGCGTCGCGCGGAGCTTCGCTGCGGCGTGGGCTACGCGGAGGATCTCGAAGAGGTCGAGCGCGTGGTGAAGACCGCGCTCGAAGCGGTGGAGCATCGCGTGGAGGGCAAGCCGATCGAGGTCTTCTTCGAGAGCTTCGGCGACAGCGCCATCGTCTTCCGCGCGCACGTGTGGTTCGACTACGTCGCGCAACGCAACGCGCTCGTGGTGCAGCACCAGATGATGGTCGCGATCAAGAAAGCGTTCGATCGTGAGGGCATCACGATTCCGTTCCCGATCCGCACCCTCGACTTCGGGATCCAAGGCGGCAAGACGCTCGCGGAGGCGTGGCCGCGCGGAACGAACGGCGCGGCGCCGAAGGAGCATGCGCGCGTGGAGGCGCGCGACGCGTCGAGCTGACCACCGGAGGAACGCGCGCGTCGCACGCGCGGATGTGGACCGGCGATGCGTCGCCCCACGATCCATTGCCGTCGTGGAGCGGACCGCGAGGCCGACGGACCCGCGACGCCGTGAGCGTCGCCGTCAGGCGACCCATCGACCCGCACGATCAATCGCGCAACCACGTGGCGCGCAGCACCGGGCCCGTCACCGCGGCCACGATCAGGCCGACGAGCGCGCCCTTCCCGGTCTCCATCGCGAGCACGCCGAACGAGAACGCGCCCCAGATCGCGTCGCTCACGACCGCGCTCGCGACCATGCCCGCGCCCCAACCGGCCGCGCTCGCGAGCACCCAACGAAAGCGCACTTCGGGATCGCGCATCGACGACGCGACGCACTGCGCGAGGCCGGTGAGGAAGCCGACGACCGTGCCCGCGAGCCCCGCCGCCACGAGGAGCAATCCGAAGCTCGGCGGCGCCGCGGGCTCGAACGCGCTGAGCGCCGCACCACCCACCCACGCGATCGCGAACGCGAGCGTGGTCGCGAGCACGAAGCGCCGCGCGTCGACGCCGAGCGGTCGAAGCGCGCGCGCCTGCGCGAGCCCGACGATCGCGCCTTCGATCGCGCCCGTGAGCGGCAACGAGAGCGGGTGCAGGATCGAGCCCTCGGGCACGACGCGCGAGACGAGCACGCCGAGGAGCGTCACGACGAGCACCGCCGCCGCCTCGCCGAGCACACACGCGATCCACCAGCGTCGAAGCACGCGCGAGGCGTAGCACGGCGTCGACGCGCGAGCGGCGAGGGGCAGGGCGCGAGTCGTGAGCGTCGACGTGGTCGCGGTCCGCGACGCGAACGCGGCTCGAGGACGGAGAACGTGCCTCCTCGCTCGGCTCGGTCTCCTGCGACCGCGAGAGCTCGCCGATGAATACCCACGCCGAGGCCGGGGTCGAAGCCCGCGTCGCCGAACGACGGCGCACGAAAGGACCCGAGCCATGCTTCGAGCCCTCACCTTCTCGTTGATCGTCTCTCTCGGCCTCGGCGCGAGCTTCGCGGCGCACGCCGACGTGCCGACCGCGCCGAGCTCTCGCACCGCGTCCGGTACCGAGTCCGGCACCGCGCTCGCCGCTCCTCGCGCGCCCGCGGTCCCGACCGACGCGCGAACCGTCGCCGCCGCAGTGCAGGCCTTCTACGCGCAGACCGACACCCTCGAAGCGCGCTTCACGCAGACGCACCACCACCGCGTCTACGCGCGCACGCAGCGCTCCACCGGTCGCCTCGCGCTCGACAAGCCCGGTCGCCTCCGCTTCGACTACGACGACGGCAAGGTCTTCCTCAGCGACGGTCGACACTTCGTCGCCTACGAGCCCGGCGACGCGGGCGAGCCCGGCCAGTACGCGAAAAACGCAGTCGGCGCGAGCGAGGTCCCCGCGGCCTTCGCGTTCCTCACCGGCGATGCGCGCGTGTCCGACTACCGCACGCGCCTGCTCTCCGGCCGCTCGCACGGATGGTCGGGCCCGGTGCTCGAGCTCGTGCCGCGCACGCGCGATCCGCAGGTGCGTCGCCTCGTGCTCTTCGTCGACGCGCGTCTGCCCGGCGTCGTGCATCGACTGCGCGTCGAGGACCACGAGGGCAACACCAACCAGTTCGAGCTCCGCGACGTGCGCTACGACCGCCCGGTCGACGCCGCACGCTTCCGCTTCCTCCCGCCCGCCGGCAGCCGCCGCGTGAGCTGATCGACTCGCTCTCCGATCGGGACGTTCCCGTTCGTCGTCTCCTTCCTCCCAATCCTCGTTCCTCCCAATCCTCGTTCCTCCCATGAGCCGGCGAGCTTTCACGAGCTCGCCGGCTCCCTCTATTCGCGAGCCTCGAGAGCGACGCAGACGCGACGCGGTGCGCGGCGAGCGCCGCCTGCGCCCCGAGACGAGAAGATCTCCTCACGCGCATGACGCTCACGCGCCGTCGAGCACGTGTTTCTCGAGCACGAACGCGGTGAGCGTGCCGACGAGCACCTCGCGATCGCCGACCGTCGCGCGCACCGCGAGCACACGCTTCTTGCCTTTGGTCTCCGTGATCTCCGCGTGCGCGATCACCTCGTCGCCGACGCGCACCGGCGCGACGAAGCGGACCTCGGACGATCCGAGCACCACGAGCGGATCGTTGACCGCGAGCATCGCCGCGTGATCGGCGAGCCCGAAGACGAAGCCGCCGTGCACGAGCCCGCGATCGTCGGCCGCCATCTCGGGCGTCGCGACGAAGCGGGTGGTCGCGCGGCCTTCCGCGAGCTCCGTGGGTGCGCCACAGAGCGCGTGCGAGATGCCGAGGTGCGTGCGGGGAGTGAGCATCGCGCTCGAAGCTACCACCGCGCGGCGCGATCGTGATGCGTTCGCGGTGCGTTCGGGGATGCCCGCATCGCAGGGATCGTCGACGTCCCGAGCGCCGAGGACCGCTCGACGGATCGCTCGACAGCGCGCGCGTCCCGCCACATGAAGCGGCCCCGTGAGCCTCGCCGATCGTCTGCGGCCGCTCGTCGCCGACACGCGACCGCTCGAGAACGCCCACTTCCGACGCCTGTGGATCGCGCAGATCATCACCGTGATCGGCGCGCAGCTCACCGTGGTCGCGGTGCCCGCGCAGATCTACGCGCAGACGGGCTCGTCCGCGTACGTCGGCCTCACCGGCGTGTTCGGCCTCGTGCCGCTCGTGGTCTTCGGGCTCTACGGCGGCGCGCTCGCGGACCACGTCGACCGCCGCACGCTCATGTTGATCTCGACCGTCGGTCTCGTGGTGACGAGCGCGCTCTTCTGGCTGCAAGCCGCGCTCGAGCTGACGAACGTCTGGGTGCTGCTCGGTCTCTTCTCGCTCCAACAAGCGTTCTTCGCGATCAACTCGCCCACCCGCCAAGCGATCCTGCCGAAGCTGCTGCCGCCGCATCAGCTCCCCGCCGCGAACTCGCTCTCGATGACGGTCTTCCAAGCGGGCGCGATCGCCGGTCCGTTGATCGCGGGCATGCTCATCCCGGTCACCGGCTACGCGTGGCTCTACTTCGTCGACACGCTCACGCTCTTCGCGACGCTGCATGCGGTGCTGCGTCTGCCGCCGCTCCCGATCGACGGCGAACGCCTGCGCGGCACCCCCGGTCTGCGCTCGGTGCTCGACGGCTTCGTCTACCTGCGCACCCAACCGGTGCTCCTGATGTCGTTCGTGGTCGATCTCATCGCGATGATCTTCGGGATGCCGCGCGCGCTCTTTCCCGAGATCGCACACGTCTCGTTCCGCGGTCCCGAAGAAGGCGGCCTCGCGTTCGCCGCGCTCTACGCCGCGATCCCCGCCGGCTCCGTGCTCGGCGGGGTGTTCAGCGGGTGGCTCTCGCGCGTGGAGGCCCACGGCCGCGTGGTGCTGATCTCGATCGCGATCTGGGGCGTGGGCGTGATGGGCTTCGCGGCGGCGATCCCGCTCGCGGCGCACCTCGGCGACGTGGCGCTCGCGATCGGCGTCGTCTGCCTCGCGATCGCGGGCGCGGCCGACGTGGCCTCCGCGGCGATCCGATCCTCGATGTTGCAGAGCGCGGCCGACGATCGGGTGCGCGGTCGACTCCAAGGCGTCTTCACCGTCGTCGTGGCGGGTGGCCCACGCCTCGCCGACGTCGTGCACGGCGCGGTCGCGTTCTCGATCGGCACCGCGCTCACCACCGGCGTCGGCGGCGGCCTCGTCGTGATCGGCATGGTGGTCTGCGCGATCGCAGTGCCCTCCTTCGCGCGCTACCGCGCCTCGTACGCACGCTGAGCGCGCAGCATCGACCTACGCGTCGTCAAGCGCGAACCGCTCCGCGTCTTGAGGTCGCGCACCCGACACACGTTCCACTCCTCGACGCCGCGCAGCGCGCGCTATGCTGCCGCCTTCGGCCTGTCGCGGCTTCCTTCCCTTCGAGCTCCGTCGTCGCACCTTCGACCGTTCGCGCTCTCTCGCCGCCTGCCCCGAACACGTCTCTGCACCTGCGCTCCACGCGCCTCGTCGAGATCCCTCCATGCGCATCGCCGTCCTCAGCCAGAAGCCCGAGCTCTACTCCACCCGACGCGTCGTCGAAGCTGCGCAACAGCGCGGTCACGAGGCGCTGATCCTCGACTACCTCCGCTGCCACATGGCGATCGCCGCGCATCACCCGACGCTCGTCTACGACGGCGATCCGGTGCCGCAGCTCGACGCGATCGTGCCGCGCGTGAGCGCCTCGAGCACCTTCTACGGCTGCGCGGTCGTGCGGCAGCTCGAGATGATGGGTGTCTTCACCGCGAACTCGTCGCAGGCGATCGCGCGCAGCCGCGACAAGCTGCGGTGTCTGCAGATCCTGAGCCGCAAGGGCATCGCGATGCCGGTCACCGCGTTCGGCCACAGCACCCAAGACGTGCGCGGTCTGATCGCGGCGGTCGGTGGCGCGCCCCTCGTCGTGAAGCTGCTCGAAGGCACCCAAGGAATCGGCGTCGTGCTCTGCGAGACGCAGAAGGCGGCCGAGTCGGTGATCGAAGCGTTCCGAAACCTCGACGCGAACATCCTCGTGCAGGAGTTCATCGAAGAAGCGGCGGGCGTGGATCTGCGCTGCTTCGTGGTGGGCTCGAAGGTCGTCGCGGCGATGAAGCGCACCGCGGCGCCGGGTGAGTTCCGCAGCAACCTCCACCGCGGCGGCCAGGGCGAGAAGGCGAAGCTCACGCCCGAAGAGCGCTCGATGGCGGTGCGCGCGGCGAAGGCGATGCGGCTCGGGATCGCGGGCGTCGACAT
>CALJLK010000455.1 GCA_937982655.1 uncultured Sandaracinus sp.
GCGTCGCCTGCGCGGTGGTCTGCCCCCCTCGACCGCCCGGCACGCCGCGCGTGTCGCCGCCGACCGGCCCGGTGTCGCGCTCCTGCCGGAGCTCCGCGCTGCTCTCTTCGGGGCGCGCTTCGGGGATGTCGTCGGGCGGCGTGATCACCGGGCGCGCGGCGGCGGGGCGGAACACCGCGACCGGCTCAGGCGCCACGATCGGCTCTTCTTCGATCGGCTCCGGCTCTTCTTCGGGCTCGGGCGGCGCGAACTCGACGAGGATCTCTTCCTCCGGCTCGGGCTCCGCTTCCACGACCGCGCTCTGCCCGTACCGGTGGTAGGCGTACCCGACGGCGGTGATCAGCAAGCCCGACAGCAACAACGCCAACGCGAAGAGCGCGATGGCGAAGCGGTCCCGCTTGCGTTGGAAGTCGGCGAACATCGGGTCTCGTGGGTCGCGGTCCGGAGGGCTCCGTTCGAGCCGCCAGAAAACTGCCCGACGAGTACGAGGGCGCGGTGACGTGATTGTGTCAGGGCCGTGGCGTTTCCGACCCGGCACGCCAGCGTCTCCTCACGGATCCGAGCGCGCGAACGGCGCGATTTCTTCGAGAAATCGAAGGATCTTCGAGGCTTCGTCCGCGTCACGCAGGTGTCACGAAGGCCGTCACGGAGCCGCGCGGGTGCCGTCCGTGACGAACTTCGTCACGAACGTGACGAGCTCGATCGCCGAGGTCACGACCCCATGACGCGCAGGCAGTAGCCGACGCCGCGAATGGTCTCGATCGCGTCCGCGGCCGGGCCGAGCTTCTCGCGCAGGCGCCGGATGTGGGTGTCGACCGTGCGCACGCCGAGGTCGGCGTCGGGCCACACGCGCTGCAAGAGCTGCTCGCGCCGCTGCACGGTGCCCACGCGCGCCGCGAGATCGCCGAGCAGCCGCATCTCGACCTGCGTGAGGTGCACCTCGCGGCCGGCCACACGGACCTTCTTGGTGGTGCCGTCGATCTCGAGCTCGCCGACCACGAGCGAGGTCGGCGGCTTGGAGCTCGAACCGCAACGCGCGCGTCGCAGCACCGCGCGGGCCCGCAACGCGAGCTCGCGCGCGGAGAGCGGCTTGCCGAGGAAATCGTCCGCGCCGAGCTCGAAGGCGAGGATGCGGTCGATCTCGTCCTGACGTTCGGAGAGCGCGATCACGGGGAGCCGCTCCGTGGACTCGTCGCGCCGGATGCGCCGGAGCACCTCGGGGCCGCGCGGCGCTCGGAGCTGGAGATCGAGCACGAGGAGCGCCGGTGGATCCGTCGCGACGCGCTCGAGCGCGGCCTCGCCGTCCGCCTGCACGACGACGTCGAAGCCGGCTTCGGAGAGCGCGGGGACGGCGGCCTCGGCGACCGCGATGTCTTCCCCGACGAAGAGGATGGCCTCGCCCATGGATCGGCGACGCTGCACGACAGTCGTGACGAAGACGTGACCGCACAGTGCCGCTCCGTTGTTTTGTTCGCTACGCGCTCCGCGCTTCGCCACTTCGTCGTGTTCGCTACGCGCTTCGCGCTTCACTCACGGAGCGCGGGGAGAGCCCCGCCGCCCCTTGGAACCCTGTGATTCGCCCGTCCGCACGCCGCGCTTCGCTCACGGAGCGCGGGAGATCCCCGTGATTCCGGACGACCCGTTTTCGTGAGCGAGATCACAACTTCGGAGATTCGTTCGGAATGTCGCGGGCTCACACGCGTTCGCGAGCCCGCAACGGCCGGGGATTGACACGGGGGAGCGCCCGACTAGAACCGCGCCACGCTCGGCGGGGGTCGGCCACGCCCGGTGGTCCGTCCATCGGTTGGCAGCCACGACCCCCCGAGTGCTGAGCTTCGGCTCCAGCACGACGACTCCGACGAGCACGACTCCGACGGCGAGAGAGGCATCGCGATGAGCGACCTGATGATCGAAGCCCGGGACCTGACCAAACAATACGGCCCGGCGACTGCCCTCAAGGACGTGAGCTTCGAGGTCCGCAAGGGCGAGGTCCTCGGCTTCCTCGGGCCCAACGGCGCGGGCAAGACGACCACGATGAAGATCCTGACCTGCTTCATCGCGCCCACGAGCGGCACGGCGAAGGTCAACGGGGCGGACATCTTCGAGGACCCGATGGCGGTGCGCAGCGCCATCGGATACCTGCCCGAGTCGACGCCGCTCTACACCGAGATGCTCGTGCTCGAGTACCTGGAGTTCGTCGCGAAGATGCGCGGCTTCAAGGGCGAGGACGCGCGCAAGCGGATCAAGAAGGCGGTCGAGCAGACCACCCTCGGCGACGTGATCGCCAAGGAGATCCGGGCGCTCTCGAAGGGCTACCGGCAGCGCGTCGGGCTCGCGCAGGCGCTCGTGCACGAGCCGCCGGTGCTCATCCTCGACGAGCCGATGAGCGGCCTCGACCCGAACCAAGCGGCGGAGATTCGTGATCTGATCAAGGCGATCGGCCGCGAGCGCACGGTCATCCTGTCGACGCACGACCTCGGCGAGGTGCAGGTCACCTGCGACCGCGTGCTCATCATCGCGAAGGGTCGCCTCGTCGCGGACGACACCCCGGACGAGCTGCGCGATCGCGCGGGCAAGGCGAGCTACTTCGTGACCTTCAAGGGCGAAGGCGCGGACGCCGCGAAGAAGGCGCGCGACGTGCTCGGCGACGTGCCCGGCATCGCGTCGGTGCGGCAGCGCGAGGCGGAAGCGAAGGACGAGCTGCTCTTCACGCTGGTGCCGAAGGACGCGACGGATGTCCGCGCGGCGATCTTCCAGGCCGCGGTGAAGAACGAGCTCGTGATGCTCGGCCTCGAGAAGAAGAGCGAAGGCCTCGACAAGGTCTTCCGCGATCTGACCACCGGCGACACCGCGGGCGCGGCGGCGGCCACCAAGAGCAAGCGCGACGCGAAGATCGACGAGGCGCGCGAGAAGAAGAAGGCCCGCGACGAGGGCAAGAAGTCGGCCTCCGCCGACGAGGGCAAGAAGTCGGCGGCTGACCCCGCCGACTCGACGAAGAAGTCCGACGCCTCCAAGGGCGCAGAGGGAGACGCGTGATGCACAACGTCCGCACCATCGCGGGACGTCAGTTCCGCAGCTACTTCAACGGGCCGATCGCCTACATCGTGATTGGCGTGATGCTCGTCGTCCTGGGCTTCCTCTTCTGGGAGACCTTCTTCCTCTTCGGGAAGGCGACGATGCGCGAGATGTTCCGCTACGCGTCGCTCATCAACTACTTCGCGCTGCCCGCGCTCACGATGGGCCTGCTCGCGGAGGAGAAGCGCACCGGAACCATCGAGCTGCTCATCACGATGCCGGTCACGGACGCGCAGGTGATCTGGGGCAAGTTCCTCGGCGTGCTCGGCCTCTACTCCGTGCTCCTCCTGCTCACGGTTCCGTATTGTTTCAGCGTCGCGAGCCTCGGGAACCTCGATTGGGGTCCCGTCTTCGCGGGCTACTTCGGCATGTTCCTCCAGGGCGCCGCGCTCCTCGCGATCGGGCTCATGATGTCGAGCTTCACCGACAACCAGATCGTCGCCTTCTTCGGCGCGCTCGCGGTGTCGATCTTCTTCTTCCTGGTCGACAAGTTCCTGCCCTTCATGCCCTCGGGGCTCACGGGCTTCTTCGAGGCGGTCAGCTTCGACGCCCACTTCGAGTCGATGCGACGCGGCGTGCTCGCGTTCCGCGACGTCATCTTCTTCGTCTCCGTCGCGGTCATCACGCTGATGGTCGCTTACCGCTCCCTCGAGAGCCGCCGCTGGAGCTGAGCCATGGCCACGCAAAAGCGTCCCCACCTCGCCACCGCCTCCGTCACGATCCTCCTGCTCGTGATCGGAGCGCTCGTCGGCCTCAACGTCATCGCGAGCTACGTGAACGTCGGCCGCGTCGACCTCACGGGCAACAAGCTCTGGTCGCTCTCGGACGGCAGCCGCGAGCTCGTCTCCGATCTCGGCGATCGCATGGAGATCACGGCGTACTTCACCGAGAACCTCCCGCCGCCCTTCAACAGCACCGAGCAATACGTCCGCGACATCCTCGACGAGTACGCGGCGGCTTCCGGCGGCAAGGTCGTCGTCCGCTTCGTCAATCCCGACGAGGACGAGGAGCGCGAGGCGGCGGAGGCCGACGGCATCCAGCGCGTCGCACACCAGAAGATCGAGAACGACGCGGTCTCGGTGGTCGAGGGCTATCGCGGCCTCGTGATCCGCTACCTCGGCGAGACCAAGACCATCCCGGTCATCCAGGATCCGACGGGTCTCGAGTACACGATCACGATGGCGATCAAGGAGCTGGTCGGCGAGAAGACGACGATCGGCATCCTCTCGGGTCACGAAGGTCCGACCCTCGCGGAGGGCCTCTCGGCGCTGCGCGATTCGCTGCCGACCTACGAGATCGAAGAGGTCTCCGCGACCAGCCCGATCGACCCGGAGCGCATCAAGGCGCTCTTGATCGTCACCCCCGGAAACGAGATCTCCGAGGCCGAGCTCCGCAACATCGATCAGTTCGTGATGAACGGCGGCGCGCTCGGTGTGTTCGGCGGCGGTCTCACCCTCGACATCGCCGGCCAGGAGCCGAGCGCGACCACCGTGAACAGTGGCCTGAACGGGCTGCTCTCGCGCTGGGGCGTGGAGCTGCGCTCCGACGTGGCGCTCGACTTCCAGTGCAGCCGCGCGCCGATGGCCGGCCCGATGGGCATGCAGGTCGCGGTGCCCTACCCGCCGGTCGCGATCCTCACCTTCGACGACGAAGCGATGGAGCACCCGGCGCTCTACCGCATCCCGACCGCGGTCTGGCCCTTCAGCTCGACCCTCGCGCTGACCACCGCGCCCGAAGGCGTGAACGTCGAGGTGCTGGGCCGCACGAGCGACAACTCGTGGCGCGACACCGCGGCGAGCGTGCAGCTTCGTCCGCGTCATCCGCGCGAGTGGCGTCCGAGCGGCGATCTCGGGCCCTTCCCCGTCCTCGTGGCGATCTCGGGTGAGCTCCCGAGCGCGTTCTCGGAGGGCATGAGCAGCGCGGAGGGTGAGCCCGCCGGTCGCACCTCGAGCAACGGCGACGTGCGCGTGCTCGTGAGCGGCACGGGCGCGTTCCTGCGCGACGAGTTCATCCCGCAGGCGGGTCCGGACGGACAGCGTCAGCTCAGCGGTGGCCTCGCGTTCGCGCTCAATGCGATCGACTGGCTCGCGGTCGACGATCAGCTCATCGCGATCCGCGCGAAGAACGTCGAAGATCCGGCGCTCGAAGTGCCGGCCGCCGTGAGCTCCGCCGAAGAGGCCGCGCTCGAAGCCGAAGAAGAGGCGATGGGCGCCGCGCAGCAGGGCGACCAAGAGGGCACCGAGAACGCGATCGCGCAGCGCGAAGCGGCCCTCGAGGAGCGCAAGGAAGCCATGAAGGCGTGGGACTCGAAGAAGTCCGCGTATCGCTGGCTCAACACGCTCGGCATCCCGTTCGCGTTCGCGCTCTTCGGCGTGCTGCGCTGGCGGGCCCGCAACGCGCGCCGCAAGACGCTGACGATCTGATCGCAACGATCCGAGCTCGACCGCGCGAACGAAGCTTCGACGCGCGGCCGAGCTCGCTCGCGAGGCCCCGCGCACGGCGCGTGAGGCGAGCGAGCCATGCGCCCGGAAGCAGACTCCGGAAGCGCTCGAAGTCCCGAGATTCCCGAAGCACCGATCCGAAAGTTCGAGGACGCCATGAGCAGTCAGAGCAAGCTCGTCGCCGCGCTGGTCGCCTTCTTCGTGTTGGCCGGAGGCGCGACCTACGTGATCGTGAAGCGCTCCGGCGAGGAAGAGACGCAGGTCGCCGAGCAGGACCTGCCGACGCTTCCCGAGATCGATCGCGAGGCGATCACCGCGCTCGTGATCACGCGGCCCGCGCAAGAAGAGGGCGGCGCAGCGGAGACGGTGCGGCTCGAGAAGCGTGGCGAGACCTGGCACGTGGTCGCGCCGGTCGAGGCGGTGGCGGACTCCAACGCGGTCGACACCGCGCTCTCGCGGCTCGACGAGCTCGAGATCACCGGCATCGCGGCGACCAACCCCGACAACCACGAGCGGCTCGAGGTGTCGGACGCCAAGGCGATCCGCGTCGAGGTGATGGCCGGCGACGAGACCGTGCTCACGCTGCTCGTCGGCGCGTACCGCGGTCGCTCGACGATGGCGCGTCTGCCCGACGACGATCGCGTGCTCGCGCTCAAGGGCAGCATCAAGTTCGCGTTCAACAAGGCGCTCAAGGACTGGCGCGACAAGCGCATCCTCGACGAGGCCGCCGAAGAGGTGGTGGCGGTGCGCTTCGAGAACACGAACGGGACGTTCTCGTTCGCGCGCAACGGCGAAGGCGCGTGGACGCAGGCCGAGGGCGAGGCGCCGATCGAACGCTTCGGGAGCACGAAGGTGCAGAGCTTGGTGTCGAGCCTCGCGAACATGCGCGCGGTGGACTTCGCGGCGGCCGACGTCACGGCTTCGGCGGCGGGCTTCGACGCGCCGACCGGCACGGTGACGATGGAGATCCGCGAGGGCGGCGAAGGCGCAAGCGCGGAAGCTGCCGAGGGTGCCGAGGCTGCCGAAGGTGCAGAAGCTGCCGAGGGCGCGACGCCCGCGCCGAGCGTGCCGACGCGGACCGTGCGCTTGCAGATCGGCGCTTCGCGAGAAGGAAACGAGCTCTACGTGCGCCGCGAAGGCGACGAGACGATCTACGTGATCTCGCAGTACCTCGCGGACCGCGCGCGGCCGGCGGCGAGCGCGTTCCAGGACGCGGAGCCGGGCGCGGAAGGCGCGAGCGAGATGGCGCCCGAGATGCCGCCGGGTCTCGGTCTCGGCGGTCCGGGCGGTCCGGGCGGTGGCCTCGGCGGTCCGGGCGGCGAGCTGCCGCCCGAGCTGATGGAGCAGATCCAGCGCCAGCTCCAGCAGGCCGCGTCGATGATGTGAAGCACGCGTCCCGGTGACTCGCGATATTCACGCGCGACGTGTGCTTCGAGTCTCGTAGTCCTCGCGAGACGCCGCCCCCGGGGTGTAGGCTCGCGGCGTGACGAACTCGCCGCGCTGGGAGAGCGTGGTCCGCCGCGCCGCTCGCGAGCTCGCCCCGGTGCAAGTTCGCCACGAGGGCGACGCGACGCGTTCGTCGTTCCTTTCCGGCCTCGTCGAGCGTGGCGACGACACGTGGCTGCGCGTGAGCCCTTGGCCCGCCACGCCGTTCGTCGGCCCGACCCTCGTGGACGCTCCCCTCGAAGGCTGGCGTTTGCGCATGGGGAGCGTCAGTCGCGGCGACGACGCGCTCTGGTTGCCGCTCTCGCGCGCCCGCTTCGAGACGCTCGCGGTGCCGAGCGACGTGGATCTCGCGTCCCTCGTGCTCGTGTGTCCTACGGGAGTCGACGACCTCTTCGTGCATCCGGTGGTCGATCTCGACGCGACGGGATGCGTGATCGAGACCCCGACCGGCTTGGCGACCGGACACACGTTCCCGCACGTCGAGCTCCACGGGGATCGCGGCATCCTGCGCTCCGCCTCCGCCGTCGTCTCGTCGAGCGAGCCTTGGGTCGATCACTTCGGTCGCCCGTACTTCCGACATCGGCTCCGCTTCGACGTCCCGCTCGCGCCCGAGGCGGTGCCACCCGACTACGACGTGATCGCGGATCCCGATCGACTCGACCGCGTGATCCGGCTCGCGTGCCTCCTCGGGTTGGAGATCGTCTCGAGCGAGCCGGGAGCCGAGCGTCGCTACCTCGCGCGACGCGGCGAAGCGAGGCTGGAGACCTCGGGGAGCGCGTGGCGCAGCATCGGGCCGATCGAGATCGCCTTCGAGCTCTTCGCCCTGCGCTACGAAGCGACGGTGCGCGTCGTGGGCGCGCACGCCACGACGCTTCCGCTCTTGTTGCGTCGTCGTCGACGTCGCACCGAGTCGCGCGTCGACACGCGAGCGCAGTCGTACCGCTTGGTGTTCGAGCATCCGCTCCGGCCACGCCGCGTCGAGGCCTCGGTGATCGATCTGTCGGCGCGCGGTCTCTGTTTCACGGCGGACGAGCGCGACTTGCTCTGGCCGGGCCTCGTGCTCGGGAGCTCGAGCGTCCACGGCCCCCATGGCCGCGTGGACCTGGGCAAGCTGGAGGTGCGCAGCTTGGAGAGCGACCGCGCGCATGCGCGCATCCTGCGCGACGACGTCGGCACCGATCTCGAGCTCGGCGAGCTGCTCGCGTCGCTGCGGCATCCCGACCTCACGCCGCACGACGGCTCGACGTTCGACACGCAGCTCGCGCTCTACCGCCACGCGGGGCTCGTGATGCCGTACATGGCGGAGCTCCTCGAGCACGCGAAGGACGAAGCCACGCGCGCCTGGTGGGTCGCGCATCGGGACGCGCCGTCGCTCTGTCGGACGTTCGCGCGCTACGAGGGTGACGACGCGGTCGCGAGCGTGACCGCGCTGCAAGCGTGGGAGCGGACGTGGCTCGGTCAGCACCTGGCCGCGATCCCGGAGCGCACCGGCTGCACGCCCGGCGAGCTCCTCATGTCGTTCATGGACTACGTCGTGCTGCGACCGGACTGTCGGCAGATGGTGTTCTTCGTGGCCGCGAAGAACACCCGGATGAACGCGATCCAGGAGCAATTCCAAGCGCTCACCGGGACCCCCGAAGCCGCCGTGCGCGTGCCCCTTCGCGCGTGGCTCTTTCGCGCGCCCTGCGAGCGTGACACCCCCGACGTACGTCGGGCGGACGGCGCCGATCGTCGCGTGATCGCGCGGAGCACGCTGCGAGACTGGGGCGGCCTCGCACAGCGCGCGTTCTCGTTCGACGAGGCGAGCGCCACGCTCTCGAGCCTCGGACCACGCTACGCGCGCGCGGGGCTCCTGCGAAAGCGTGAGATCTCCGTCACGCGCGACGCACGTCTGCCACGTTGGGCCGCGGTGACGGAACGATGCTCTCCGGGCCTGTGCATCCCGGGGCTCACGCAAGCCACGTGGCTGCTCGCGCTGCACGGAGGACCGAACGACGCGGCGCACGTGCGCTCGCTGGTCGCGTCGCTGCGCCTCGAACCGCACGAGCCGCATCGGATCGTGCTCTCGTCGGCACGACGCGCGAACGAGCCCTTCGAGGCCGCCGGGCTGACCCACGCGTTCGACGCTTACGCCTACGTGCTCAACCGCGCGGGCTTGCGTCGCTACGCCAGCTACCTGCTCGAGTCCTACGGTGCGAAGGGCGCGCTGCGCGCCGGGGAGCGAGGTCAGGGCGAACGCGAGCTCGGCGAACGAGGTCCCGGTGAACGAGCTGGTGAACGAGCCGGCGAACGAGGCCAAGCCGAGCGAAGCCAAAGCACGCGCGACGAGCGCAGATGAGCAGATCCCGATGCAACCGGTCTATCGAATCTTCGACTTCGACGATCCCGCTGCCGAAGCCGCGCGCCTCGAACGACAGATGCTCGCGATGGCGGCGATCGAAGCGCCCCTCTACGAGCGCCACGGGGTCTTCGACGCCTCGAGCCTGCTCGACGTCGGCTGCGGCACGGGCGCGCCCGGTCGTTGGCTCGCTTCACGTGGGATCGAGGTCTTCGGGGTCGACGCCGTGCGCGAAGCCGTGCGCGCCGCGAGCCCTCCCCGGGCGGTCGCGGCGGGCGAGCATCTTCCGTTCGCGAATCGTTCGTTCGACGTGACGTACGCGCGGCTCGCGCTCCAACACGCGCGCGAGCCCGATCGCGTCGTGCGCGAAATGGGGCGCGTGGCACGACAGCGCGTGGTCGTCGTGGACACGGATCTCGCGAGCTTCGTCACCTACCCCGATCTGCCGACCGGTACTGCGGCTCGTGCGACGTGGGCGACCGCGGCCAATGCGCGCGGCGCCGACGCGTTCGTGGGCCGACGACTTCGCGCGCTCTTCCTGGACGCCGGGCTCGACGACGTGCGCACCGACGTGGCCTACGTCACCAGCGACGCGCTCGGGCGCGAGGTGTTCGCGCGCATGTTGCTGACCCCGCACGTCCGGGTGCTGCACGCGGGAGACGCGGCGACGCTGGCCCGCGCGGAAGACGAGCTGCGCGCCTGGATCGCCGACCCCCGCAGCTTCGGAGCCGCGGCGCTCTTCGTCGCCTCGGGGCGCCCACGATGAGCCACGAAGCCGAAGAGCACGCGGACACGAGGGCCCACTCGAACGAAGCGTCGGAGCCCACGAAGCTCGCACCCGACGCGAGCGCGAAGAGCGCGTCGACCGATGTGTCGCACGATCCTGCGGACGAAGGGCGCGCCGAGGTCCACGCGGGCTTCCTCGCGCCGATCGCCGAAGAAGCGCGGCCGCTGCTCAGCGAAACGGAGATGCGTGAGCTGCTCACCTCGGTCGGCGTGGACCCCCACGTGCTCGGTGATCCGCACGCCTGGATCTCGCTCCGCCAACTCGAGCGCGTGATGCGGGCGATCGACACACGAATCCCCGATCCGCTCCTCATTCGTCGCGCGACCCGTCTCGGCTTCACCGAGCGCTACATGGGCCCGGTGCGCACGCTGATCCGCGCGTTTGCGAGCCCGGGCAGCGCGTACGTGCAGATGGTCCAGGGGCTCTCGCGCTTCAACAAGGTCGGCGCGATGGAGGTGCGCTCGCAGTCGCGCGGTCACGTCGAGCTCGCGTACCGACCCGCGCCCGGGGCACCGTCCGAGCACGAGCCGCTCGTGTGCGCGGGGCGGCTCGAGAACATCGCGAGCGTGCCGACGATCTTCGATCTGCCGCCCGCCGAGGTCGATCATCCCCGCTGTCTGCACCGCGGCGACGACGAGTGTCTCTACGTCGTCCGTCACGCGGAGCCTCAGCCCCGGACCCTCTCGCGCCTCGGCACGCTCGTCGGCGCCGCGCTCGGGGTCGGCGTTGCGATCGCGCTCGGCGGGACGTGGCCGTGGATCGTCGGCGCCGCGCTGGTCGGTGCGATCGCGCTGCGCTCGGTCGGGCGTGCGCGTGAGCTCGCGCGCGATCTCGGGGTGTCCGCGAAGCTCGTCACGGACCAACAAGACGCGCTCTTGCGCTCCACGATCGCGAACGAAGAGCGCTTCGCCGAGCTCCTCGAAGCGAAGACCGCGGTCGATCGCCAGGTCGAGGAGCGCACGGCCGAGCTCTCCGCGACGAGCGCGCGGCTCGCGGAGACGCTCGATCAGGTCCAAGCGCTCGACCGCGCGAAGACCGACTTCTTCGCGAACGTGAGCCACGACCTGCGCACGCCGTTGACGCTCATCCTCTCGCCGCTCGAGTCGTTGCGGCGCGGGGAGACCCCTCCGGGAGGCGAGCAAGTGGCGTTCGAGTCGATGCACCTCGCGTCGCGGCGACTGCTCGGGCTCATCGACCGACTGCTCGATCTCGCGAAAGCGGACGCGGGCCGCGAGCGTCTCGAGCTGCGCCCCACCAGCCTGCGCGCGCTGCTCGGCGCTCTCCACGCGTCCTTCGCGCCGGCCGCGCTCTCTCGGGGCGTGGAGCTGTCGATCGACACCGACGTCGAGGTGCCGGTGGAGCTCGATCTGCGCTGGGTCGACTCCGCGCTCTCGAACCTCGTGGCCAACGCGATGCGCTTCGCGCGCACGCGCATCGTGATCCGTGCGCGCGATCTCGGCGGCGAGATCGTGCTGGAGGTGGAGGACGACGGGCCTGGTATCCCGCAGGCCGATCGCGCCGTGATCTTCGAGCGTTTCGGACAAGCCTCGGCAGAGACGCGCAAACGCAGCGGCACGGGCCTCGGCCTCGCGATCGTGCGCGAAGCGGCGCGCTTGCACGGCGGGCAGGCGAGCGTCGAAGAGAGCTCGCTCGGTGGTGCGCGTTTCGTGCTCCGGCTCCCGCGTCGGGTCGCCACGCACGCGCCCGAGGCGATCGCGACGGCGGCGACGACCGCCGAGGCGACGACCACCGAGGCGACGACCACCGACGCGATGATCGCTCCGTCTCCGCTCGCGACGCCGGTCGTGCCCGCGGATCTCGAGGGCCCGGACGCGCTCGCGCCGCTGGTGCTGGTCGCGGAGGACAACCCCGAGCTGCGTCGTTTCCTCGGCCAGGTGCTCGCGACGCGCTTCCGCGTGCGCGCGGTCGTCGACGGCGAAGAAGCGCTCGCGGCCGCGGCGGCGGAGGCTCCGGACCTCGTGGTGACCGACGTCTCGATGCCGCGCATCGACGGCATCGAGCTCGTGCGGCGGCTGCGCGCGATCCCCGCGACGCGAGAGATCCCGATCTTGGTCGTGACGGCGCGCGGTGAGCCGAGCGAGGTGCTCGACGGCTTCGACGCGGGCGCGGACGACTACCTGCTCAAGCCCTTCCACGGACGCGAGCTGCTCGCGCGCATCGACGTGCAGCTTCGGCTGCGGATGCTCGCGCGCGAGCTCGCGCACCGCGAGCGCCTCGCGACCCTCGGCACCCTCGCGTCTTCCGTGGCGCACCACGTACGCAACCCGCTCACCGCGCTCGTCAGCGGTCTGCCCGCGATGCGTCGGCGGCTCGCGGACCAAGTGGATCCCCGCAGCCGCGAGATGCTCGACGTCTTCGTCGACTGTGCCCACCGGATCGAGCGCATCACCCTCGACCTGCTCGATCTCTCGCGCGTCGATCGACAGGAGGTCGCGTCGTTCCGTCCGAGCGAAGGGCTCGCGGCGGCGGTGCGACTGCTCTCGGCGCGGGTGCCGGCGGGCTTGGTGTTCGAGACCGACATCGAGGAGAGCCCACTCGTCGAAGGGCGTCCTGCAGACCTCAACCACGCGTTCCTGAACCTGATCGACAACGCCGCGCGTGCGATCGGCGAGGACGGTGAGCTTCGAGTGTCCGGACGCGTCGATGCGGGGGAGTACGTCGTCTCGGTCGAAGATTCCGGGAGCGGGGTGCCGCCCGAGCTGCGCGAGAAGATCTTCGACCGCTTCGTCTCCACCCGCCAACACGGCGAGGGCGCGGGGCTCGGCCTCGCGATCGCACGTGAGGTCGCGCGCGCACACGGCGGCGACATCTCGGTGGATCGCTCCCCCACGTTGGGTGGGGCGCGCTTCGTGCTGCGGCTTCCACTCCCAGCGGATCGACGCGAAGTGTCCCCAGGTGCCCTACTCCAAACGAGGTAGAAGCGATATCCTCCCGCAGTGACGGTCGACCCCCTGACGACGTACCCCATCTTGTACGTCGACGACGAGGCCGCGAACTTGCTCGCGGTGCAGTACGCGTTCGAGGGAATTCTCCCCGTCGAGATCGCGCGATCCGGTGAAGAGGCGCTCGCGCTGCTCGAGTCGCGGCGCTTCGCGGTGTTGCTCTCCGATCAACGCATGCCGGGCATGAGCGGCACCGAGCTCTGCGCGCGCGTGCGAGAACGATTTCCGGACGTCGTCCGGATCATCCTGACGGCGTACGCCGATCTGCACTCCGCGATCGACGCCGTGAACCGCGGCCAAGTGCTTCGCTACGTGACCAAGCCGGTCGCGAACGAAGAGCTCGAAGAGGTGCTGCGCACCGCGCTCGAAGCGTTCCATGCGAACCGCGCGATGCGCGAGCTGCAAGAGCGCGCGCTTCGGGCGACACCCGCGCGCGCGCTCTCGCGACGCCTCGCGGTGCAGCTCGCCGAGCCGCTCCGTCGGTTGCGCAGCTCGCTCGCGCACGGCGGCGATCTCGTGATCGCGCTCCAACGCGCGCACGAGCCTCCGCGACGCGAGGCGTTGCTCGCGGAGCTGCGCCACGCGCGCGAGGACGCGGAGCGCGAAGTGCGCGCGCTCGAAGAGCTCCGCATCCGCCTCGACGCGGAGGTGGTGCCCGACGTCGCGCCCACGCCAGCGCTCGATCTCGCACGCATCGCGGAGGCCGCGGTGCGCCTGCGTCGCTCGCGACTACCGGAGGACCTCCGCATCACGCTCGCGGTCGAAGGCACCCCGCGCACCTTCGTGGACGCCGCGACGGTGGGTCGCGTGATCGACGAGCTGCTCGACAACGCGGTCACCGCGATCGTACGCGGTGGGCGCGGAGGGCGTGTCGAGGTGGCGGTCGGCGAGACCGACTCCACCGCGTGGCTCGCGGTGCGCGACGACGGACCGGGCATCCCCGAGCACGCGCGTCTGCGCATCTTCGATCCGGGCTACTCGCTGATCGGCGGCTCCGGCTTCGGCCTCGCCCGCGCTCGAGAGCTGGTCGAGCGTGCGGGCGGAGCCCTCGATCTGGAGCGCAGCGACCGAACGAGCTTCGTCGTGCACCTCCCCTTGGCCGAGCGCGCGGCGGATCGGAGCGGCGAGTACCCGAAGAGGCAGTCGGCATGAGCGACGCGCGCCCGCTCATCCTCTACGTCGACGACGAAGAGGCGAACCGCCAGACGTTTCGCTTCCTCTACGAGGAGCAGCTCCGCGTGGCGGTCGCTTCGTCCGGCGAAGAAGCGCTCGCGCGCCTCGACGAGCTGGATCCCGCGGTGCTGGTCGCGGATCAGCGCATGCCGGGCATGAGCGGCAGCGAGCTCTGCGCGCAGGTGCGCATGCGCAAGCCCGACACGCTGCGCATCATCCTCACCGCCTACGCCGACGTGAACGCCGCCGTCGACGCGATCAACCGCGGCGCAGTGCACGCGTACTTCCACAAGCCGTACAACGAAGAAGAGCTGCGCAACCGACTGTCGGACGCGGTCGCGCTCTTCGTGGCGCGCCGCGAGGTGGCGGCGCTCGAAGAGCGGCTCATCCGCGACGTGCCCGAGCGCGTGGCGCGCGCGATGGCGGCGGAGATCGCGCACGAGCTCGGCAACGTGCTCACCGGGCTCGGCTTGTCGGCGCAGGTGCTCGGCGACGAGCTGACGAAGATCCGCGCCTCGGTGAGCGGCCCGGTGTCGGGCTCGGTCGAGCGCTGCATCGAGCGCAGCGATCACGTGATCGCGTGCGTCGAGCAGCTCGTCGGCTTCACGCAGCGCCTGCGAAGCGACGGCGGCGGCATGGAGCGCTGCGAGCCGCAGAAGGTCCTCCGCTCGACCGCGCGCTTGCTCGAGCCGCGCGTGCGTCACGCGTGCGCGATCGTGCTGCGCGGTGAGAGCGACGCGACGGTCCCGATGGCGGCGAGCGCGCTCGGGCAGGTGCTCATCAACGTCGTGCTCAACGCGGCGCAGGCGATCGAACGGAGCGACCGCGAGGACGGGCTGATCGAGCTCGTGGTCGAAGACGCCGGCCAGGAGATCGCGATCCACGTGATCGACGACGGCCCTGGCATCCCCGCTGCGCTGCTCGCGCGGATCTTCGAGCCGCGTTTCACGACGCGCGAGGGAGGCAGCGGGCTCGGGCTCGACCTCACGCGCCGCCTCGTCGAGGACGCGGGTGGCCGCGTCGAGGTGACCTCGGTGCCGGGTCGCACCGAGATGATCGTGCGTCTACCGCGAGTGAGCGCGACGTGAGCGCGCGCGTGATGCTCGCGATCGCGGCCGCGAACGGCTTGCTCGCGGTCGCGCTCGGCGCCTTCGGTGCGCACGGTCTGCGCACGCGGCTTCAATCGCTCGAAGACGGCGCGAAGCGCCTCGAGTGGTGGAGCACCGCGTCGAGCTACCAGCTCGGCCACGTCGTCGCGTTCGCGATCGTCGCGTGGTTGCTCGCGCGCGGCCCGGAGGCGCCCGGCGCGTCGGCGATCGGCCTCGCGGGCTGGTTCTTCCTGGCGGGTGTGACGCTCTTCTCCGGCAGCCTCTACGTGATGACGCTGACCGGCATCCGCGGGCTCGGCGCGGTCACGCCTTTCGGCGGCCTCGCGCTGCTCGCGGGCTGGACGTGCCTGCTGGTCGCGGCGTGGAAGGGCGCGCCGTAGAGGCAGCCTCCGATCGCGCCGTCATCGCGCGCTCGGATCGACGACGCGACCGACGAAGAGGGTCGCCTCGGTCGGAAGGTCTCGGATCACGAAGTAGAACGGACGATCGACGACGAGGTCTCGTACCTCGCGCACCGAGATGCCGCCGGAGAGCAGGTACGACGCCGCCGCCGCGACCGTGCCCAACTCGTCCACGCGGATCGTGGCGCGCTGACCGATCGAAGCGACGAACGTGTCTTCGGTCGAGAGCCGCGACCACGGTCCTTCGATCGGGAGCGCGCGCGCTTCGAGGTCGCCGCCGAGATCGTCGAGCTGCGCATCGATCGTGAAGCGCGGCAAAGACACGTTCACTTCGAACGGCTCGAAGCGCGAGGCGATCGTCTCGAGCGTCGTGAAGTCGAGACGAAAGGTGCTCGGGTCGGCGGGAACCACGATCCACATCGCGACCTCGCCGCCCCCGTACGGCAGGTGTGCGGCGCGCCACCCTGTGCCCTCCGCGAACCGAGAGCCAGGACGACCACGCATCGTCGGCACCGTGACCTCGCCGTCGACCGTTCGAAACGGCAGCTCGACGGTGTTGTCGGGCGAGAACGGGAGCGCCCACATCGCGGAGAAGTACGTCGCGTCCACCCACACCGCGCGCGCGTCGACGATCGGCCTTTCGAGCACGCTCGGGATCGCGCCTTCCGTTCGCTCGTCGAACCACGCGTTCACCGCGGCGATGCCTTCGGTCCGCGAGAAGTCGACTTCGTGAGCGCCCGAACCGTGCCAGCGCGCGAGGTCGTCGAGCAGCGCGCCGCGGATGGGGAAGTCGGGCCGAACGAAGAGCGCGCGTTCGTTGCGCAGGACGAAGGGCAGCGGCTCGTTCTCGACGCGCTCGGCACCCCGCGACGCGAGCGTCTGGTCGAGGGTGTTGAACGCTTGCTGAAGCTCGGCGCGCTCGCCTTCGAGCCCGAGCGTCCCGTACACGGCGCGCTCGGTCGACTCGTCGCCCGCCAACGCGAGCATCGTGAGCAGTGCGTTCAGGCCGTAGGCCCCGAGCAAGGCGTTCGCGTCGCGCGGGCGCTCGTCGAGGAGCGAGAGCGCGAGCCTCGTCTGCGCACGCGCGACGACGCGAGCGGCCGCGAGATCGTCGCTCGGCGCGCGACGCGAGACGGACGAGAAGCGCGGCACGCCGGGCGAGCTCTCGGGCGGTGGTGAGCCACACGCGAGCCCGAGCACACCGAGCAGCACAGCCACCCGTGGGAACCTCGAGAGCCCCCCCGAAGAGCGGTTCGTTCGATCGCAGAGCGCGCGATCGCGGCGTGGTGATCGTGAGCGCATCAGTACGCGTAGGGGTCGAGGACGTCGCGCAGCTCCGGCTCGTGGGTGGGTGCGGGCTCGAGGTAGGGCGCGACCCAGATCGCGGCGCCCGCGAGCGCGACCACGAGCGGCGCGCGCGCGAGCTGCTGGCCGGGCGTGAAGGCTTTGCCTTCGTTGTGGCGGTCGCACGCGCGCAGACCACCGACGAGGTCGTAGAGCATCAGCACCGGGACGCAGCTCATCCACGCGACTCCGCCGCGCAGGCCCATCGCGAAGGCCGCGACCTCGAGGCCGAGGAGGAGCCAGCCGGTGGTCGCCTCACGCGCATAGAAGTGGCCGGTGCCGAACGTGAGCGCGAGCGAGCAGAACGCCGCGACGCGCTTCTTTCGGACGTCTCGGTACGAACGATCGATCGCCTCGCCGCCGCGGTACGGACCTTCGCCTGCGGGCGGCGTCGGATCGACCGGTCCTTCGAGCAGCTCGTCGGGGTTCTCGAGGCCTTCGAGCACCTCGCGCGCGAGCTCCTCGTCCTCCGCGCGCACTTGCAGCGGGATGCTGACGTAGCTCGCGCCCGCGCCGAGCAGGTGACCGTGATCGAGCCCCGGCGTCGCGACGTCGATGCCCGCGCTGCGAAGCACGTCCGCGCGCATCTGCGCGGCCATCGGATCGAGGTGACGTTCGAGGATCACGATCGCGTCGCGCTTGGCCATGAGTCCGAGGGTAGAGGCTCCGGGCGCGTTCGTCAGGCGCGACGTTCCTCGCGGCCCCCGACCGTCGCGGCGACGAAGCACCTCGCGAGCTCGGTAGCCGCGTCGGCTCGCGCGGTTCGTCGACGCTCGTGGTCTTCGAGAGCGACGTCCGTGACGCTCGACGGCCTGACGCTCAACGCCCCACGCGGACCCAGAGCGTCACGCTGCGCCCCGGCCCGTGGATGCTGCTGCCGTGCACGCGATACGCGGCGTCGCCGAGGTTCTCCGCCACGAGCCCGAACGCGAGCCAGCCGCGGTAGGTCCAGCCCGCGCGCAGATCGAAGGTGGCGTAGCCGGGCGTGCCGCCGCGCGGGATGCGCGGATCGGACGCGTCGGCGATCGCGAGCCGGGTCTGAGGTGCCGCCCAGCGCAGCGCCGCGCCGACCCATAGACCCGTGCCCGCGTGACGCCATCGCCCTTCGAAGCTGCCTTGCGCGGGCGGCACCCGCGAGAGCGGCACGCGCGTGCCGGGCGGCGTCGCGCCGCGATCGCCGAGGCTCGGTCCGTCCCCCCACGCGTACGAGAAGGTCGTGCGTAACGTGACGTCCTCCGGCAGGTAGAGCGTCGCGCCGCCTTCGCCACCGAAGAGCCGCGAGCCCTCGGGCGCGTTCACGAGCTGAAAGGGATCGCGTGAGCCGCCACACTCCGGAGTGGACGGTGGACAATCCGAGATCTCGCGCACCACACGCTGGATTCCATCCTCGATCTTCGTCGAAAACACCCAGAGATCCAGACGAAGCAGCTCCGTCTCGCCCATCACGCCGAGCTCGGTCGTCAGGCTCCGCTCCGGCTTCAGCGACGCGTTCTCGAATTGAAAGCCGGGGCCGACCTGCTGACGCGAGGTGAGATCGTCGAGGTTCGGAGCGCGAAATCCTTGGTCGACGTTGAAGGCGAGCGACCACGAAGGGCGCAGCCTCACCGACGCGCCGGCGCGCGCGACGGGCGAGACGAACGTGCGGGCGATCGACGACGTTCCCGACTCCGGATCGCCGGGCGCGCTGGCTTCGACGACCGCGAGCCGACCGCCGCCGCGGAGCACGAGCCGCTCCCACGCGCGCGCCTCGAGCTCCACGAAGAGCCCGCCCGTGAGGTAGTGCGAGCCCTCGAGGTACTGCCCGCGGCTCAGCTCCGTCGTCCGGTCGAGATCCGTGAAGGTGCGCTCGCCGCGGGAGGTGCGGACGTCGTCTCGGAAGGCGTCGAGCCCGTAGCGCACGCGGAAGGACGCGCGGTCGCCGAGGGCGCGTGGCGCGGTGGCGGCGCGAAACGTGAAGCCGAGCGTGTCGACGACGTCGTCCCAGCGGAAGCGGATGTTCGAACGCGGACGATCGCGATCGCGGCGCTCCTCGTGGCGTTGGTGCGAGAGTACGAGCTCGACGTCGCGCATCGGCCCCGCGTCGCCGCGCAGCGCGAGGTAGGAGAGCGTGCGGAACTGCCGCGCGATCTTCAGGCATTCGTCGAGCGGCGCTTCCGGCGAAGGACATTGGTCGGTGCGCGGCGCGTCCATCTGCCGGTAGCCGTACGTCGCGGCGACGAGGTGCAGCGTGCGGCGGAAGCGGTGCTCGAGGCGCGCGTCGAAGGTGGCCTCGCGAAAGCCCGTGCCGAGCTGGGTGCGCCACTTCGAGGGATCGTCGGGGTGTCGGCTCTCTTCTTCGAAGCGCGGCACCCAAGGGGCGACGTCGCCGCGCGTGACGGGCGTGTCGGTGCGATCGCGGTGGCGCACGATGCCGCCGGATTGCAGCCGATCGACGTCGCGGTAGCCGCCGCCGATCAGCAGGCCCGTGTTTCGCCCGAGCTGGAGCTCGAGCTGTGCGCGGCCGCCGAGCTCGCGATCGGCGGAGCCGTAGCGGAGGAAGACGCGTGGGCGCGCGACGACACCGCGGACGTTCGGATCGAGGTGGGGACGGATCGGCGTGGCGAGCACCGCGCCCCCGAGCGCGTCGGAGCCCCAGCGAACCGAAGAAGAACCACGAATGACGTCGAGCCGCGCCAGCGTCTGCTGATCGACGGTGAAGAAGTATTGATTGGGACCTTGGCGGTAGAGCCCGTTGTTGAGGCGGACGCCGTCGAAGAGGTGCACGACCTGCTGCCCCGTGAGGCCGCGGACGTAGGGGCTCGCTTGGCCGTGGGCGGTCTGCTGGATCGCGACGCCCGGCTCGAAGCGGAGCGCGTCGGGCGCGGAGCGCGGCTGGCGCTCGTCGAGCTGCGCGCGGGTGACGGTGGAGCGCGCGTCGTCGCGGGGCGCGGTGGGATCGTCGTCCACCCAGACGAGGGCGGTGGCGCCGAAGTCGGTGTCGGCGCCGTAGCCGAGGTCGGGGTCGGGGTCCGTGTCTGGGTCCGTGTCTGGGTCCGTGTCCGTGTCGGTGTCCGTGTCGGTGTCCGTGTCGTCCGGGCGCGACGAGCCCGCGCCCACATCCGAGTCCGGGGAGTCCGAGTCCGGGTCCGAGTCCGAGTCCGCGTCGGAGTCCGTGTCGGAGTCCGAGCTCCTGTCCGTGTCGGGGCTCGAGTCCGCCGCTGCGGGCGCTTCGGAAACCTGCGCCCACGCGGTGCCGGCCGACGCACACCACGCCAGCAGGACCATCGCCGCTCGAGCCCACGACCTCACGAAGTCGCGGAACCTATCAGGACCCGACCCCGACCGCGACGCGGGGATCCCCGGAGAAGCTCCCTGGTGGCGTCGGTTTCTTCGCGCCCTGCGGTTCCCGTCGTCGAATCTCGTGACCCGGATCCGACACCGCTCGACACCTACTCTCCGGCACCACCCGCGTGGCGCCTCCAACCCGGAGCCGCGCTCCGAAGTCGAGTCGAGCGATGCGACGCACCCCTTGGTGGCTCTCTGCGATGTTGTTGAGCGCCTGCAGTTGCGGGGACGGCCCGAGCGGAGGCCCCTGCGCGCCCAATCCGCCCGACCTCGTGTGCAGCCGCGAGTGCGTCAACACCTCGAACTGCCCGCCCGGCTTCTACTGCTCGCCCGGCCGCGGCACTTGCTACGCCGACTGCGACGCGCGCACCGGCGACGGCTGCCGCATGGGCCAAGGCTGCACCGCGGAGGGCCGCTGCATCGACGTCGAGACCGCGGGCGACGCGCGCGTGGTCGTGCCGAGCGGCGACGGCGGCAACCCCTTCGTGTGCGCCGAGATCGAGCTCGACACCGAGCGCACCACCCCGAACGTCGTGCTCGTCATCGATCAGAGCGGCAGCATGACGGAGGGCTTCTCGGGCGGGACGCGCTGGAACGTCCTGCGCGACTCGCTGCTCGACGACGACGGGCTCATCCAGGACCTCCAAGACCAGGTGCGCTTCGGGCTCGCGCTCTACTCCGCGCGCGGCGACGAAGGCAGTCCGCCGATCGGCATGTGCCCGATGGTCCAGACCGTCGCGCCCGCCCTCAACAACTACGACGCGATCGAGGCGGTCTACTCGGAGGAAGAGCCGCTCGACGACACGCCGACCGGCGACAGTCTCGATTTCTTGCTCGATCAAATCGAGTTCGCGCCCGACCGCAGCGACGATCCGACGATCTTCGTTCTGGCCACCGACGGAGAGCCGGACCGCTGCGAACAACTGGATCCGCAGGATGGACACGAGGAGAGCGTCGCGGCGGTGCAGCGGGGCTACCGCATGGGGATCCGCACCTTCGTGATCAGCGTCGGCCGCGGAACGGTCAGCGAAGAGCACCTGCAAGACGTCGCGAACGCGGGCGTCGGTCGACGCGACGGCGAGCCGGACGCGCCGTTCTGGGAAGCGGGCGACGACACGGGCCTGCGCAGCGCGCTGCGCGAGATCGTGGGCGGCGCGTTGAGCTGCGTGATCGAGCTGCGCGGCAACATCGAGCCCGGCATGGCCTGCTCGGGCCGCGTGGAGCTCAACGGCGTGCCCCTCCCCTGCGACGACCCCGACGGCTGGGAGGCGATCGACGAGTCGCACATCGAGCTGCGGGGCGAGGCGTGCGAGCGACTTCAGAACGGCATGGCAGCCGAGCTGAAGGCGACCTTCCCCTGCGACATCGTGTTGATCTGAGGGCCGTCGTCTCGACCCGAAGTGCGCCGCTCCGAGGTCGACGCCGCTCGGTGGTGCTCCGCCGCGAGGAAGAACGACGCGTTCACCACGTGGCTCGGTACCGAACCTCGGTCGGCTGAAGACTCTCGACCTCGAGCTTCGCCGCCTTCGCGCCGTTGAAGTGCAGCGCTGCCTCGAAGGCCTTCGCGAACACCTGCGCGTGGAGCGAGCCGAAGAGACGCGCGGGAAACTCGAGAGACGCTTCCGCTTCGTGCTCGCGAATCGAATGGACCAAGAAGCGTGTTCCCCGATGG